>DASRKB010000231.1:0-7758 GCA_035649175.1 Burkholderiales bacterium | reverse complement strand
CGGCGATGGAGGCCGAGCAGAACCTGCCCGGCATCACCGTGAGGCTCGTCGGGGGCTCCCTCAGGCGCGAGACGATCCTCTGGGGCCTCCCGCAGCGCCCGCCCTACGTGACGAAGGTCGACGGGCGCAACTGGGCGATCGAGCTGCACCGGCGGCGCTGGCCGCTGCCGTTCGCGGTCACGCTCCGCAAGTTCACGCACGAGATGCACCCGGGCACCGGCACGGCATCGAGGTTCGCGAGCGACGTGACGCGCGTCGAGAACAACGTGGCGACCGACGTGCACATCAGCATGAACGAGCCGAGGCAGAGGTGCCGCGCTGGCGCGACGTGCTCCCAGGCATGCACTTCTTCCTGCCGTTCGTGGTGCTGATGGTGGCGCTCTTCAGCTTCAACGAGCAGCCCGAGACCGCGGTGCTCGCCTCGGCCGTCACGCTAATCGGCGGCGCGCTCGTCTTCGGCTACCGCGGCGAGCGGCCGCGCCTCGGCCCGATGCTCGACACGCTGCGCTCCACCGGGATCGCGGTGATCGAGATCATCCTCATCACCGCCGCGGCGGGCTTTGTGATCGGCGTTTTGTCCATCTCGGGGCTCGGCTTCAACCTCACGCTGGCGCTCGTGCAGCTCGGGGGCGGCAACCTGGTGCTGCTGCTCCTCCTCGCGGCGTTGGTGTGCATCCTGCTCGGCATGGGGCTGCCGACCGTGGGCGTGTACGTGCTGCTCGCCGCGCTCGTCGCGCCGGCGATGATGGAGGTGGGCGTGAACCCCGTGGCCGCGCACCTCTACGTCATGTACTTCGGCATGATGTCGATGATCACGCCGCCGGTCGCAGTGGCGGCCTTCGCCGCGGCGAGCATCGCACGCGCCGACCCGATGCGCACCGGCTGGGAAGCCTGCCGCTTCGGCTGGTCGGCGTTCATCGTGCCGTTCCTCTTCGTGCTCTCGCCGACGCTGCTCCTCATCGGGCCGGCCGACGCGGTGGCGATCGCCCTCGTCACCGCCGCGCTCGGCATCTGGCTCGTCTCGATCGCGATCGTCGGCTACTTCATGCGGCCGCTCGCCGGCGGGTTGCGCATCGCGTTCGGCGTGTCGGGACTGCTCGCGCTCATCCCGGCGGGCGCCTTTACCGGCGCCGTTATCACCGACGTCGTCGGCGCGATCGCTGGCGCGGTGCTCATCGCCCGGGAGGTCTGGCTCGCGCGCATGAAGCGCGCCAGCGCGGCGGCGTAGCGGCTTTCGTTCCTCCGCTCCCTCGCTGGTCCCCGCTTCACCGCGAAGCGACAGCCGTCGCGTTACGTGGGCCTCGCGACGCCTCCAGGACGGAGAGCCGGGCCTGATAGTCCTCGAGCGCGCGCAGCAGGCGCCGGCGCACCCAGTTGCCGCCGCTGCCGCCGGAGAAAAGCTCCTCGCCGCACGCCTGCACCTGGGCGATCGCGGCGGCGCAAGCCGCGTCGTCGGCGACCAGCGCGGCGACGCGGCAAAGCTTGCGCAGCGCGGCAGCGGCCGCCTCGCTGCTCGCGCCTCCGGGGTGGCGTGCGACCAGCTCGCGCAGGGCGTAGTAGCACTCGCGCGCGGTGTCCATTGCGCGATGTTCGGCTGAGGAGCCGCCTGCCGGTGTGAAGGCGAGGCAGTTCCTCCGGACTATCGCGTCAGCTGACCGTGACTCTCACCGCGTTCCTCTCGAGCAGCGCGACGAGCGCCTCGGTGTGCTCGCGCTCGCGCGTCTCCACCAGGAACTCCACCTGAGGAGAGCGCACCGACGCGGTGCCGAAGATGCGCTGGTGCATGACTTCCACGATGTTGCCCCCGGCCTCGGCGATGAGCGCAGTGACCTTGGCGAGGCTGCCCGAGACGTCGGGTAGCGTGACGCGCAGGCGCACCAGGCGTCCGTCGCGTACCAGGCCGCGCATCAGCACCGAGGCGAGCACCCGGCTGTCGATGTTGCCCCCCGAGATCGGCACGCCAACGCGCCGGCCGGCGAAGCGCTCGCGGTTCTCGAGGATCGCGGCGAGCGCCGCCGCGCCCGCGCCCTCGGCGACCGTCTTCTCGATCTCGATGAGCGCCATGACCGCGCGCTCGATGGTCTCCTCCTCCACGACGAACAGCGCTTCAACCAGGCGGCGCACCACGCCGAGCGCGGTGTCGCCCACGTCCTTCACTGCGATGCCCTCGGCGATGGTGTCGCCGCCCACCTGTACCGGCAGCCCGGCCAGGCGCTGATGCATGGACGGATAGCTTTTCGATTCCGCGCCGAAGACCTGGATCAGGGGCTTCATGGTCTTGGCGGCAATCGCCATGCCGGAGATCAGGCCGCCGCCCCCCACGGGAACGACGAGCATTTCCAGCCCGGGTAGCGCCTCCAGCATTTCGAGCGCGACGGTGCCCTGGCCGGCGATGACGTGGCGGTCCTCGTAGGGGTGCACGAACACAAGGCCCTCGCGCGCGGCGCGCTCGTGCGCGTGGCGCGCCGCGTCGGCAAGCGACTCGCCCTCGAGCACCACCTCGGCACCGTGGACGGCCGTGTTCCGGATCTTCGAGTTGGGCGAGCCCCGGGGCATCACGATCACCGCGCGCACGCCCAGACGCGCCGCGTGATAGGCGACCGCCTGCGCGTGGTTGCCGGCGCTCATGGCGATGACGCCGCGTCCGCGCTCCGCCTCCGAGAGCGCGAGCAGCCGGTTCAGCGCACCGCGCTCCTTGAACGAGGCGGTGAACTGCAGGTTCTCGAACTTGAGAAAGATTTCCGCGCCGGTGAGCCGCGAAAGCGTGCGGCTGTGCAGGCAGGGCGTAGGCTCTATCGCGCCCTTCAGGCGCGCCGCGGCGGCACGGATGTCATCGAGCGACGGCCCTTCCCGGGAAGGCGGTTCCATGCCTTATCCTACAAGCATGCTTCGTGCGCTGGCGCTCGTCGGGCTTTTCCTTCCGGCCGCCGCGGCCGCGCAGGACCTCTGGGCGCTGCTCGCGCGGGGCGGGCAGGTCGTGCTCGTGCGCCACGCCGAGACGACGCCGGGCACCGGCGACCCGCCCGGATTCCGGCTCGAGGACTGCACGACCCAGCGCAACCTGTCGGAGCTGGGACGGGCTCAGGCACGCCGGCTGGGGGACAGGTTCCGAGAGCATCGGGTACCCGTCAGCCGGGTTCTCTCGAGTCCATGGTGCCGGTGCATCGAGACCGCCGAGCACGCGTTTGGCGTGCGGCCGGATACTCACCCGGCGCTCGGCAACCTTTTCGGGCGGGCGGAGAACCGCGAACGGCAGGTGGCCGCTTTCCGCGAGCTCATCGCCGAGCGTCCCGCGCAGGGGAACCTGGTGCTCGTCACGCACGGCTCGACCACCGTCGCGCTCACCGGCGAACACCCCGCGATGGGAGAGGCGATCGTCCTCATGCCTCTGGGCGCGGGGAACTTCCGCGTGGCGGGGCGGATTTCTCCCTAGCGACCGACGGCGTATGATGCCCCCGGCATGGAGACCGACGCGACCGCGGCGCGCCTCGCGCTCGACCAGGAGCAGCTGCTCGAAGCCTTCACGGCACACTCCCCGGCGGTGATGTTCCTCAAGGACCGCGAAGGGCACTACCGCTTCGTGAACCGCCGCTTCCTCGAGCGCTTCGGGCTGCGGCGCGAGCAGGTCCTTGGCCGCAGTGACGCCGAGCTTTTCCCCCGCCAGCAGGCGCTCGCCTTCCAGGCGAACGATGCCGCGGTGATCGCGCGCCGCGAGAGCGTCGAGTTCGAGGAGACCGCGCGCTACCTCGAGGGCGAGCGCACCAGCATCGTGGTCAAGTTCCCGGTGTTCGATGGCGATGGTCGCGTGGCCGGCGTGGGGGGGGTCGCCACCGACATCTCCGAGAGGAAGCTCGCCGAGCAGGAGCTGCGCGCGAGCCGCGCGCTGCTCGAGGAGGCGCAGAAGGCCGCGCGGCTGGGCGTGTGGGAATGGGACCCCGAGAGCGGACGCGTGACCTGGTCCGACGAGCTCTATCGCATCTACGGCGTCGAGCGCGGCCGCTTCACGCCCTCGTTCGAGGCCTACCTCGAGCGTGTGCACCCCGCCGACCGCGGCCGCGTGAGCGAGACGGTGGCCGGCGCGCTCATCGACGGGCTTCCCTTCAGCTTCGAGGAGCGCGTCCTGCGCCCCGACGGCAGCGCGCGCAACCTGCGCAGCCACGGCAGGGTGCTGAAGGACGCGCAGGGCCGGCCGGTGAAGCTCTTCGGCGCGTGCCTCGACGTCACCGAGCAGAAGGAGAGCGAGGCGCAGCTGCGCGCCGCGGCGGAAAGCCTGCAGCGCCTCTCGCGCCGCCTGGTCGAGGCCGAGGAAGCCGAGCGCCGGCGCATCGCCCGCGAGCTGCACGACCGGGTCGGGCAGAACCTCTCGGCGCTCAACATCAACCTCGACATCGTGCTCGGGCAGCTGGGCGAGAAGGCGCCGCAGGAGCTGCGCGTGCGCCTGCGCGACTCGCTCGCGCTGGTCGACGGCACGCTGCAGACCATCGAGAACGTCATGGCCGATCTGCGCCCGCCGCTGCTCGACGAATACGGCCTTGGCGCGGCGCTCGGCTGGCACGCCGACGAGCTCATGCGGCGAACCGAGCTGCGCGTCCAGCTCGACGATGGGGTGAAGGAGCGCATCCGCGAGCTGCGCCCCGAGGCCGCGATCGTGCTGTTCCGCGTCGCGCAGGAGGCCCTCGCCAACGTCTCCCGGCACGCGGAGGCGAGCACCGCCAGGATCGCGCTTCGGATCGCCGACGATGCTTTCGTGCTGAGGATCCAGGACGACGGCCGCGGCTTCGACCCGGCGGCTGCGAGCGCGACGCGCCTGGGCATGAAGAGCATGCGCGAGCGCGCCGAGGCCGGCGGCGGGACCCTCTCGGTCTCGAGCGCCCCTGGCCAGGGCACCATCGTGGAGGTCAGGCTTCCCCTATGATCAAGATCCTCATCGCCGACGACCACGGCGTGGTCGCCGAGGGCCTGAAGCACCTCGTCGAGGCGCAGGCGGACATGCAGGTCGTGGCGACCGTCGGCGACGGGCGCGAGGCGGTGCGCGCGGCGCGCGAGCTCTCGCCCGACGTGGTGCTGATGGACCTGTCGATGCCGGAGCTGAACGGCGCCGACGCAACGCGCGCAATTCTCGAGCGCGAGCCGCAGTGCCGCGTGATCGTGCTCTCGATGTATGCCGACCGCGAGTACGTGCGCCGCGCCCTGAAGGCGGGTGCTGCGGGCTATGTGGTCAAACGCTCCGCCGCGAAGGAAGTGGTCGACGCGATCCGCGCCGTCTTCGGCGGCGGACGCTACCTCAGCCCCCGCGTCGCCGACGTGGTGATCGACGACTACGCCGACGACAAGCCGGACGACCCGCTCGCGCGCCTCTCGGCGCGCGAGCGCGAAGTGCTGCAGCTCCTCGCCGAGGGCCGCACCGGCGCCGAGATCGCGCAGCGTCTGGCGCTCTCGCCGAAGACCGTCGAGACCTACCGCGCGCGCCTGGTCGAGAAGCTCGGCATTCGCGACGTCGCGGGCCTGGTGCGCTTCGCCATCCAGCGCGGCCTGGTATCGCTCGACGAGGGCGGCTCGAAGGGCTAGGCAAGCGCCGCGCGTGCACTTTCGCACGGGTCCGCACGCATGTAGGGAAACCGTGACAGGAAACTCCCCGCATCGACGACAGACTGTCGCCCGCCGTTTGGGTAGGGTGTGTGGGATGAAACGGGAGGACCTCGTCGCCAAGCTGCACCAGATCGAGGAGCAGGCGAGGCTCACGCTCGAAGAGTATCCGAAGATCCTGACCCGCGAGCGCCAGCGCATGATCATCGCGCTCGCGAAGTACGTCCGGTCCGAGCTCGACGAGCCTGCGCTGCCGCGCGATGCCGTGCCGGTATCCGTGGCGTCGACCGAACAGCTAAAGCGCTAGCGCGACCGTGTCGGGCGAATCCCGACGTGCGCGGCCTCGCCGCACGTCCCTAGAATCGCCGCATTACATGGAAAAGGACTTCCTTGCCGGCGGAGGAGAGATGGGCGCGCTCGTGCGCGCCTTCTCTTGGGAAGGAACGCCGCTCGGTGCCCCGCAGCGCTGGCCGCAGAGCTTGCGCACCGCGGTCAGCATCCTGCTCAATTCGCGCTACCCCATGTTCCTCTTCTGGGGGCCGCAGCTCATCAAGATCTACAACGACGGCTACCGCCCGATCCTCGGGGAGAAACACCCCTGGGCGCTCGGCAAGCCCGGCATGGCGGTGTGGCCGGAGATCTGGGACGCGATCGGCCCGATGGTCGAGCGCGTGGTGCGCGATGGCGAAGCCACCTGGTCGGACGACCTGCGCCTGTTCATGCGCCGGCGCGGATTCCCCGAGGAGGTGTTCTTCACCTTCTCCTACAGCCCGGTGCGCGACGAGTCGGGCGGCATCGGCGGCATGTTCTGCGCATGCACCGAGACCACCGTCAAGGTCCAGGGCGAGCGGCGGCTGAAGCTCCTGCGCGACCTCGCCGCAGCGCCGGCCGAGGCGCGCAGTGTCCCCGATGCCTGCCAGCGCTCGGCAGAGGTGCTCGCCGGGCTTCCGGCGGACATCCCGTTCGCGCTCCTCTATGTCCATGCCCTCGACGGGCCGGTGCTGGCGGCGACCGCGGGCGTGGCGCCCGGCGACGAGCCGCGCAACTGGCCGCTCGCGGAGCGAGCGCTCGTCGGCGACCTGGGGGCGAGGTTCGCGCTCGTGCCGCAGGGGCCCTGGGAGGAGCCGCCCGTCAGCGCCATGGTGCTGCCGCTGGAGGATCGCGCGCAGGAGCGCGCCACCGGCGCGGTGGTGCTGGGCGTGAGCTCGCGCGCGGCCTGGGACGAGGGCTATCGCGGCTTCTTCGAGCTCGTCGCCGGGCAGCTCGCCTCGTCGATCGCCGCCGCGCGCGCGAGCGAGGAGGAGCGGCGCCGCGCCGAGGCTCTCGCCGAGCTCGACCGGGCGAAGACCGCGTTTTTCAGCAACGTGAGTCACGAATTCCGCACGCCGCTCACCCTGATGCTCGGGCCGGTGGAGGAGCTGATCGCGGGCGGCGATCGCCGCGAGGAGCTCCAGGTCGTGCAGCGCAACGGGCAGCGGCTGCTCAAGCTCGTCAACACGCTCCTCGACTTCGCGCGCATCGAGGCCGGCCGCGCACAGGCCTCGTATGCGCCCACGGACCTGCCGCTGCTCACCGCCGAGCTGGCGAGCAGCTTTCGCTCGGCGTGCGAGCGCGCGGGGCTCGCGCTCGAGGTCGATTGCCCGCCGGGCCGCGAGCCGGCGTGGGTCGACCGCGAGATGTGGGAGAAGATCGTGCTCAATCTCCTCTCCAACGCCTTCAAGTTCACGCTGAAGGGCGCGATCGCGGTGTCGCTGCGCGAGAAGGATGAAGGCTTCGAGCTCGCGGTGCGCGACACGGGGAGCGGCATCGCAGCGGACGCGCTGCCGCGCGTGTTCGAGCGCTTCCACCGCGTCGAGGGCGCGCGCGGCCGCAGCCACGAGGGTAGCGGCATCGGCCTCGCGCTCGTGCAGGAGCTCGTGAAGCTGCACGGCGGCTCGATCGGCGTGGAGAGCACCGAAGGCCGGGGAAGCACCTTCACCGTGCGCATCCCGCGCGGCCGGACGCACCTGCCCGCCGAGCGTGTGCGGGAGGCGGCGCCGACGCCGGCCGCGCCGCGCGCCGAGGCCTACGTGGTGGAGGCGATGAGCTGGCTACCCGGCGACGGCAAGCCGCGCGAGGAGGCAAGGGCGGGGGCCGCGCCGCGCGTACTACTCGCCGACGACAACGCCGACC
>DASRKB010000230.1:0-5421 GCA_035649175.1 Burkholderiales bacterium | reverse complement strand
GCGCGAGCGACGAATATAACGCCGAAGTGGGCGCGCTGTTTGAGGGATGCCGCCTTGTCGCCGCGCTCTGCCCCATCTTTCCGTGGTTCTCGGGAGACGAGCCGATCCTCTGGTGGTCCCCCGATCCGCGCATGGTGCTCTTCTGCGAGGAGCTGAAGGTCTCGCGCTCGCTCGCCAAGAACATCCGCAACAAGGGCTACGAGGTGCGGGCCGATACCGCGTTCGCGCAGGTCCTGGAGGGCTGCGCGGATCGGCCCGAGGGCACGTGGCTCGGGCTCGACATGCGCCGCGCCTACCTGCGGCTCCACCGCGCCGGGCACGCCCACTCCTTCGAGACCTGGCGCGGGAATGATCTGGTCGGAGGACTCTACGGCGTCGCCATAGGCCGCATGTTCTACGGAGAATCGATGTTCTCGCGCGCCACCGACGCCTCCAAGGTCGCGCTGCACGGCCTGGTACGGAACTTGAAGGCCCGTGAGTTCCCGATGATCGATTGCCAGATGCGCACGCCGCTCCTCGCCTCGCTCGGCGCCCGGGAGATCCCCCGGCGGGGGTTCCTGCGCCGTCTGGAGGCGCTGGTAAACTACCCCGCAGAATCGGGAAAGTGGAATGTCGAGACTTAACGACCTGCCGCATGCCGTACTGCAGTTCTACGTGACGGCGCCCTATCCGTGCAGCTACCTGCCGGATCGGATGGCGCGCTCGCAGGTCGCGACCCCCAGCCACCTCATCAATACCGAGCTCTACGGCGACCTCGTCAAGGCCGGCTTCCGCCGCAGCGGCATCTTCACCTACCGCCCGCACTGCGACGCCTGCCGCGCGTGCGTGCCCGTGCGCATCCCGGTGCGCGAGTTCGCCGCCAACCGTTCGCAGCGGCGCGCGTGGAAAGCGCATGCCTCGCTCACGGCGCATGGCCAGCCGCTCAAGTTCCGGCTCGAGCACTACGCGCTGTACCTGCGCTACCAGTCGCGCCGGCATTCCGGCGGCGGCATGGACAACGACAGCCGCGACCAGTACTCCCACTTCCTGCTGCAGAGCCGCGTCGACACCCGGCTCGTCGAGTTCCGCGACGCCGGGCAGCTCGCCATGGTCTCGATCGTCGACTACCTGCCCGACGGCCTGTCGTCGGTCTACACCTTCTACGAGCCCGACCGGCGCGGCGCGAGCTTCGGCACCTACAACGTGCTGTGGCAGATCGAGCAGTGCCGGCTGCTCGGGCTGCCCTACCTCTACCTCGGCTACTGGATCCGCGAGAGCCCGAAGATGGCCTACAAGTCCAAGTTCGAGCCGGTCGAGGGCTTCACCGGGGCCGCCTGGCGCCGCCTGGGGCGGCGCGAAGGCGTGTGAGCCTGTACCGGCTCGCGCGCCCGCTCCTTTTCTCCCTCGATCCGGAAACGGCGCACCGCGCGACGCTGCGGGCGCTCGATGTCTTTCCTTTCGCAAGAAGAATCCCTGAGAGTCCGGTGCGCGCCATGGGGCTCGAGTTTCCCAACCCGGTCGGGCTGGCGGCCGGCCTCGACAAGGACGCGGCGCACATCGACGGGCTCGCCGGCCTGGGGTTCGGCTTCCTCGAGGTCGGCACGGTGACGCCGCGGCCACAGCCGGGCAACCCGCGGCCCCGTCTTTTCAGGATAGAAACCAAAGAGGCTCTGATAAACCGTTTCGGCTTCAACAACGTGGGCATCGACGCGTTCCTCGCGAACCTCTCGCGCACCCGTTGGCGCGGCGTCCTGGGCATCAACATCGGCAAGAACGCCGACACGCCGCCGGAGCGCGCGGCCGACGATTACGCGCTCTGCGTGGAAAAAGCCTACGGGCACGCCTCCTACATCACCGTCAACGTATCCTCGCCCAACACCCAGGGCCTGCGCGACCTGCAGCACGAGCAAGCCCTGGAGGGTCTGCTCGCACGCCTGGCCGACCTGCGCGAGCGCCTTGCGGAGCGCCACGGCAAGCGGGTGCCACTCGTGCTGAAGGTGGCTCCGGACCTGCAGGACGACGAAATCCGGTCCGTCGCCCGGGCTGTCCGGCGCCACGGCATCGACGGCCTCATCGCGACGAACACCTCGCTCTCGCGCGAAGGCGTCGAAGGACTGCGCCACGCCGGGGAGAAAGGGGGCCTGTCCGGTGGACCGATCCGCGAGCGCTCGACGGCCGTTCTGAAGGCTTTTGCGGCGGAGATTCCCGATGTGACTCTCATTGGTGCCGGTGGCATTCTCTCCGGCGAGGACGCGACAGAGAAGTTCGCTGCCGGCGCGTCGCTCGTGCAGCTTTACACCGGGCTCATCTACCGCGGGCCGAAGCTGGTGTCCGAATGCGTATCGGCATACCGCGCGAAGTAAAGGACGGCGAGCATAGGGTGGCGCTAACGCCCTCCTCCGTCTCCACATTCAAGAACGTGATTGTGGAGAGAGGCGCGGGCATGGGCGTGGGCTTTTCCGACGATGACTACGTCAAGGCCGGCGCTACGCTCGGCGATCCATGGGGCTGCGAGCTGGTGGTCAAAGTGAAGGAGCTGCAGGAAAGCGAGTACCGCAAGCCGCGGCCCGGGCAGACGGTCTTCGGCTTCCAGCACTTCGGTCCTGACCCCGGGCTGCTCGATGCCGCGCTCGGCTCGGGCGCGACGTTCATCGCTTTCGAGACCGTCGGGCAGGCGAGCGGCTTGCCGATCCTCTCGCCCATGTCGGCAATCGCGGGCCGGCTCGCGGTGCAGGCGGGCGCCTGGTGCCTGCAGAAGCAGAACGGCGGCAGCGGCGTGCTGCTCCCCGGCGTGGAAGGCGTCGCGGCGGGAAAGGTGGTCATCCTGGGTGCCGGCAACGTAGGCGCCAACGCGCTGCACGTCGCGCACGGCATTCGCGCCGAAGTCGCGGTTCATGCGAGAACTGACAGCAGATTCTCTCGGTTGAGAGTTCTCTATCCCGGGGCGACGTTCCGGACCGAGCCTCCCTCGGTGGAGGATGCGGACCTCGTCATCGCGGGCGTGCTGACCCCGGGACGGATGTCGCCCAAGCTGCTTACCCGGGCGATGCTACGGCGCATGCGGCCCGGCTCGGCGCTCGTGGACGTCGGCATCGACCAGGGCGGCATCGCCGAGACCTCGCGCGCCACCTCGCACAGCGCGCCGATCTACGTGGAGGAAGGGGTCGTGCACTATTGCGTGCCCAACATGCCCGCCGCCTGCGCGCGCACGGCCAGCCTCGCTCTCGAGCGGGCGGTTTTGCCTTTCATCCATCTTCTTCTGGAAGGCAACATCACTCCCGATATTCGGGCAGGCATCCAGGTGAGAAACGGAAAACTCACCCACGAGCAACTCGCGCGCGACACCGGACGCGCTTACTCACCCCTGTGAAGCCGGTTCCCGCCGCGCTGATCGACGAGGGGCGCTGCATCGGCTGCACGCTGTGCATCGACGCCTGCCCGGTGGATGCGATCGTCGGCGCGCGCGGGTTCATGCACACCGTAGTCGAGCCCTGGTGCATCGGATGCGGGCTCTGTGTCGCGCCCTGCCCGGTCGACTGCATCGACATGGTGCCGCGCGAGGGCGTGTGGACCGCGGCGCTGCGCCGTGCCGCGGGCGCCCGCGGCCGGCGCCGAAGGGAAAGGCTGGAGAAGCGCGCCATCCGGCCTGCCCCCCGCGACCGCCGGGCCGTCCTGAAAAAGGTCCTCGGGCGATGAACCCGGCGAAGCGCGCCGAAATTTTCCGCCGGTTCAGGGAGGCCAACCCGCATCCGACCACGGAGCTCGAGCACGGCAGCCCGTTCGAGCTGCTGGTCGCCGTGGTGCTCTCGGCGCAGGCGACCGACAGGTCGGTGAACCTCGCGACGCGCAAGCTCTTCCCCGCGACGCCGGAGAAGATCGCGAAGCTCGGGGTGGCGGGGCTCGAGAACCACATCAAGAGCATAGGGCTTTACCGGACGAAGGCAAAGAATGTGGTCGCGCTGTCGCAGATTCTGATGAAAGACTTCTCCGGAAAGGTTCCCGCAGACCGGGAAGCTCTGGAAAGCCTGCCGGGGGTCGGCCGCAAGACGGCGAACGTGGTGCTGAACACGGCCTTCGGCCAGCCCACGGTGGCGGTCGACACGCACATCTTCCGCGTTGCGAACCGCACCGGCATCGCGCCCGGCAAGGATGTGCAAGCCGTCGAGGAGAAGCTCGTCAAGGTGATACCAAAGGAATACCTGAAGGACGCGCACCACTGGCTGATCCTGCACGGGCGCTACGTCTGCCTCGCGCGCAAGCCGGGATGCCCCAAGTGCCTGATCCTCGACCTGTGCGAGTTCCGCCCGAAGACCCGCGATGTTTAATCCTTCGCGGGAGCAGGCGCGCGAGATGTTCTTCGAGACCTGGCGCAAGTATCGCGCCGGCGAGCCGCTCGCCGGCATCGAGACCCTCGCGCTCCAGGTGATCCTCGCTCACCCGGAGACCCACGCGATCCTTTCCGACCCCCCGCGTTATCGCGGCCACGACTTCCCGGGCGAGCTGAACCCGTTCCTGCACTTGAGCTTGCACCTTGCGCTCGAGGAGCAGCTCTCGATCGACCAGCCCCCCGGCGTCCGGCAAGCGTTTCAGATTCTGACCTCCAGATGCAAGGACCGCCATGAGGCGCTGCACCACGCGCTCGAGTGCCTGTCGGAGACGGTCTGGCGCTCGCAGCGCGAGAACGCGCCGCCCGATGGCGCCGCGTACCTCGAGTGCCTGATGAAGCAGGCGCGGCGCTGACAGGGCCCGCCGCGCGCCGATCGGACTAGCCCCGACGCGCCGGGCGGGCGCACGGCTTGCGGCATGATGGGTCGCAAAGGAGCTGGAGACCGCCCATGACCCGAAGCCTATCCCTCGTCGCGACGCTGCTGGCGGCGCTCGCCTTCGCGCTGCTACCGCTCGAGGCGCGCCCCGACGAGCCAGGCGAGACGGTGGTGCTGGTCGCCAAGCGCAACCTGCAGGACAAGATCTACGGCTCCACCATCCTGTTCGCCAAGCCGCTGGGCGCCGAGCGGCATGTCGGCATCATCCTCAACAAGCCGAGCCGCACGACGCTCGGGAAGCTCTTCCCGGAGCACGCCCCGTCGCAGAAGATCGCCGATCCGGTCTTTCTCGGCGGGCCATACGGTCGCGAGGTGATCTTCGCCCTGGTGCAAAGCACGCGCAGCCCCGGCGGGCGCTCCTTCCAGATCACGCCCGAGCTCTATCTCGCCTTCGACAGCTCGATCGTCGATCGCATCATCGAGAAGGAGCATGAGCAGGCGCGCTTCTTCGCCGGCCTGGTGGTGTGGCAGGAAGGCGAGCTGCGCGCCGAGATCCAGCGCGGCGTCTGGTACGTCCTCGATGCGCAAACCGAGCTCCTGCTGAAGAAGAAGACCGACGGGCTCTGGGAGGAGCTCGTCCGGCGCTTCGAGCGCAAGGCCAACACGATCTGAAAAGGGG
>DASRKB010000229.1:0-2729 GCA_035649175.1 Burkholderiales bacterium | reverse complement strand
CGTGACCACGATCGCCGTTGTCGGACTGGGTTACGTCGGGCTGCCGCTCGCCGTCGCATTCGGGAAAAAATACCGCACCATCGGCTTCGACCTTTCGGAGCATAAGGTCGCGGCGTACGCCAAGCAGCTCGACCCGACCGGGGAGGTAACCGCCGAGGAATTCAAGGCGGCCAGCAAGCTCCAGGTGACGAGCAAAGCGGCCGCGCTGCGCGAGGCGGACTTCATCATCGTCGCGGTGCCCACGCCGGTGGACGAGGCGCACAAGCCCGATTTCGCGCCCCTCATCGGTGCGAGCACGTCGGTCGGCAAGAACCTCGCTCGCGGCGCGACGGTGGTGTACGAGTCGACGGTCTATCCGGGCGCGACCGAGGAGGTGTGCATCCCGCTCCTCGAGCGCCACTCCGGCCTGAAATGGAAGAAGGACTTCTTCGTCGGCTATTCGCCCGAGCGCATCAATCCCGGCGACCGGCAGCACACGCTCGCCAAGATCGTCAAGGTGGTGGCCGGCGACACGCCCGAAACGCTCGATCGGATGGCGGAGGTCTACGGCAGCGTCGTCGCGGCGGGCGTGCACCGGGCGAGCTCCATCAAGGTCGCCGAGGCGGCCAAGGTCATCGAGAACACGCAGCGCGACCTCAACATCGCGCTCGTCAACGAGCTCGCGATCATCTTCCATCAGCTCGGCATCGATACCCTGGAGGTGCTGCAGGCGGCCGGCACCAAGTGGAATTTCCTGCCTTTCCGCCCCGGCCTCGTGGGCGGCCACTGTATCGGCGTCGACCCCTACTACCTCACCTACAAGGCGGAAACGGTGGGCTACCACCCGCAGGTCATCCTGTCGGGCCGAAAGATCAACGACGGCATGGGGAAGTACATCGCCGAGCAGACGGTGAAGCGCCTGATCCTCAACGGATTCTCGGTGAGCCGGGAGCCGGTGGTGGTCCTTGGCCTGACCTTCAAGGAAGACGTCCCGGATACGCGTAACTCCCGAGTGGTGGACGTGGTTCGCGAGCTTCAGTCTTTCGGCGCAAAGGTCTTCGTGCATGACCCGGTGGCCGATGCGAAGGAGGCAGAGCACGAGTACGGCATCCGGCTCACGCCCTGGGACGAGCTGCCGCGCGCCGCTGCGATCGTCGCTGCGGTTGCGCATCGCCAGTTCATCGAGCGGCCGCTGGATGACCTTCTCGCCAAGCTCGCGCCCAACGGCATCTATGTCGACGTGAAGAGCCAGGCGGATGCGACGGCGCTACGAGCGCGCGGCATCGATGTATGGCGACTGTGAGAACCTGGGTCGTCACGGGGAGCGCCGGCTTCATCGGATCGCACCTCCTGGAAGAGCTCCTGCGGCAGGATCAGCGCGTGGTGAGCGTCGACGATTTTTCGACCGGCAAGCCCGGCAACCTCGCGGAAGTCGAGGAGGCGGTCGGCGCCCAAGCCTGGAAGCGGCATCGCTTCATCGAGGGTAGCATCGCCGACCTGGAGGTGTGCCGCGCTGCCTGCCAGGGCGCGGAGATCGTCCTTCATCAGGCGGCGCGCGGCTCCGTGCCGCGCTCGATCGCCGACCCACTCGCCACACACCAGGCCAACGTGGACGGATCGCTCAACATGCTGATCGCCGCGCGCGAGGCCGGTGTGCGGCGCTTCGTCTACGCGTCGTCCAGCTCGACGTATGGGGACCACGAGGCGCTGCCGAAGGAAGAGCCGGTGATCGGCCGCCCACTTTCCCCTTATGCCGCCAGCAAGCAGATCAGCGAGATCTACGCCGGCGTCTTTGCGCGCTGCTACGGCCTCGAGACCGTGGGGCTGCGCTACTTCAATGTCTTCGGCCCCCGCCAAGACCCGGAAGGCGCGTATGCGGCGGTGATCCCGCGCTGGATACGCGCCCTGCTGCTCGGCCAGCCGGTGGAAATCAACGGCGACGGAGAGACGACGCGCGACTTTTGTTACGTGGCCAACGCCGTCCAGGCGAATCTGCGCGCCGCGCTGACCGACAACCCCAAGGCCTTGAATCGGGTGTACAACATCGCGGTGGGGGAAAGCACTTCGCTCAATGCGCTGCTGGAACTTGCGTCGGGCCTGCTCGGCAGGCGGGCGGTGGAACGCATCCATCGTCCGTTCAGGGCGGGCGACGTGCGCCATTCGCTCGCCGACATCGGGCTTGCGCGCCGGCTGCTCGACTATCGGCCGACGCATACGCTCGCGAGCGGGCTTCGCGAGGCGTTGCCATGGTATGTAAGCCGGTTCAGCGCAGCCGCCGCCGCCTGATATCGCCGCGCATCGCGCCCCTCGTCCTCGCGGCGGCCCTGGCGGCGCCGTGCTTCGCGCAATACCCGGCGACGATCGAGCGAGTCAAGCCTTCGATCGTCGCAGTCGGCACGTTCGAGCCGACGCGCAACCCCCAGTTCAAATTCGCGGGCACCGGCTTCGCCGTGGGAGACGGCTCGCTCATCGCCACCAACGAGCACGTCGTTCCCGGGCTGCTGAAAGTGGACCGCAACGAAACGATCGCCGTCGCCGCGCGCCTTGCCGACGGTGCCATGCGCGTCTTGCCGGCGAAAGTGGCCGCCGCCGACCGCTCGTCCGATCTCGTGCTGCTCAAGGTCGCGGGACTTTCGCTCCCGCCTTTGCCGCTTGGCGACTCGAGCAACGTTCGCGAAGGCGAGCTCTATCTTTTTACCGGGTTTCCGATCGGGACGGTACTTGGCATCTTCCCGGTCACCCACCGCACG
>DASRKB010000228.1:0-10657 GCA_035649175.1 Burkholderiales bacterium | reverse complement strand
GGAAGTGCACCTCTCGCCGGGCAAGAGCGTCATCGCCTCGCGCCTCAACATGACCCCCGAGCACTTCTCGCGCATCCTGCACGAGCTCGCCTCGGCGGGCCTGATCGAGGTGAACGGGCGCACCGTGCGCATCCCCGACCTAGAGCGACTGCGCCGCGCGCACTGAGCGCGCCCAAGCCTTAATCAATCCCTAATGCGGCCGTCCTAAGGTCGCGCCATGGCTTTTCCCATGGAGGGACGCGTGAAACGAGTTCTCATCATCGCGGGGCTGTTGATCGCCGGCACGGTGCAGGCGGCGCAGCCGTCGGCGCTTTTGGAGGGCTACCAGGCCGCGGCGAGGAAGGCCGATCCAGCCTTCAGCCCCTCGGCAAGCCGGGGTGCGCAGTTCTTCGACTCGCCGCACGGCAAGGAGTGGAGCTGCGCCACCTGCCACGGCAACCCGCCGACATCCGCAGGCAAGCATGCGACGACCGGCAAGCCAATCGCGGCGCTCGCGCCGCGCGCGAACGGAGAGCGCTTCACCGACGCGGCGAAGGTGGAGAAATGGTTCCGCCGCAACTGCAACGACGTACTGGGCCGGGCCTGCACCCCGGCGGAGAAGGCGGACGTGCTCGCCTGGCTGCTCAAGTGAGAACCCTCCTCGCGGCCTTCCTTCTCGGCCTCGCGGCATCGGCGGCCTTGGCGGCGGACTACAAGGCCGAATGCGGCAGTTGCCACATGGCGTATCCGCCGAAGCTGCTGCCGGCGGAGTCCTGGCGCCGGATCATGGCCCGGCTCGAGCAGCACTTCGGCAGCGACGCCTCGCTCGACGCGAAAGCGCACGCGCAGATCGAGCGCACCCTCACCTCCAACGCCGGCCGGCGGGCGGGGCCGCCGGGACCGGAGCCGCGCATCACGCAGACGCGCTGGTTCCTCAAGGAGCACAAGGCAGAGATCCCGCCGGGAAAGAACCCGGCCAACTGCATCGCCTGCCACGCAGGCGCGGAAAGGGGCAACTATGACGACGACTGACCGCATCCGCGTGTGGGACCTGCCCACGCGCCTCTTCCACTGGAGCCTCGCCGCCACGTTCGCCGGCGCCTGGCTTAGCGCCGACTCCGAGCGCTGGATCGGCGTGCACACCACGCTGGGCTACGCATTCGCCGGCCTCATTGCCTTCCGACTCGTCTGGGGCTTCATCGGCACCCGGTACGCGCGGTTCACTTCGTTCGTGCGCGGCCCGAAGGCGGTGAAGCGCTATCTGTGGTCGATCGTGAGCTTCCGGCCGGAGCACCACGTCGGGCACAACCCCGCGGGCGGCTGGGCGGTGCTCGGGCTGCTCGGCCTGGGCGCGGTGACGGCGCTGACCGGCTACCTCAACTTCAACGACTACGGCGGCCACTGGCTGGAGGAGTTGCATGAGGGCGCAGCGAGCGCCATGCTCGCGCTCGTGCTCATCCACATCGGTGCCGTCGTCCTGTCGAGCCTCATCCACGGCGAGAACCTCGTTCGCGCCATGCTGAGCGGCTTCAAGCGACGCGCCCCCGAGTAATGCGCGTCCTCGTCGTCGAGGACGACCCGCTGCTCGGGCGCGGCGTGCAGGCCGGGCTCGAGCAGGCCGGCTTCGCCGCCGACTGGGTGCGCGACGGCGTCGCCGCCCACGCTGCGCTCGGCGGCAGCGACTACGCCGCTGTGGTGCTCGACCTCGGGCTGCCGCGACTGGAGGGGCTCGAGCTGCTGCGGCGCCTGCGCGGCGCCGGCGACCGCACGCCGGTTCTCATTCTCAGCGCGCGCGACGCGTTGGAGGATCGCGTCAAGGGCCTCGACGCCGGCGCCGACGACTACGTCGTCAAGCCCTTCCAGTTCGAGGAGCTGGCGGCGCGCCTGCGCGCGCTCGTGCGCCGCGCGCACGGCGAGGCGGCGCCGGCGCTCAGGGCGGCCGGCGTCACGCTCGACCCGGGCGCGCGCACCGTTGCCTGGAAGGACCAGCCGGTCGAGCTGCCCGCGCGCGAGTTCGACGTGCTGTACGAGCTGATGCTCAACGCCGGCCGGGTGCTCTCGCGCGAGCAACTGCAGGGCCGCGTCTACCGCTGGGGCGAGGAGGTGGAGAGCAACGCCATCGACGTGCACGTGCATCACCTGCGCCGCAAGCTCGCGCCAGGGCTCATCCGGACCATCCGCGGCGTGGGCTACCTCGTGCCGCGCGAGGACGCCTAGTGGCGCGTCCTTCGCTTCGCCGGCGCCTGCTCGGCGTCATCCTCGGCCTCACGGCGCTCGCCTGGCTCGCCATTGGCGTCTCGGCCTACCTCGAGGTGCGCCACGAGGCGCGCGAGCTCTTCGAGGAGCACCTGTCGCGCTCCGAGGCGCGCCATGCGCGCGAGGAAATCGTCGAGGCGCTCGGCGAGTCGCTCGTCTGGCCGCTCGCAGCCGCGCTGCCGGCGCTCGCGCTCGCCATCTGGCTCGGCGTGGGCAGCGGCCTGCGCCCGCTGCGCGAGCTGCGCGACCAGCTCGCGCAGCGCAGCCCCACGGACCTCGCGCCGGTCGAGAGCGCGCGCACGCCGGCGGAGATCGAGCCGCTGGTCGCGGAGCTGAACCGGCTGCTCGGCCGCATCGGCGAGACCCTGCAGCGCGAGCGGCGCCTCACCGCCGACGCGGCGCACGAGCTGCGCACGCCGCTCGCCGTGCTCAGCACGCAGGCGCAGGTGGCGCGCCGCGCCACGAGCGACACCGCCCGCGACGAGGCGCTCGACGCGCTCGCCGCCGGCGCCGAGCGGGCTGCGCGCCTCATCGAGCAGATGCTGACCCTCGCCCGCCTGGAGTCGGGGCAGCCGCAGGGCGCGATGCAGCGCGTCGAGCTGCGCGCGCTCGCGCGGGAGGTGGCGGCGGAGCTGGCGCCCCGGGCGCTGCACAAGCATATCGAGCTCGCGCTCGAGGAAGGGCCGCCGACCGAGGTTAGCGGGCACCCCGGCCTGCTCACCGTCCTGCTGCGCAACCTCGTGGACAACGCCGTGCGCTACACGCCGGCGGGCGGCAGCGTGTGGGTCGGCGTGCGCGCGCCCGCCACGCTGGAAGTGCGCGACAGCGGGCCGGGCGTACCCGCCGCGGAGCTACCGCGGCTCGGCGAGCGCTTCCACCGCCTCGCGCCCCAGGGAGAGGCCGGCAGCGGTCTCGGCCTGTCGATCGTGCTGCGCATCGCCGAGTTGCACGGTGCGCACGTGCGGTTCGGCAACGCCACAGAAGGCGGGCTGGCGGCCACGGTCAGCTTCACCGCGTGCCGTTAAGACACATCGGGTAACGCGCCGTCCGCCTGCTCGACCGCCCAGGCGCGGATCGGCCGCTGGCGGCCGCGCAGGGCGAGCTCGCCCATGTCGCGGCATCGCAAGCCGCCGAGCGGGCCGAGCGCCTGCAATGCGTCGTCCGAGACGAGGAAGCGGCAGCCGAGCTCGCGCGCGGCCTGTTCGAGGCGCGAGGTCGCGTTGACCGCGTCGCCGTGGAACACGATGGCGCGGCGCTGCTCGCCCACCTCGCCGGCGACGACCTCTCCCAAGTGGAGGGCGCCGCGTAGCTCCGGCACCTCGCCAAAGGCAGCGCGGAACTCCGCCGATCGCTCGCGCAGTGCCGCCTGCATGTCGAAGAAGGAGCGCACGGGCCGCGCCGAGCGCGAACCCTCCTCCTGCGTCCAGGTGACGACGATCTCGTCCCCGACATACTGGTAGATCTCGCCGCGGTTGCCCGCGATCGGTTCGGCTGCCGCCGAGAACACGCGGGCCAGCATGCGGTGCGACTCGAGAGGCCCCAGCCGCTCGGCGATCGCCGTGGAACCCACCATGTCGACGAAGAGGAAGAAGCGCCGCTCCAGACGCGGCTGGTGATAGCGCCCGCGCACGATGTCGGCAAGGGTGCGCCGGCCGACAAGCCCCGCGGCCTGCAGGACGACCACGAACACGAACGTCACAGCGAGCGAGAACCCGACCGTCAGCAGCTCGGTATGGAGATCGGTCGGCGTGTGGCGCAGCGGCAGCGCCACGCCGAGCAGGTGCGCTGCCGGGACGATCGACGCGATCGCGGCGTACCCGAGCGTCTTCAGTACCAGCACGGCGGCGAATGGCAGGGAGAGCAGCCATCTCCCGGCGCGTGACCGGCCGGTAAACACGAAGAGCTCCATTGCGCCGATGCCGAGGGCGATGAAGGCGCCGTTCAGAGCACCGATGGCGAAGCCCGCGAACGGCGCCTCGTCGTGCGTGAGCGCACCGCCGTAGGCGCCGCCGACAGCGGCTGCCACCGCGACGATGCGCAGGAGGAGCACCAAGCGCTCGTGCTGCAGGGCGGCGCCGGGAAGTCGCATGGCGGGCGCGCTCCGCTCAGTCGCCATTGCCAAGCCATCGGCGCAGCCTGTTGACGTGCGGGATGCGAAGCTTGCGTCCCTGCACTTCGACGAGCCCCTCATGCGCGAGCTCGCGCAGGATGCGCGACAGGTGCTCGGCGCTCAGGTTGAGCTGCGAGGCGATCGCCTTCTTCGCCGCTGGCAGCGTCACGCTGGCCTCGCCCTGCTCGGTCTCCGGCGCGGCGCGCAGCAGCCAGGCGGCGAAGCGCTGCGCCCCAGAGCCGAGCGCGTAGAGGTCCAGTTCCCGCACGTTGGCGTGCAGCTTGGCGGCGAGCAGCGCGATGACCCGGCGGGCGAAGCCGGGATTGCGCTCGAGCTCGTCGAGTACGGTCTCCTTGGCGATGTGCAGCACGAGCGCGTCCGTGAGGGCGGCGGCGGCCACGATGGTGGGCTTCTCGAGGAACATGATCGCCTCGCCGAAGCTGCGTCCGGCCTCGACGACGGCGGCCAAGCGCTCGCGGCCACGCGGCGAGGGCGCGGCCAGCTTCACCCGGCCGTGCACGACGGCATAGAAGCCGGTGGGCGGCTCGCCGCGACGGAACAGCGTTTCACCGCGGCGCAGCTGGCGGCGCGTGGTGCCCGCGGCAAGCCGCGCGAGCGCGTCGGCCCCGAAACCCTCGAACAGCGGCAGATGGCCGAGGAACGACTGGATGTCGGGCTCGCGGCGCACAGCCTTCACCGTAGCAAGCCGGTGGCGGCTACCGTTGATCTATCTCAATCGCGCCGTCCCGCCGCTGCGGTACCGCCCGAGGCAGGCGCGCGGCGCGGCGATCAGCCCTTTCTCCAGCCCGGGTGGTCGAAAAACTCGCCATACGCGTCCAGCGCCCGCGCCACGCGTGCGGCGCCTTCGCGCGCACCCTCCCCCTGCATCGCCTCGGCACCGGCCATCAGCTCGGCGATGACGATGTGGAGTTGCGCGTCGGCATCCTCAGGCAGCTTGCAGTTCTGCACGATGTACGCAATTTCGGCGTTCACGCGCTCGCCGATGGCCGGATACTTCTTCCCCGACGCCAGCGCGGCGCGGATGTTCTCCATGCCTTTGCGCAACGGCGCGTCGGTCTGCCACTTCTTGCCGTGGTTGAGAACGAGTTTCGCTTCGCTCCTGCCGTGGTGGTCGTGCTCCTCGGCGGCGAAGGCGGCGCTGCCCAGCGCGAGCGCGGCTGCAAAGGCGATTGCGGTCCTGGTAATCATGTCGGTCCCCGTGGTGATTGGAGTACTTACCACCATAGAGTCCGCGGCGCCGCCGGACGTTCCAGCGCCATGGAGAAAGCTTGATGTTTGCTAAGGCTGCGGCCGCATCGGGAAAAGGGGCCAAGACGCCCTGACCCCTTTTTGCTATCCCATCTTCAGGATCCACTCCACCAACTCTTTGATGTCCTTGTCGTGCACGGCCGCGTTGGGCGGCATCGGCACCGGGCCCCAGACCCCCTGCCCGCCCTTCTTCACCTTCTGCTCGAGCGTCGCGGCGACGTTCTGGCCCTTGTACTTCTTCGCCACATCCTTGTACGAAGGCCCGATCAGCTTCTTGTCGGTGGTGTGGCACGCGAGGCAGTTGTGCTTCTTCGCGAGTGCTTCCATCGCTTTGTCGTCGGCGAGGGCGGGCTTCATCCCGATCACCATCAGCGCCGCACCCAGCAGGGTAAGTCTCATCCGCATCGTTTCCTCTCAGTAGACGTCATGCTGCGTATTGTAGACGTTGAACTTCCCTGTGGGCGTGACCAGGCGCTTGTCCTTGATCACCTTCTTGAGCTTGAGGGTCTTGTCGTCGACGATGACGATCGCCGACTCCTGCTCCTTGCCGTTCCATACCGAGAACCAGACCTCGTCGCCGGCCCGGTTGTACTCCGGCTGCACGACGCGCCGCGGCCCTTCCTTGATTCCAGCCCACTCGGCGATCGGCAGCACCTTGTAGGGCCTGGAGAGGTCCTTGATGTCGAACACCGCCACCGACTGGCTGATCTTCGGGTCGGGGTTGAGCGCCGTGTCGACGTAGAGGTGGGTCGACTTCGGATGCGTCTTGATGAACAGGTTGCCGCCGCCCTGGCCCTTGAGCGTGCGCACCACCTTCCACGCGTTCGCCTTGTGCTTCCGCGGGTCGGTGCCGATCAGCGAGATGGTCTCGTCGCCGAGGTGCCCGGTGGCCCACACCGGGCCGAACTTCGGGTCGCGGAAATTCGCGCCGCGCCCGGGGTGCGGGATCTTGCCGACGTCGATCAGCTTCTGCAGCTCGCCTTCCTTCGAGTCGACGACCGCGATCTTGTTTGACTGGTTCGCCGCCACCAGGAAGTAGCGCTTGGTGGAATCCCACCCGCCGTCGTGCAGGAAGCGCGCCGCCGCGATCTCGGTGATCTTGAGGTTGTCGAGGTCCTTGTAGCTGACCATCAGAATCTTGCCGGTCTCCTTCACGTTGACGACGAACTCCGGCTCGTAGTGGCTCGCGACGATCGCGGCGACGCGCGGCTCGGGGTGGTACTCCTGCGTGTCCACCGTCATGCCTCGGGTGGCGACGACCTTCAGCGGCTCGAGCGTCTCGCCCTTCATGATCACGAACTGCGGCGGCCAGTAGCTGCCGGCGATGGCGTAGCGGTCCTCGTAGCCCTTGTACTTCGAGGTGTCCACCGAGCGCGCCTCCAGGCCCACCTTGATCACCGCGACGTTGTCGGGCTTCTCCATCCACAGGTCGATCAGGTTGACTTGCGCGTCGCGCCCGATCACGTACACGTAGCGGCCCGAGGCCGACAGCCGCGAGATGTGCACCGCGTAGCCGGTCTTGACGATGTTGACGATCTCCTTGGTGTCGCCGTCGATCAGCGCCACCTCGCCGGTGTCGCGCAGCGTCACCGAGAAGAGGTTCTCCAGGTTCACCTTGTTCATCTTCTTCTTCGGCCGCTTCTCCGGAGCCACGAGCACTTTCCAGGTCGCCTTCATTTCCTCCATGCCGAATTCCGGCGGCGTGGGCGGCTCGTGCTGGAGGAAGCGCGCCATGATGTCCACGTCCTTCTCGGAGAGCTCCCCCGAGGTGCCCCAGTTGGGCATGCCCGCGGGCGAGCCGTAGTTGATGAACACCTTGAGGTAGTCCGAGCCGCGCTGCTGCGTGATGTCAGGGGTCAGGGGCTTGCCGGTGGCGCCCTTGCGCAGCACCCCGTGGCAGCCGGCGCAGCGCTCGAAGTAGATCTGCTTGGCGCGGTCGAACTCGGCCGCGGTCATGGGCGGCGCCTTGGGGCTCACCACCTCGGGCGCCTGGCCGGGCTGGATGGGCACGGGCGCGCCCCGGTACATGAGCTCCGGCTTCTCGGTGCCTGGATGGACCGGCTTGCCTTCGGGCTTCTGCTGGGCCTGCGCGGCCCCGAATGCGAGCGCCGCGGCGACCGCGAGGGTTGCCTTGCGAAGCCCGACTGCGCTGGTGCTCATGTCGCTCTCCATTGCGGTTGAATGGTCTTTCTGCAATCTACTGACGCGGCGTGGCGACAGGTTTGATCTGTATCAACTTACCCGCGGCCCGCTGCTCGCGCTTCACGCGCCGCTCGACGAGCGGCATGCAGCGCCGGTCGCTGTAATAGGTGACCTGGCAGTCCAGGCAGTAATGGCACTCGTTCGCGTTGATCTCCCCCGTCAGGCGGATTGCGCGCACCTCGCAGTCGCGGGCGCAGGTCTGGCAGGGCCGGCCGCATTCCTTGCGCCGGCGCAGCCACCAGTCGAAGACGCGAAAGCGCCCCGGGATGGAGAGCGCCGCGCCCAGGGGGCAGAGGTACTTGCAGAAGAACTTGCGGTTGAAGAGCGATACCGCTACCAGCCCCGCGGCGTAGAGCACGAACGGCCACTCCCGATCGAAGCGCAGCGTGACCGCCGTCTTGAAGGGCTCGACCTCGGCGAGCCGCGCGGCGTCCGGCATCGATTGCAGCGACACGCCGAACAGGCCGAGCAGCACGAGGTACTTCACGCCCCATAGGCGCTCGTGCACCACGTCAGGGAATTCGAGCTGGGGAAGCTTCAGGCGTTGCCCGAGCTGCTGTGTCAGCTCCTGCATCGCGCCGTACGGGCAGAGCCAGCCGCAGTACACGCCGCGGCCCCACAGGAGCAGCGTCATCGCCACGAAGCTCCACAGGATGAAGAGCATCGGGTCGATGAGAAATGTCTCCCAGCGGAAGTCGCGCACCGCGGCGTGCAGGAAGGTAAGCACGTGCACGATGGAAAGCTGCGCGAGCGCGTACCAGCCGATGAACAGCACGGTGTAGAGCAGGAACGCGCGTCGCAGGATGCCGAGCAGCCTCGGCTGGCGCGCGAGCCAGTCCTGGAAGAGCAGGATGAACACGAGGAGCGCGAGGCCGGCGACGAGCACGCCGATGGCGAACGCGCGCTCCCGCCAGAGGCCTTCCCACAGGGGCTCTCTTGCTCCCTGAAGGGCTTCCCCGGCCCCGATGTTTCTCGAGTGGGCCACCTTCCTCGCGGCCTGCATCAGGGTCTCGTTCTGCACCATCACGGTGATGGTCGCCCCCGAGATGGTGTCGACGTCGTACCCCACCGCGACCCGCTCGAAGACGCTCTTGCCGCGGTACTGCTCGCTGAAGGCGCGCAGGCGCTCCTCGGTGATGCCCACCGCGAGGATCGGCTCGCGGTGCTCGACGATCGCCACGCCGCGGATGCGCCCGGCGCGGTCGATTCCCACCAGGCTGTTGATCGGCTCGCCCGAGTACGCCGGGATGCGCACCACGTCGCTGGTGAGAAAGACATAGCCCACCACTTCGTTGCCCGCGTACGCGGCCGACGCGCGCGGCTCGCCCTCGAACGCGCCGAAGCGATCGGCTTCCGGGAACCACGCCCTCGCCTGGGGGTAGTCGGCGAGCGCCGGCGAAGCCGCCAGCGCGATCACGAGGCAGAGAAGACGCAGCATCGCCGGAGCATGGCCCCGCGGCACCCCGGCATCTTGACGCCGGTCAAACATCTATACTGGGCCGGTGCGCGTCCTCGCTCTCTTTCTCGCGTGGGTCTTGGCGGGCGCGCTGCAGGCGGCGCAGATCCGCGACGCGCGGCCCCTCATGGGTACGGCGGCGGAGATCGTGGCCGAGGGCGCGGACGAGGTGCGACTGCGCGAGGGCGCCGAGGCAGCCTTCCGCGAGATGCGCCGGCTCTCGGACATGATGAGCCACTACGAGCCTTCCAGCGTCGTGAGCGCGATCAATGCCGCCGCCGGCGTGCGCGCGGTGGCCGTACCCGCGGAGCTCGCCGAGGTGCTCGCCCAGGCGCGACGCGTTTCCGAGCGCACCGGCGGCGCCTTCGACGTCACCGTGGGCGCGCTGCGCGGCTGGCGCTTCCGGCCGGGCGAGGAGCGCGTGCCTGCGCCGCAGGAGCTCGCCGCGCAGCTTGCGAAGGTGGACTTCCGCAAGCTCGAGACCGGCGCCGGCAAGGCGTTTCTTACCGAACCAGGCATGAGGATCGATCTCGGCGGCATCGCCAAGCTCTATATCCTCGACGCCGGGCGGCGCGTGCTGCGCTCGCACGGCGTCGGGCGCGCCCTCGTAAACGGCGGGGGCGACGTGGTGGCGCACTCCGACGGGGCCCCCTGGCGGGTCGGGGTGCGCGACCCGCGCGAGCCCGCGCGGCTTCTGGGCACGCTCGAGCTCGCCGAGGGCGCCGTGGCCTCCTCGGGAGATTACGAGCGTTTCTTCGAGCGCGAGGGCCGGCGCTACCACCACATCCTCGACCCGCGTACCGGCCATCCGCCGCGCGGGGTGCGCGGGGTGACGCTCGTCGGGTCGGTGGAGGCAGTGAACGGCCTCGGCCCGGCCCTCATGGTCCTCGGGCCCGAAGCAGCAAGAAGGCTGGTCGCGTCCGCGAAAATCGAGGGCGTGATCGTCGACGCCGCAGGCCGGCTGTGGATGTCGCCCGGGCTCAGGCTCGCTCGATGACGAGCTCGAAGCCACCGTCGGCGCGCGGTGCGCCGCGCCAGGAGAAGCCGCGCTCGCGCAGCAGCGCATAGAGCGGCACCGGCTCGTGCGGCAGGATGGCGCGCAGCGGCGCGCGCGGCGAGCGCTCGAGGGCGGCGAAGATGCGCACGATGGGCTCGGGCGGCTGCAGGCCACGCAGGTCGAGCGCGGGCGGCGCCTCCGCCACGCGCGCCTCGAGCTTGCCCGGGTGCCGGGTCCGCAAGAGCGCCTCGAACACCTCCAGCTCGGCGAGGTAGCCCTCGGGGTCGTGCTCCGGCGCTGCCGCGCCCAGAGTCTCCAGATGGCGGCGCAGGCGTAAGTTCTCCTCATGCGCCTCTTCCTCCTCGGCCATGCGCTCGCCGAGCGCGCC
>DASRKB010000227.1:0-9723 GCA_035649175.1 Burkholderiales bacterium | reverse complement strand
TGATTAGCTCGGGCGCGCCCATCAGGCAGCGGCCGATGGCGAGCATCTGCTGCTCGCCGCCCGACAGGGTGCCGGCGAGCTGCGTCTTCCGGTCCGACAATCGTGGAAACATCGAGAACACATCCGCCAGGGTCTTGCGCGCCGTCGCCCGCGCGCGCGGCAGCATCGCGCCCATCTGCAGGTTCTCGAGCACCGTGAGGCTCGGGAACACCTGCCGGCCCTCGGCCACCTGGCCGATGCCGAGGTTGCAGATGGCGTGCGATTCCAGGCCGCGGATCGGCCGGCCCTTGAAGGTGATGGCGCCGGCGCGCGGCTTCTCGATGCCGGCGATGGAGCGGATGAGCGAGGATTTGCCCGCGCCGTTCGCGCCGACGATCGCGACGATCTCGCCCTGCGGCACCTCGAGCGACACGCGGTCGAGCGCTTGCGCGTCGCCGTAGTACAGGTCCAGGTTCTCTACGGAGAGAAGCGCCATCTCAAGCCCGAAAACAGGGGCAGACGTTTCTCGGGCTCATACGTCCGCCTCCTCGCCGAGGTAGCACTCGAGCACCGCCTTGTCCCTTACCACCTCGTCCGGCGTGCCGTGCGCGATGACCTCGCCGTGGTTCAGCACCACCACGCGCCCGGCGAGCGCCATGACGGCGCGCATGACGTGCTCGATGAGGAGGATGGTCAGCCCCTCGGCGCGGTTGAGCTCGCGGAACACCGCCACGATCTGATCGCACTCGGTCGGCCGCAGCCCCGCCATCACCTCATCGAGGAGAAGGAGCCTCGGACGCGTCGCGAGCGCGCGCGCCACTTCCAGGCGCTTGCGGTCGGGGAGGGTGAGCGACGAGGCCGGCAGCTCACGCTTCGCGGCGAGGCCCAGCCTTTCCAGGATCTCTACGGAAATCCTTCTCGCGCCGGCAGCGGACCTTTCCCGCAGGAAGCCGCCCACCATCACGTTGTCGAGCACCGAGAGCCCGGCGAAGGGCTTGACGATCTGGAAGGTGCGCCCGATACCGGCGGCGCAGATCTGGTCTGGCCGCAGCCCGCCGATTCCTTCTCCGAGGAAGAAAATGCTTCCGGCATCGGGCGGGTAGACGCCCGCGATCATGTTGAAGATCGTGGTCTTGCCCGCGCCGTTGGGGCCGATGAGCCCCACGATCGCCCCTTCCGGGACCTCGAAGCCCGCATCGCGCACCGCGCGCAGGCCCCGGAACGACTTGGAGATGCGCTCGGCCCTAAGCACGCTTGGGCTCGTAGAGCGCGTCGTCCCAGCTCATAGGCGAAGCCTGCGCGCGATCGGCGGCCACACGCCCTCGGGAAGGAACATGACGACGAGCAGCAGGCACACCCCGTAGAACACCTGCTTCACGCCCGGCACGTCGATCCCGAGCTGCAGCATGAGCTCGCGCATCCCTTCGGCGAGCCCGGTGAGGAGGAACGCGCCGACGATCGGGCCCACCAGCGTGCCGATGCCGCCGATGATCGGCCCGAGGATGAGCTCGATCGAGCGTGAGACGTGGAAGATCTGCTCCGGGAAGAGGTTGTTGTAGTAGAAGGCGTAGACCACCCCGGCGAGCGAGGTCATCGCCGCGGAAAGCACCACCGCGATCATCTTGTAGCGGAAGAGGTTCACGCCGAGCGCCTGCGCCGCCTCCGGGCTCTCCCGGATCGCGAGCCAGTAGTAGCCCATGCGGCTGCGCAGAAGCGCGTGGCACAGGATGAACGCGCCCACGGTGAGCGCGAGCATGATGTAGTAGAACATGCGCGGGCTGCCCCGCAGGTTCCACAGGTCGTTCTCGGCGTAGTTCGCCACCGGCAGGAACAGGCCCGAGGAGCCGCGCACCCAGGCGAAGTGGTCGAAGCCGATGCGGGCGAACTCGGCGAAGGCGATGGTGAGGATCGCGAAGTACACCCCGGACACGCCGAAGCGGAAGGCGAGGAAGCCGATCGCCGCACCGGCGAGCGCGCACAGCGCGACCGAGGCACCGAGTCCGATCCAGGGGCTGATGCCGAAATGCACGTAGAGCGCCGCCGCCGCGTAGGCGCCGACCCCGACGTAGAGCGAATGGCCGAGCGAGAGCTGGCCGGCGAAGCCCATCATGATGTTCCAGGTCTGGCCGACATAGGCGAAGTACAGGATGAGGAAGCCCACCGCGAGCAGATAGCCGCTCGCGAAGAGAGGGAACACGAGAAGCAGCGCGAGCAGCACCGCGAGCATCGCCAGGCCGCGCCGCGGGACTCCCTCGAGAAGCTTCATGACGCTTTCTTGCCCAGGATGCCTTGCGGGCGGAAGAGCAGCACGAGCACGAGCAGCCCGAACGCGAACATGCTCTTCGCCGAGGGCGTGAACAGCACGCCGCCCAGCGCCTCCGTCAGCCCGATGAGGAGCCCGCCGAGCAGCGCGCCCATCATCGATCCCAGGCCGCCCGTGATGACGATGACGAAGGCGAGCAGCGTGTAGGCAGGGCCGATGGTCGGAGTGACGTCGATCACCGCCATCAGCATTGCGCCCGCCGCGCCGACGCAGGCGGCGCCGAGGCCGAAGGTGAGCGCGTAGAGCCGCTTCACATCCAGGCCGACCACGAGCGCGCCGTGGTAGTTGTCGGCGCAGGCGCGGATCGCCTTGCCGAGCAGCGTGAAGCGGAAGAACGCGAAGAGCGCCGCCGCGACAACGAGCGCCGCGCCGGCCGCGTACACCTTGGAGGCATCGACGATGAGGGGCCCGACCTTGAAGCTGTCGAAGGAATACGCGGTGCGGATGCCTTGCGCGTCGGGGCCGAACATGATGAGCTGCGCGTTCACCAGGATCAGCGCGATCGCCACGAGCAGCATGAACTGGCTATGCTCGGGACGGTTGATGAACGGGTTGATGACCCCGCGCTGCAGCAGGTAGCCCAGCACGAACAGCACCGCCGCGACGGGCACGAGCGAGACGAGCGGATCGAGCTTCAGCCCGGTGAAGAGCACCAGCGTGAGGTACATCGCGAGCGTCATCATTTCGCCGTGCGCGAAGTTGACCACGCGAACCACGCCGAAGATGACCGACAGCCCGAGCGCCATGAGGCCGTAGACGAGCCCCGTCAGCAGGCCGCTGGCGGCGACGTTGAGATAGATCTCGAGCGGCAGGCGGAACCCGAAAATCGTCGTCCCCGCGGAGGCGGGGACCCCGTCAAATAGTCGTCCCCGCGAAGGCGGGGACCCCGTTCAGAGCATCCTACCTCTTGTCGTAGGGCTTCATCGGCAGCTCGGCCTGGGCATTGGCGGCCGCCTTCGGCGCCACCGTTACCAGCTTGCCGCCGCGGTTCTGGATCGCGGAGTTCTTCAGCGCCGAGTTCTGGCCCTTGGCGTCGAACTGGATGCCCGGCCCGGGGCTCACGTTGTCTTTGATGTTCGTCTGCCGGATCGCGTCGGCGAGCGCCTTGGGATCGGTCGACCCGGCGCGCTTGAATGCGTCGGCAGCGACAAGCAGCGCCTCGAAGGTATATACGTGGTTCGTGTTCAGGTTGATCTCGGGGAAGGCCTTGGCGTGCGCCGCTTCGAGCTGCTTGGTCAGCTTCTTGTTCGGGTCGTACCAGGGCACGAAGCTCAAGGGGCCGTCGGCGAGCTTGCCGAGGGTCTTCAGGTACTGGTCCTCGTACCAGCCCGGGCCCATGCTGAGCACCGTCATCGGGCTCCAGCGCTGCTTGACGAGCTCGCGCGTGAGCAGGATGGCGTCGTTCAGGCGGCTCACCATGACGAGCGCCTCGGCGCCGCTCGCCTTGGCCTTCGCCACTTCGACCGAAAGGTCGCGTGCCGCCGGGTCGTAGGCGATGGTGTCGACCACCTTGTACGGGATCGCCGGGAATTTCTGCATCACGCCGGTGAAGCCCTTCTGCATCGCCTGGCCGAAGGTGTCGTTGACGTGCATGAACACCGCGGTCTTCGGCGCCTTTCCGGTCGCCGAGAAGATCTCGATCTGGTTGGCGAAGGCGTCGCCGAGGATCATCGGCGCGGTCGGGAAGTTGCGGAACACGAACTTGTAGCCCTGCTCGGTGATCGGCGGCGCGGCAGCGATGTTGATGACAAGAGGGATGCCGCGCTGCTCGGCGACCTGGGCGATGGCGGTGGTCTGGCCGGAGTCGAAAGCGCCGACGAGGAGCTGCGCGCCCTCGCTGATCAGGCGCTCGGCGCGCGCGCGCGCCACGTCCACGTTCGACTCGGTGTCGCCGTTCATGATCTCGAGCGAAGGCAGGCCGAGCTGCTTGAGGACGCCGGCGGCGACCTGCACGCCGCGGTGGCAGTCCTGCCCGATGCCGGCCTGCACGCCCGAGCGCGGCAGCAGCACGCCGACCTTGAGCGAGCGCGCCTGCGCGCGCACGATGCCGAAGGGCGAGAGGGTGGTGAGCGCGCCCGCGGCAGCGAGCGCCTGGTTGAACTGGCGGCGTTTCATGCGATCTTCCTCCTCGGGATGACGGGCTTTGTTATAGACGATTACAATTCCCGGGTCAATGAACCGCCGCGCCGCGCCATACCGCCCGCGCGCGCTCACGCCCATCCGGCGCGTCGCGGGGCTGGAATACGACGTCCTGGACGACCTGCTGGGCTACTCGCTGCGCCGTGCCCAAGTGGCGATGTTCATGGCCTTCCACGAAGCGACGCGCGGCATGGCGATCACCCCGCCACGCTTCACCGCTCTCGTGATGATCGGCGCGAACCCCGGCCTCTCGCAGACGGTGCTCGGCAACGTCCTCGGCATCGCGCGCTCGGGCGCGATGCTTCTCACCAACTGGTTCGTGGCGGAGGGCCTTGTCGAGCGACGGCACCGGCCGGACGACGCGCGTGCCTGGGGCCTTTATCTGACGACGCAGGGGGAAGCCATGGTGCAGCGCATGAAGCGCCGCGTCGTGGCCTTCGACCGCAAGCGCGCCGCCGTGCTTTCGACGCTCGAGCGGCGCGAGCTGCAGCGCCTGCTTGCGAAGCTGGCCGCCTGATGCGGTTCGGGTCTCAGGAGGTGCTCTGGCAGCGCCGCCCCGACGGGGCGATCCTGCTGAGCGCGAAGCGGGAGCTTGATCCCTATCCGCGCCACCTCATCGAGCCGCTACGCCGCTGGGCCGGCCGGGCACCCGATCGGGTGCTCCTCGCCCAGCGGGATAGCGGCGGCGGCTGGCGCAAGCTCACTTACAAGGAAGCTCTGGAAAGGGCACGCAGGGCAGGGCAGTTCCTCCTCTCGAGAAACCTGTCCGCCGAGCGACCCCTCGTGGTGCTGTCGGGCAACGATATCGAGCACGCCGTCCTGCATCTGGGCGCCTTGTATGCCGGCATCCCTTACGCACCCGTTTCGCCCGCGTACTCGCTTATGTCGAGCGACTTCGCCAAGCTGCGCGCCATCCGCGACCTGCTGACCCCCGGTCTCGTCTTTGCGAACGGCGCCCAGTTCCGCAAGGCCCTCGCGGTCTTCGATGGAATCGAGGTGCTCGGGCGCTTCGAAGATGCGCTGAAGCTCGAGCCGACGGAGGAGCTCGACCAGGCACATTCCACGGTCGGCCCGGACACGATCGCGAAGTTTCTTTTCACTTCCGGCTCGACGGGGACGCCCAAGGCGGTCATCAACACCCAGCGAATGTGGTGCTCGAACCAGGCGATGATCGCCTCGATGTTCGCCTTCTTCAAGGAGGAACCGCCGGTGATCGTCGACTGGGCGCCCTGGCACCACACCGCCGCGGGCAATCATGACCTCGGACTCGTCATCTACAACGGCGGGTCGTATTACATTGACGAGGGCAAGCCGCTGCCGGGGGCGATCGAAGCCACGGTGCGCAACCTGCGCGAGATCGCGCCGACCTGGTACTTCAACGTGCCGAAGGGATACGAAGCGCTGTTGCCTTACTTCCGCAAGGACGAGCAGCTGAGGAAGAACTTCTTCAGCCGCTTGAACGTACTCTGGTTCGCCGGCGCGGCAATCGCGCAGCACGTGTTCGACGAGATGAAAGCACTCGCCGTCCAGACGCGCGGCGAGCCGGTGCCTTTCCTCACCGGCCTGGGCGCGACGGAAACCGCGCCCTACGCCATGGGCCGGATGTGGGAGACCGAGGACGCCACCAACATGGGCGTGCCGCCGCCGGGCGAGGAGATGAAGCTCGTGCCGATCGCGGGCGGCAAGTACGAGGCGCGTCTCAAGGGCCCCAACATCACGCCCGGCTACTGGCGCCAGCCGGAGCTCACGCGCGCGGCCTTCGATGCGGAAGGCTACTACTGCCTCGGGGATGCATTTGTTCTTGCACAGAAGGACAATCCACAAGCCGGCCTGCTTTTTCGCGGTCGCATTGCGGAAGACTTCAAGCTCTCCACCGGCACGTGGGTGAACGTCGGCCCGCTGCGCGCGCGCTTCATCGAGCACTTCGCGCCGCTCGTGCGCGACGTGGTGTTCGCCGGCGAGGGCCGGGGCGAGCTCGGCGCGCTGGTGTTTCCCGCGGACAAGCACCCCGGGGAGAAATTCCTGGAGAAGCTGAGAAGCCTGGAGAGCACGGGAATCTCCAACCGGGTGACCCGCGTGCTCCTGCTGGAGGAGCCGCCCTCGCTCGATGCGGGTGAAATGACCGACAAGGGCAGCATCAACCAGCGCGCGGTGCTCGCGCATCGCCATCATCTGGTAGAAGAGCTTTACTCCGATTCCGGAAGAGTCCTGAAAGCATGAATCTCGAAAGCCTCGTTGCCATCGACGTGCACACCCACGCCTGGAAATCCGCGCTCGCGGTGAGCGACGCGCCGACCGACTCGCAGGAGGCAATGGGGCGCTACTTCCGCTACGCGCCGCAGCACCAGACGGTGCCTGAGATGGCGGACATGTACCGGAAGCTGAAGATGGCCTTCGTCGTCTTCACCGTCGACGGCGAGAAGGGCGCGAGCCGCAAGATCACCAACGAGGAGATCGCCGAGCTCGCGCACAAGCACTCGGACGTGGCGATTCCGTTCGCCAGCATCAATCCCCACAGGGGTACCGAAGGCGTCAAGCAGGCCAGGCGGCTGATCTCGGAGTACAAGGTGAAGGGGTTCAAGTTCCATCCGTCGGTGCAGGACTTCTACCCGAACGACCGCATGGCCTACCCGCTGTACGAGGCGATCGCCGAGGCGAAGCTGCCGGCGCTCTTCCACACCGGGCAGACCGGCGTCGGCGCGCAGACGCCCGGGGGCGGCGGCATCAAGCTCAAGTACTCCAACCCGATGCTGCTCGACGACGTGGCGGCCGACTTCCCCGACATGCCGATCATCCTCGCGCACCCCTCGTTCCCGTGGCAGGAGGAGGCGCTCTCGGTCGCGACGCACAAGCCGCAGGTCTACATCGACCTCTCCGGCTGGTCGCCGAAGTACTTCCCGCCGATCCTCGTGCAGTACGCGAACACGCTGCTCAAGGACAAGATCCTTTTCGGCTCCGACTATCCGGTGATCGATCCCACGCGGTGGATGGAGGAGTTCGCCAAGCTCCCCATCAAGCCGGAGGTGCGGCCCAAGATCCTGAAGGACAACGCCATCAAGCTGCTGGGGCTCAAATGAACAAGCCGGTCAATCCGACGCACATCGCGCCGCCGTACAAGAACCGCTACTCGCATGGGATCGAGGTCTCCGCCGGCTCGCGCATGCTCTTCGTCTCGGGCACGGTGGGCGTGAAGCCCGACGGCAGCGTGCCGGCCGAGTTCGCGGCGCAGGTCGAGACGGTGATGCAGAACCTGACCGAGATCCTCAACTCCGCGGGCATGGAGTGGAAGGACGTGGTGAAGGCGCAGGGCTACCTGACGCCGCAGGGCGATATCCCGACCTTCGCCGAAGTGCGCGAGCGATTCTTCCCGGTGCCGAAGCCCGCGCTGACGGTCGTATGGGTGGCGGGCCTCGCCGATCCGCGCTGGATGGTTGAAATGGACCTCGTTGCGGCGAAGGGCTAGGACGCGGCCCGGCCCATACGTATAATCCTACGTATGGCGAAGAAGCTCACGATTCTGATCGACGACGCCGTTTACGAGGGCCTGCATCGCGTCGTCGGCCGTGGGGGAATCAGCAGATTCCTCGAGGACCTTGCGCGGCCGCACGTGGCGCAAAGCGACCTGGCGGCGCAGTATCGCCAGGCGGCGCGCGATGCAGCGCGGGAGGGCGAGGCGCGCGAGTGGGTGGAGGGCTTGGCGCGCGGCGTCGATGAGACGCGGTGAGGTGTGGTGGGTCGATTTCGACCCGGCCTTGGGCTCGGAAGTGCGCAAGACACGCCCCGCGGTGATCGTCAGCAACGACGCCGCCAACGCTGCCATGTCCCGCGTGCAGGTCGTTCCGATCACTAGCAACGTCGCGCGGCTCTACGTGTTCGAGGCCCCGGTGCGGATCAAGGGCGTCGCCGGCAAGGCGATGGCGGACCAAATCACGACGGCCGACAAGCAGCGGCTCAAAAAGCGCATCGGCCGGCTATCGCCCGCGGAACTTCACGCGCTCGATCGGGCTCTGAAGATCCAGCTGTCGCTCCGCTAAAGCATGCCCATCGCACAAGAGATCCGCGAAGGCCGCGTGCCGGTGAAAGTCTACACCGGCGAGATCGAGCCGCAGGCACGCCTGCAGCTCGTCAACATCTCGAAGCTGCCGATCGTGCATCCCCACGTCGCCGCCATGCCCGACGTGCATCTCGGCATCGGCGCCACGGTCGGCTCGGTGATTCCCACGAAGCAGGCGATCATCCCCGCGGCGGTCGGCGTGGACATCGGCTGCGGCATGATGGCCGCCCGACTTTCTCTCACCGACAGGGAGATCGACGAGAAGTCGCTGACCAAGGTCTTCAACCAGATCTCGCGCGACGTGCCCGTGGGCTTCGATCAGCACGACGAAAGGGACGCGAGGACGGAAGCGGCGAAGCGCTTCGGCCGTGGACTGCGGAAGGTCCTGGAGAAGCATCCCGGGGTGCAGAAGCGCGTCGGGAAGAACTCGCACTGGACGCGCCAGCTCGGCACGCTCGGCGGCGGCAACCACTTCATCGAGGTGTGCCTGGACGAGTCGGGCGGGGTGTGGGTGATGCTGCATTCGGGCAGCCGCGGCATCGGCAACGCCATCGGCACCTATTTCATCGAGCTCGCCAAGAAGGATTCGCAGAGAAACGGCATCCACGTGCCGGATGCCGATCTCGCCTATTTCCCCGAGGGCGCGCAGCACTTCGACGACTACGTCGAGGCGGTGGGCTGGGCGCAGGACTACGCGCGGGCGAATCGGGAGGAGATGATGGACCTCGTCATCGAGGCGATGCACCGGCACTTGCCACCCTTCGAGGTGATGCGCGAGGCGGTGAATTGCCACCACAACTACGTCGAGCGCGAGCGCCACTACGGGGAGGACGTGTGGCTCACGCGCAAGGGCGCGATCCGCGCGCGCGAGGGCGAGCTCGGGATCATTCCGGGCAGCATGGGCGCGCGCAGCTACATCGTGCGCGGCAAGGGCAGGGCGGAGAGCTTCCATTCCTGCGCGCACGGTGCGGGACGCCGCATGAGCCGGAACGCGGCGCAGAAATGCTTCAAGGTTCAAGATCTCGTCAGTCAGACCGAAGGGGTGATCTGCCGCAAGGACCGAGGAGTGATCGACGAGATCCCGGGCGCCTACAAGGACATCGACGAGGTGATGGCGAACCAGTCGGACTTGGTGGAGGTCGTACATACTTTGAAGCAGGTCCTCTGCGTAAAGGGCTGAAAAAGGGGTCAGGACCCTTTTTCCGCTAGCGCAAGCGTTGAAAAAGGG
>DASRKB010000226.1:0-5910 GCA_035649175.1 Burkholderiales bacterium | reverse complement strand
GCTGAGCGATGAAACGAAGAGAGCTGCTGGGCGCCGCGCTTCTCCTGCCGCTGGAGGCGCTGGCGCAGGCCTGCGGCCCGCTCACGCTGCGGCAGACGGAGGGGCCCTTCTTCAAGACCGATACGCCGCGGCGCACTTCGTTCATCGAGGGACGGGCTTCGAACCGGCTGGTGCTCGAAGGCCGGGTGCTTTCGCGCGACTGCAAGCCGGTTCCAAACGCGCTGCTCGAGTTCTGGCATGCGGACGACGAGGGCGCGTACGACAACCGCGGCTATCGATACCGCGGCCACCAGTTCACCGATGCCGAAGGGCGCTACCGCCTGGAAACCATCGTGCCCGCGGAATACCCCGGGCGCACACGCCACATCCACGCGAAGGCGCAGGCGCCCGGGCGGCGCGTGCTCACCACGCAGCTTTATTTCCCTGGCGACCGCGCCAACGCGCGCGACTTCCTCTACCGCCCGGAGCTCGAGATGAAAATGCCCGGGCGCGATGCCGGCGTCTTCGATTTCGTCATCGACGCCTAGCGGCGAGCGTCTACTCGATCACCTGATCTGCGCGTAGCAGCAGCGAGCGCGGCACCGTGAGCCCGAGCGCCTTCGCGGCGCGGAGGTTGATGACAAGCTCGAATGACGATGGAGAGCTTCAGGCGGCGCGGCGCGCGCGCAGCAGCGGCTCGACCGCGTCGGCGGGGCCGGCTTCGGCGAAAAGCTCGCCCTGGCAGACGCGGCATCCCGCCTCGGCGAGGAAGTCGCGCTGCGCCGGGTTCTCTACGCCTTTTGCCACCACTTCGAAGTTCAGGCCGCGGGCGAGCGCAATGAGTGCGCGGGCGAGGCCCGAGCGCTCGGCGTCGCCGGGCACGCCGGCAACCAGCCTGCGGTCTATGCAGACGGTGCTCGCGCGCAGGCGCTGGAGCAGCGGAAGCGATGCATAGCCCGTGCCGAAGTCGTCGACGCCCAGGCGCACGCCGCCGGCAATGGCGCTCGCGAGCGCGTCCTCCAGTCCCTCGGGAGCCTCGCGCAGCGCGGGCTCCGGGACCTCGATGAGGAGCGATGTGGCGGGCAGGCCGCTGTCGGCGAGCGCGGCGCGGATATGCTCGCCGAGACTGCCGTGGCGCAGCTGCCGCGAGGTGACGTTGATGACGACGCTCATCGGCCGGATGCCGGCGTCGAGCCAGCGCCGGCCCTGCCTGCACGCTTCGCGCAGCGCCCAGGCGCCGATCGGCACGAGGAGCCCGGTGTCGTCCGCGAGCGGGAGGAAGGCATCCGGCGAGAGCACGCCGTAGCGCGGATGGCGCCAGCGCAGCAGCGCCTCCGCGCCCACCACCTGGCGCGTGCCGATGTCCACGCGCGGCTGGTAGACGAGGAAGAGCTCGTCGCGGCCGATGCCGGCGCGCAGATCCTCCGCGAGCGCCGCGGTCGCCTCCGCATCCTCGTTGAGCAGCACCGAAAAGAACTGGTAGCGCCGGCGCCCCAGGCCCTTGGCGCGGTACATCGCCGCGTCGGCGAGGCGCAGCAGGGTCGAGACGTCCTCGCCGTCCTGGGGCACGCACGCGATGCCGATGCTCGCGCCGGGCTCCACCTCATGCCCACCGACCCGGTAGCTGCGAGAGAGCTCGTGCAGGAGCTTTTGCGCCACTGCGGCCGCCTCGCGCGGCTCGGCGATGTTCTGCAGCAGCACGCAAAACTCGTCGCCGCCGATGCGCGCGATGAAGTCCTCGCCGCGCACCGAGGCGCGCAGGCGGGAGGCGATCACCTTGAGCAGGCCGTCGCCCACCTCGTGCCCCAGCGTGTCGTTCACGTGCTTGAAGTTGTCGAGGTCGAGGAAGAGGAACGCCGCGGTCTTGCCGTGGCGGCGGGCGTGCGCTACGGCCTCGCGCGCCCGGTCGGCGAACATCGCGCGGTTCGGCAGCCCGGTGAGCGCGTCGTGGTGCGCGAGGAACTCGAGGCGTCGCGCGTCGTGCTGGAGCTGCATCGCGGCAAGCCGCAGCTCCTCCTGCGCGTGCTTGAGCGCGCTCACGTCGTTGGCGAGCATGTAGAAGCCCATCACCGCGCGCGTCGCGTCGAGGTGCGGCACGCAGGACACCTGCAGCGTGCGCCTGCGCGCCCCCTCGCCGGTCGCGAGCTCGAACTCGACCGGGTGGCCCGCAAGCACGCGCTCGAGGTGCTCGCGGATCGGCGTATACGCCTCCTCGCCGAACACCTCGACGAGCGTGCGTCCCCGCATCTTCTCGTGCTCGATGCCGAACCAGTCGTCGTAGGTGCGGTTGCTGAAGCGGTAGCGCAGGTCGCGGTCGACGTACGAGATGAGCGCCGGAACGTTGTCCGCCACGAGGCGCAGGCGCTCCTCGCTTTCGCGGCGTCCGGCCTCGGCTTCCGCGGTTCGCTTCACCGAGCGGCGCGTGAGGATCGCCGCGGCGCCGAGCAGGACGGCCGCCGCGGCGACGAGGACGTGGAAAGGAAAATCGCCCACCATGGACCCTTAATCTTGGGGCCGGGCGCCGCGCAGGGCAATGATTTTCCGGCGCCGGATCTCGGGGTGTAGCGGGAACTAGTACAAGGCTGTCGCGAGCTTCCTACGGTACTCGCTCACCAGGTCGGGCGTTTCCGCCGCCAGGGTAAAAAGGTGCAGGAGCTGCCGGCGGGCCTCGCCGTCCTTCCAGTCCTTGTCTTTCCGTACGATCGCAAGCAGCTCGTCCATCGCTTCGCGGTAGCGGCGCTGTCCGGCAAGCAGCCGCGCGAGCGCGAGGCGCGCTTCGAGGTCCTCGGGCTTCGCCGCGATGCGCGCGCGCAGGTCCGGCTCGCTGCCGCCGCTGCGCGCGAAGCCGATCGCCGCACGCAGCGTTTCCACGCGCTCGTCCCAGTCGATGTGCGACGGAACGCTATCGAGAAGCGCCTCCGCTTCATCGAGCTTGCCCTCGGCGACCAGGCCGTCGGCCTTCTCCACATTGAGCGCATGGGCCGACGGCAGGACCTTGTCGATGAAGGCGCGCACCTGCGATTCCGGCAGGGCGCCGAGGAACTGCGCCACCGGCTTGCCCTTGCGGAACGCAAGGACATACGGGATCGAGCGCACGTTGAAGGCGGCGGAGAGGTCCTGGTTCTCGTCGGAGTTCACCTTGACGAGCTTGAAGCGGCCGGCATATTCGCGCTCGAGCTTCTCGAGCACCGGGCCGAGCGCGCGGCACGGAGCGCACCATGGCGCCCAGAAGTCCACGATGACGGGAAGGTCGGCCGAGGCCTGAAGCACCTCGCGCTCGAAAGATGCCGTTTCGACGTTCATACGGGGTCTATGGGGCTGTGGATGTGATAATTCAACCCCATGACTTACGTCGTCACCGAAGATTGCATCAAGTGCAAGTACATGGACTGCGTCGAGGTCTGCCCGGTCGACTGCTTCTACGAGGGGGAGAACATGCTGGTCATCCACCCCGACGAGTGCATCGACTGCGGCGTGTGCGAGCCCGAATGTCCGCCCAAGGCGATCCTGCCCGACTCCGACGGCAAGGCGGAGAAGTGGCTCAAGCTCAACGCCGACTTCTCCGTGAAGTGGCCCAACATCACCCGCAAGGGCACCCCGCCCCCCGACGCCGACGCGCACAAGGACGAGCCGGGCAAGTTCGAGAAGTACTTCACCGAGGACCCCGGCAAAGGGGAGTAGCGCCTAGAGCTGCTTGCGCAGCTCGGTCTTGAGTATCTTGCCGTAGTTGTTCTTCGGCAGCGCCTCGACGAAGCGATACTCACGCGGCCGCTTGAACCGGGCGATGTTGTCCAGGCACAGGTTTTCCAGCTCCTGCGACGTCACGTCGCCCTTTCGTACGACGAAGGCGACCACCTCCTCGCCCCATTCCGCGTGCGCGCGGCCCACCACCGAGCATTCCACGACCGCGGGATGGCGCAGCAGCACCTCCTCGATCTCCCGCGGATAGATATTCGAGCCGCCCGAGATGATCATGTCCTTGGAGCGGTCCTTGATGGTGAGGAAGCCGCGCTCGTCCATGCTGCCCACGTCGCCGGTGTGCAGCCAGCCGTTGCGCTTCGCTTTGGCGGTGGCCTCCGGGTTCTTCCAGTAGCCCGACATCACGCAGTCTGAGCGCGTGACGATCTCGCCGATCTCGCCTGCCGGCAGCTCTTCGTCTTTCTCATCGAATACCTTGACCTCGACACCGGTGCGCGCAATGCCGGCGGTTTCCAGATGTGTTCTGTGCTCGTGCTCCGACTGCCGGAGGCCGGTGATGGTCATCGGCGCCTCGCCCTGGCCGTAGAGCCCGTAGAGCCGCGGCCCGAAAAGCTCGATCGCGCGCAGCGCATCCGCGACGTACATCGGCGCGCCGCCGTACACGATGGTCTTCAGCTTCCTCGGCGTGCGCGCGGCGCGGCTCGCGAGGAGGCGCACCACCATCGTCGGTGCGGCGAAGAAGGAGCTGCCGGGCCAGTGGTCGAGCAGATCGAAGATCTCGTCGGCCTCGAAGCCCCCGCTCTCGGGAATGACGTTGACCGCGGCGGCGGCAAAGTGGGGAAGGGCATAGCAGCCCGAGCCGTGCGAGAGCGGCGCGGGGTGGAGGATCGTGTCGCCGGGACCGAGCGCGTCGATGTCGGCGAAGTACGCGTGCGTCTGGAACATGAGGTTGCGATGCGTGAGCACCGCGCCCTTCGGCACGCCGGTGGTACCGCTCGTGTAGAAGAGCCAGGCCGCGTCGCCGAATGCGACGTCCGCCGGTGATTGCGGATCCGCCATCAGCTTTTCGATCTCATCGGTTCCGATTCCGGAAGGCACGGCGGCAGCGAGATCCGGCGTGACGAAGCAGGCCTTGGCCCCCGAGTTCTCGAGGATATAGGCGAACTCCTTGGGGTGCAGCTTGGCGTTCATCGGCACCGCGGTGAGGCCCGCGTGCCAGCATGCGAAAAGGACCTGGTGGTATTCGGGACAGTTCTTCATCGCGAGCGCTACCCGATCTCCGCTTTTCAAAGAAAGTCTGTTTTTGAAACCGGATGCGAGACGGGCGACGCGAAGCGCGAGCTCTCCATAATTCAGGAACGGCGTCCTGCCGACTGCGATTGCCGGCTGCTCAGGCAGCCAGCGGGCGCTGCGAAGAAGAAGATGTACGAGATTCATCGAGGCGGAAGAAGTGTCGCGCATTGCGCGTGGTTTCGGCGGCGACTTCCTCGGGCGCGCGGCCCAGCGCCCGCGCCACCGCGTTCAGGACGTGTGGGAGAAAGGCCGGCTCGTTGCGCCGGGCCTTGGGCTGCGGCCTCATGTCTCGCGGCGTGAGGTAGGGCGCGTCGGTCTCCAGGAGCAGCCGGTCGGCCGGTATGTCCCGCAGCAGCGCGAGCAGAGGCTTCCCGCGGCGCTCGTCACAGATCCAGCCGGTGATGCCGATGTAGAGACCCAGGTCGAGATAGGCGTGGAGCTCTTCCTTCCCGCCGGTAAAGCAATGCGCGACGGCAAGAGGGGGCTTATAGGAATGAATAATCTGCGAGAACCGCGGATGGGCGTCCCTGGAGTGGAGAAAAAGGGGCCTTCCCAGGGAAAGTCCGAGCTCGAGCTGCGCCACGAACCACTTCTCCTGGTCGGGGTGGGGCGAGTAGTTGCGGTTGAAGTCCAGGCCGCACTCGCCGATCGCCACGACACGTGGATGTTCGGCGATCCTTCGAAGCGCTGGAACGGTGGCGTCGTTGCAGTCGCGCGCGTGGTGCGGGTGCACACCGGCGGTCGCGTACAGCGCGTGCTTTTCCGCGATCTCGGATGCCACGAGGCTCTCGGCGACCGTCGTGCCGGTGACGATGACCGTGTCCACCCCCGCCTGGCGCGCGCGCGCGAGGACCTCGCCGAGGTCGTCTCGAAAGGCGGAATGCGTCAGGTTGGCGCCGATGTCGATCACAGCTTCTTGAGTCGATAGAGGAGCTCGTG
>DASRKB010000225.1:0-5340 GCA_035649175.1 Burkholderiales bacterium | reverse complement strand
CGCCAGGCGCTCGGTGCGCCACCTCGCGTGTGGTCATCGCCACCGCGCGGTTGCGATAGCCGTAATAGGCATCGAACCAGCCCGAAGCCGACTTCGCGTCCGCGAGCTGCGGAAGCAGGCTTGTCTGTGTGTGTCCGCCCGGGTCGCCCAGCTGCATAATGTAGCGGCAGCCTAGGGCCTGAACGGCGCGCACGCCGCGACGCAGCGGCTCGACGAAGCGGTCGTCGCTGATCTTCGGATACTCGAGCGGCGAGAGCCGCTTGTCGTCCACGTCAATCGTGGCGGAGATGATCGCCGCTACGCCCGTGCGCGCAAAGCGCAGCTCGAAATTCTTCCAGGCGTTGTTGACCGTGCCGTCGTAGTACGCGCTGCGCCCGCCCATAGAGGAGCGCACGATGCGGTTGCCGAACTCCACCCCGTTTATTGTGAACGGTTCGAACATCAAACACCCCGTGACACCCATTCGTAGCCCCTTCGGCGGCCCCTCGCCCCTGCGGCAGGCTAACCGCGGGCGCGGCGCCGGGTCAATAACACCGATGTGCTAGCGCGTGGGCGCGCCGCTCGCCTTACCATATGCGCGAGGGAGGACATGGAGAAGAAGCATCAGCTCGGCAAGGCTCGCGCGCTCGCCAACTTCGGCGGCAATCAGCGCTGGCGCACGCTTTGCTATCGCCCGGCGAACGAAGCCGAAGTGCGCGAGATCTTGCGTCGGCACGCGCACCAGCGCATCCGCGCTTTCGGCTCGCTGCATTCCTGGAGCGAACTCGCCGTTTGCGACGAGGTAACGCTCGACCTGTCGGCGTTTCAGGATGTCGCGCTTGCCGAGCACGACGGAGTGACCATCGCGCGCGTTGGCGCCGGCTGCCGATTGCAGACGCTTCTCGACAGGCTGCGCACGCTCGGCGGGCGCACGCTGCCTACACTCGGCGTGATAAAGCGGCAGACCGTGGCCGGGGCGGTTTCCACCGCCACGCACGGCTCGGGCATGCAGAGCCTGTCGCACTTCATCCTCGGTGCACGGCTTGCGGGCTACGACCCGGAAACCGGCGAGCCTCGCGTTTTCGAATATCGCGGCGGCGACGCGCTGCGCGCGGCGCGTTGCGGGCTCGGTTGCATGGGAATCCTGCTTTCGCTTGAGCTTGCGACCGTGGGCAAATACCAAGTCGAGGAACGGATCGTGCGCCGTGCGAGCCTCGATGAAGTGCTGCGTGCGTACCACAATTTCCCGCTGACGCAGTTCGCGCTCGTACCCTACGCGTGGAAGTACCTGTGCTTCGAGCGCCGGGCGCGCGAGGGCGTTCGGCTTTCATTACGGGAGCGCGGCAAGGCCCTGTTCTGGCGGCTCTATAACAGTCTCTGGATCGATATGGCTTTTCATGTCTTCGTCAAAACGGCCGTGGCGCTCGGTCCCCGAGCCGTGCGGCTTTTCCTGCGCTGCACGCCTTCGCTTTCGCTTGAAGGACGGCGTATCGATGATGCCGAGCGCGTGCTGACCATGGGGCATCACTATTTCCGGCACGAAGAGATGGAGTTTTTCGTGCCGCAGTTGCGGCTCGGCGAAGCGCTCGAAGTCCTGCGCTGCGCGACCGAGATTTTTGCTGGCACGACAGAGGGCGTGGGCGGGCGGCTGCAAGAGACGCTCCACGCTCACGGGCTGTATGCCGAGCTCCTCCGGCACCGCGGCAGCTACACCCACCACTACCCGTACTCCATACGTCGGCTGCTGCCGGAGGACGCGCTCGTGTCGATGGGAAGCTCGCTCGCCGAACCGGCGTTTTCGGTTTCGGTCTTCACCTATAGCGAGCCTTACGAGCGTGAGGCGTATTACGCCTTTTGCGCTTGGCTCGCACGCTGCATGAACGCGCTTTTCGATGCGAGGCTTCATTGGGGCAAGCACTTCCCGCTCGGCCCCGACGAGGTCGCGCACGCCTATCCTGGACTCGAGGCCTTCCGGCAGGCATGCCGCGCCGTTGACCCCCGGGGGGTGTTTCGCGGCGGCTATGCCGGACGTCTGCTCGGTTTCGACGCCGTGCAACCGGTTATGGCGCCTCGAGACGCAGTCCGAGCCGGTTTGCCGCGATAAGCGCCTGCGTGCGGCTCGTAACGCCGAGCGCGTGCAGGACTGCGCTTACATGGATCTTGGTGGTGTTTTCTGAGATCTGCAACCGCTTCGCAATCAACTTGTTTGGGAGCCCCTTAAGCAGCAGCGCAAGCACCTCACCCTGGCGCGGAGAGAGCTGAAGCTGCTTGAGAGTCGAGGGCGCGGCCGGCGCCTGCGTATTCGCACCGGCGCTCTTCAGCGCTTCGGGCGGCACGTAGACACCGCCCGAGAGGACCAAGCGCACCGCATTGACGAGCACCTCACGCGCCGAAGTCTTCGGGATAAAACCCATCGCGCCTAGATCAAGCGCCGCCGTGATGCTCGCGGTGTCGCTCGTGCCCGAAAAGACGACGACTGGGAGCGCCGGATGCCGCTCCCTGAAGCGCTCGAGCGCCTGCAGGGCCATGCAGCCCGGAAGGCCGAGGTCGAGCATTACTAGGTCGAATTCCGGCGGCCCGGCCGCGATCTCCAGCGCGCTTTGCAGGCTGCTCGCGTGGCGTATTTGCGCCTGCCGGTCAAGCGTTGACAGCGCCAGCGCGAGCGCATCGGCCACCAAGGGATGATCGTCTACGAGAAGAATGCGCATCGGCGGTCGATCGTAATACAGGGCAGCACCGCGTCGATAGTACTTCCAGGTGAGCGGCGTACTAGCGCTTCGACTCATGCTTGTGGTTGATAGGCGGCCGGGTCTCGGCTCTAGATACTCCTGCACGCGGATGCAGACACATTCGCCGCGCCGCGCCGGCGTTCCAGGCGCCGTCACAGGAGTCCGCCATGACCCGCTTCATCCACATCTGGCTCGTCCTCGGCCTCGGTTTGCTCACCGTGCATTTGCCCGCTTGTAACGTCGAGGGTGGATCGAACGCCGTCGCCGCCGTCCCACCCGCGCCGTCCGCTGCGGTCACGCAAGCGGCCTCTGAGGCGGTCGCGCCCGCGGTCCACGCCGGCGAAGTAGTCGCCGATGGCAACGTCGAGATGTACTACTGAAGGGGTGAGGCTATGCAACCCGTCCCACGCGACTTCCGAGGAGACCACTTTGCCACCCGGATCAGCGAAACGGATGCCGCAATGTGGCGCATTGGCGCGCTCGCCGCGCTCGGGGTCATGGCGATCACGCTCGGCACGCTGGTCCTCGCCGGCGGCGACGTCGACGAACCGGCGAACCCCGCTCCCGCCGGGCGAATCGCCTACGACGAAGATTTCGATTCCGACCACACCCACGCACCCCTGTCACTCGAACAAGACTAACCGTGAAGGCGATACTGCGATTCAGCCTGTTGTCCGCGATAGGACTCTTCTATCTCGTAGCCATCCTTGAGCATTCCGAGCCGCTCGTCATGACAGTGGGACTCGCCCCCATCGTCTGGCTTGCGCTGGAGGGCGCGTGGCATCTCACGAGCATCTCACGCCCGCACCAACGCAAGGACCGGCCGTGGGGATTCTGACAACCAAGTCCCGACACCCGCCCATCGACGAGATCATCGCTGAAACCCCATGTTGCCGCATACGCTATGACGAGCAGGGCGTCGAACAGCTAACACGGGCCTGGCCGATCGGGTCAATCCGGTCACTCTCTTTTCTATGCCGGCCTCGCGGGTTCCTGAAGAGGCCACTTTGGACTCTGCTCAGGACCGAACATGAACCTCTGCAAGCTCGTCGACCGTATGGAATACCTGCTCTTCGCGCTCGTGCTGTTGCCCACATTCCTGGTCGTCGGCGCGGCTATCGTGTCGTTGGCCAATGTGGCGCGCCCAATGTAGATCCGACCTGCGTGAATCCGCGACTCTGTGCACGGACGAGGACTAGGCAGTTGGGGTACTGCTAGCCTTCTGGACATGTGCGGTTTAACCGCAATTGGTTCCGCGGCCGACCTCGTCTTTTGGCGATAATGGGCAAATTATCGAAAGTGCCCGACAGCACCTGCATTAAAAGCGGAACTTCCTGTCCTTTCGGGCAGACGGGTGACAGATCATTCCGGGCACATAGGTGACATTTTGCGGCATTTGCGTGGGGGGATACGCAAATGCCGTGGCGGGAGTGTCACAAGGTGGATGAACGACTACGGTTTGTTGCTCGGCTGCTCGAGGGCGAGAAGATGGCGCTGCTGTGCCGGGAGTTCGATATCTCCCGCAAGACCGGCTACAAGATCTTCCAGCGCTACAAGGACTGCGGCGTACAGGGGCTCACCGATCGCAGCCGCCGGCCCTATCGGCATGCGAACAAGCTGCCTGTGCAGATCGAGACGCTGATCGTGCGTCTCAAACGGGAGCGCCCCAGCTGGGGCGCTCCCAAGATCCGCGAGAAGCTCAGGCGCTCCCGTGGCGATGTTCAGCTGCCGGCGATCAGCACCGTGCACGCCGTGCTCGACCGCCATGGCTTGGTCAGCCGCGGGCGCAAGCGCCGCCACAAGGCCCAGGGCACGCCCCTCTCGAAGCCTGCGCACCCCAACGACCTGTGGTGCGCCGACTACAAGGGCGAGTTCATGCTCGCCGACAGGCGCTATTGCTACCCGCTCACCATCAGCGACTTCACCAGCCGCTATCTGTTCAGCTGCGAGGCCTTGGCAACCACCCAGGAGCGCTACGCCTTCGGCGTTTTCGAGCGCGTCTTCAAGCAGTTCGGGCTTCCCAAGGCGATCCGCACCGACAACGGCGTACCCTTCGCCAGTGCCCACGCCCTGTTCGGACTGAGCAAGCTTGCGGTGTGGTGGCTACGCCTTGGCATCCAGATCGAGCGCATCAAGCCGGGGCACCCGCAGCAGAACGGCCGTCACGAGCGCATGCACCTGACGCTCAAGAAAGAGGCCACCAAACCCGCCGCGAGCAACTTCCTGCAGCAACAGGCGCGCTTTGAGGAGTTCATCGACTGCTACAACAACGAGCGGCCTCACCAGGCCCTGGGGATGCGCTACCCGGCCGAGCTCTATCGCCCCTCAACGCGGCAGTATCAGGGCCTTGGCGATCTCGACTATCCCTTTCATGACCGCACCATCACCGTCACCGAATGCGGCCGGCTCTGCATGGGCCGGCGCAAGATCAACCTGAGCACCGTGTTCGCCGGCCAGAACGTCGGCGTGCGCCAGCTCAGCGATAAGATCTGGCTGGTCAGCTTCATGCACTACGACTTGGGGTTCTTCGACGATGAGACATGTCGCCTCGAACCGGTGGCCAACCCGTTCCAGGCGAAACTGTTACCCATGTCTTCGGTATAAACCGTCACCCATGTGACCGGAATACACC
>DASRKB010000224.1:0-23510 GCA_035649175.1 Burkholderiales bacterium | reverse complement strand
GATCGGGGTCTGACCCCCATCACCCGCAACCCCCATCACCCGCAAGGGGCTTGCCCCCTTCTTCCTTTCAGGCAACGGCGGAAACGGCGTCCCGAATGGTCTGGAAGATACGGTCGATCTGCGGCTTTTCGACGATGAGTGGCGGCGAGAGGGCGATGGTGTCGGCAGTCACGCGGATGAGAACACCAGCCTCGAAAGCGCGCACGAAAGCCTCGTAGGCGCGCGCGCCCGGCGCCCCGGGTCGAGGCTCGAGCTCGACCGCGGCCATGAGCCCGCAATTGCGCACGTCGATGACGTGCCGCGCCCCCTCAAGGGCGTGGGCAGCCTCTTCCCAGTGCTTCTCCAGCTCCGACACTCGCGTCAGAAGCCCTTCTTCCGCGCACGTATCCAGCATGGCGATGCCGGCAGCGCACGCTACCGGATGCCCGGAATACGTGTAGCCGTGGAAGAGCTCGATACCGTGGGGGCCCCGCATAAAGGCCTCGAAGATCTCGTTGCGCACGAACACCGCGCCCATCGGGATGGTGGCATTAGTGAGCGCCTTCGCCGTTGTGATGATGTCGGGTATCACGCCCAGGCGCTGTGAGCCGAAAGGCTGTCCAAGGCGACCGAAGCCAGTGATCACTTCGTCAAAAACCAGCAGAATGCCGTGCCGGCTGCAGATCTCGCGCAAGCGCTCGAGGTAGCCGCGAGGAGGCACGAGCACGCCCGCAGATCCCGCGACGGGCTCGACCATTACCGCGGCCACGGTCGAGGCATCATGCAGCGCGCACAAGCGCTCCAGGTCCTCGGCGAACTCGGCGCCATGGGCAGGCTGCCCCTTCGAGAAGGCATTCCGCGAAAGGTCGTGCGTGTGGCGAATGTGGTAGACGCCCGCGAGCCCCGGCCCGAAGGCCTTGCGGTTCGCGGGAATGCCGCCCACGGCCATGCCGCCAAAGTTGACGCCGTGGTAACCGCGCTCGCGCCCGATGAGGCGGTAGCGCTGGCCCTCGCCACGCACCCGGTGGTAGGCGAGGGCGATCTTGAGCGCCGTGTCCGCCGACTCCGAGCCGGAGTTGGTGAAGAAGACCCTTGCGAAGCCGGGTGGCGCGATCTCGGCGAGCCGCTCGGCAAACTCGAACGCGAGCGGGTGACCCATCTGGAAGGTCGGCGCGAAGTCCATCTCGCCGACCTGGCGGCGTACCGCCTCGACGATCTTTGGGCGGCAGTGCCCGGCATTCACGCACCACAGGCCCGCGGTGCCGTCGAGCACCTGCCGGCCCTCGGGCGTCCAGTAATACATGCCTTCGGCGCGCGCGAGGAGCCGCGGCGCCGCCCGGAACTGGCGGTTCGCCGTAAACGGCATCCAGAAGGCGTCGCGCCTCATGGCCTAGCCGCTGTAGGCGAGCACCTTCTGGCGCTGCTCGCCCAGACCCTGGATCGAGAGCCGCAGTTGGTCGCCGGGCTTGAGGAAGACCGGATCGGGCTTGATACCCAGGCCCACGCCGGGGGGCGTGCCGGTGGCGATGATGTCCCCGGGCAGGAGCGTCATGTACTGGGAGACGTGCGAGACAATCTTCGCCACGCTGAAGATCATCGTGCGCGTATTGCCGCTTTGCATGCGCTTGCCGTTCAGATCGAGCGCCATGTCGAGATTCTGTGGATCCGGGATCTCATCGCCCGTGACGAGCCATGGGCCGATCGGTCCCGCGGTGTCGAAGCCCTTGCCCTTGTCCCATTGCGTGGTGGCCATCTGGAAGCTGCGCTCCGAGACGTCGTTCACGATGCAGTAGCCGGCGACGTGCGAAAGCGCCTCGGCCTCGCTCACGTACTTCGCCTGCGTGCCGATCACCACGCCGAGCTCGATCTCCCAGTCGAGCTTGGTCGAGTTCTTCGGCTGCACGATGTCATCGGAGGGGCCGTTGATGCAGGTGGTGGCCTTCATGAAGACGATCGGCTCGCTCGGGATGGGCAGGTTCGCCTCTTTCGCGTGGTCGGAATAGTTAAGGCCGATGGCCACGAACTTGCCGATGCCGACGTAGGGCACGCCGAAGCGCGGGCTGCCGTTCACGAGCGGCAATGACTCCGGCTTCTGGCGCGCGAACATCTTCAGGCCGCGCGGCGAGAGTTCCTTCGGCCCGATGCCCTCGACGATCTTGGACAGGTCCCGCAGCTTTCCTTCACCGTCGATCATCCCGGGCTTCTCGTACCCGGGCCTGCCGTAGCGGCACAGCTTCATATCGTCATTCCCCCGTCGATCGAATAGGCGTTTCCGGTCGCGAAGAGCGACTCGTCGGACGCGAGGAAGACGAGGATGCCCATCATGTCGTCCACCGTTCCCAGGCGCCCCATCGGCTGGCGCGCGATGAAGTCCTTGCGCGCCTGCTCCGGATTCGGCTGCGCGTTGATGCGCCCCTGCAGCGAGGGGGTGTCGACCGTTCCTGGGCAGATCGCGTTGCAGCGGATACCTTGCCGGACATAGTCGGCGGCGATCGACTTGGTGAGCCCGATGACCGCCGCCTTGGTCGCGCCATAGGCGAAGCGGTTCGGCAACCCGCGAATCGAGGAGGCGACCGAGGCCATGTTGATGATCGAGCCGCGGCCCTTTCTCAGCATGCCGGGAAGGAAAGCGCGCGTGACGAGGTACATCGACTTCACGTTGACGGCGAATGCCTGCTCCCACTGCCCGGGCGTGCAGTCGAGGATGGTGCCGTGGTGCACGATGCCCGCGCAGTTGAAGAGGACGTCGATCTCGCCGACGTCCTTGCTCGCCTGCTGGATGGCTTGTCCGTCGGTGGCGTCCACGACGCGCGTGCGGATGCCGTGCTGGCCCTCGAGCTCCGAGACCTTGGGGCTTACGTCGGTGGCCCAGACCCGCGCCCCCTCGCGCGCGAAGGCGAGCGCCGCGCCGCGACCCATGCCCTGCGCCGCTGCGGTAATGAAGGCGACCTTGCCTGAGAGGCGTCCGGGCATGAGGGCAGCGATTATACTTCGCACACTCTATGGCCAAGACCGGTTTCGCGGGCCGGCACGCGATCGTGACCGGCGGCGTGCAGGGCATCGGTGCCGCCATCGCGAAGCGCCTCGCCGCCGACGGCGCGCGCGTCACCGTCTGGGACCTCGACGGCTCGCCTCGCGTGGACGTGTCCGACGCGGCTTCCATCGAAAAGGCCGTCTCGGGAATCGATCGAGTCGACATCCTCGTCAACAACGCCGGCATCGCCGGCATGAACAAGCCCACCGTGGACTACCCGGTCGAGGAATGGGAGCGCGTGCTGCGGGTCAACCTCACCAGCCAGTTCCTTTGCTGCCGTGCAATAGCGCCACGCATGACGAAGGCCGGCTACGGCCGCATCGTCAACATCGCCTCGATCGCAGGCAAGGAAGGCAACCCCAACGCGGTCGCCTACTCGGCTTCCAAGGCGGGCGTCATCGCGCTCACCAAGTCGCTCGGCAAGGAGCTCGCGCAGACCGGCGTCCTCGTCAACTGCATCACCCCGGCGGCGGCGAAGACCGCGATCTTCGACCAGATGACCGAGAGCCATATCCAGTACATGCTCTCCAAGATTCCCTTGGGGCGCTTCGTCGAGGTCGACGAGATTGCCGCGCTCGCCTGCTGGCTCGCGGGCGAGGAGTGCAGCTTCTCGACAGGCGCCGTGTTCGACATCTCCGGAGGTCGCGCGACTTACTGATGAAAAAACGCTCCGCAAAATGGTTTGGGCGGCAGGACATCTACGGGTTCATCTACCGCAGCTGGACGAAGAATCGCGGCGTGCCGCACGACCAGTTCGACGGCCGGCCGGTCATCGGCATATGCAACACCTGGTCGGAGCTCACGCCCTGCAACACGCACTTCCGCGTGCTTGCCGAGCACGTGAGAAACGGCGTGCTCGAGGCGGGGGGCTTCCCGCTCGAGTTCCCCGTGATGTCGCTCGGCGAGACGCTGATGCGCCCAACCGCCATGCTCTACCGCAACCTCGCGGCCATGAGCGTGGAAGAGTCGATCCGCGCGAACCCGCTCGACGCGGTGGTGCTGCTCGCCGGCTGCGACAAGACCACCCCGGCGACGCTCATGGGAGCGGCGAGCATCGACCTACCCACGATCCTCGTCTCCGGCGGGCCGATGCTCTCGGGCAAGTACCGTGGCACCGACATCGGCTCCGGCACCAACGTCTGGTCGATGTCGGAAGATCTTCGCGCCGGCAAGATATCCCTGGAAGAGTTTCACGAGGCCGAGTCCTGCATGCACCGCTCGCACGGTCATTGCATGACCATGGGCACGGCTTCCACCATGGCGTCCATGATCGAGGCGCTCGGCGTCGGGATGCCCGGCAACGCGGCTATCCCCGCGGTCGACGCGCGGCGCAACGTGCTCGCCCGCATGGCCGGCCGGCGCATTGTGGAGATGGTCAAGGAAGGCCTGGTCTTGTCGAAAGTATTGAGGAAAGAGGCTTTCGAAAATGCCATCCGCGCGCTCGGGGCCATCGGCGGCTCGACCAATGCCGTCATCCACCTCACGGCCATCGCGCGGCGCATCGGCGTGGAGCTCGGCCTGGCGGACTTCGAGCGCGCCGGACGCGGCGTGAACACGATCGTCAACCTCATGCCGTCGGGCAAGTACCTGATGGAGGACTTTTACTACGCGGGCGGCCTCCCGGTAGTCCTGCGTGAGCTGGGCGAGAATAGTTTGTTGAATCGAAATTCTCTGACTGTCAACGGCAAGACCATCTGGGAGAACGTGCGCGACGCGCCCTGCTGGAACCGCGACGTCATCTTCCCGTTCAAGAAGCCCTTCAAGGAGAACACCGGCATCACCGTGCTGCGCGGCAACCTCGCGCCCGAGGGCGCCATCATCAAGCCTTCCGCCGCGACACCCGCCCTCATGAAGCATCGCGGACGGGCGGTGGTGTTCGAGTCGATCGAAGACTTTCACGCCCGCATCGACGACCCGAAGCTCGACATCGACGAGAAGTGCGTGATGGTGCTCAAGAACTGCGGGCCGAAGGGCTACCCCGGCATGGCCGAGGTGGGCAACATGCCGCTGCCGCCCAAGCTCCTGAAAAAGGGCGTGACCGACATGCTGCGCATCTCGGACGCGCGCATGAGCGGCACCGCATACGGCACAGTCGTGCTGCACGTATGCCCCGAGGCCGCCGCCGGCGGCACGCTCGCGCTCGTCGAGAACGGCGACATCATCGAGCTCGACGTGGCGAAGGGGAAGCTCCACCTCGCCGTGCCGGAAGAAATCCTTTCGAAGAGAAGAAAGGCGTGGAAAGCCCAGAAGCCCCATCTGGATCGCGGCTACTGGAAGCTCTACCACGACCACGTCGAGCAGGCCTGCGATGGCGCCGACCTAGACTTCCTCGTCGGCAAGAGCGGCCCCTTCGTGCCGCGGGACAACCACTGAAGAGGTAGCCATGCTGCAAGCCGCGGCCGACCAGACCATCTGCCTCCATCCCGACGACGACGTCGTCATCGCCCGCTCGGAGGTGAAGCGCATTCCCGCCGGCCACAAGATCGCGGTGCGCGACATTGCGCAGGGGGCGCCGGTGCGCCGCTACAACCAGATCATCGGCTTCGCCTCGAAACACATCCTCGCGGGCGAGCACGTTCACGTGCACAACCTGGCGATGGGAGAGTTCGAGCGGGATTACGCCTTCAGCACTTCCGTTTCAAGAACTGAGTACGTGGAACCCGCGGCGACGTTCCAGGGAATCGTCCGCAAGGACGGCCGTGTCGCGACGCGCAACTACATCGGCATCCTCACCAGCGTCAACTGCTCGGCGACCGTCGCTCGCATGATTGCCGATCATTTCAGGAACAACCTCGGCGACTATCCGAATGTCGACGGCGTGGTCGCGCTCACGCACAAGACGGGCTGCGGCATGGCGGGCGAAGGGGAAGGAATGGAGCTCCTGCGGCGCACCATGACCGGCTACGCCAGGCACCCGAACTTCTTCGCGGTGCTCGGAATCGGCCTCGGTTGCGAAGCGAACCAGATCAACTTCTGGCTGAGCGCCTCGAAGCTCAAGCTCTCCGACAAGCTGCAGGCCTTCACCATTCAGGAGAAGGGCGGCACGACGAAGTCGGTGCGCGACGGCATCGCCCGGGTGAAGGAGCTCTTGCCCCAGGCGAACAAGGTAAAGCGCGAGAGCGTGGCGGCGAGCCACCTGATACTCGGGCTCGAATGCGGCGGCTCCGATGGTTATTCCGGCATCAGCGCGAATCCGGCGCTGGGCGCCGCGGCGGATCTGCTGGTCAGGAATGGAGGAACCGCCATTCTTTCGGAGACCCCGGAAATCTATGGCGCCGAGCACCTCCTTACCCGAAGGGCGGTCTCAAAGGAAGTCGGCGAGAAGCTGCTCGAGCGCATCCGCTGGTGGGAGGACTACACCGCGCGCAACCGGATGGAGATGAACAACAACCCCTCGCCGGGCAACAAGGCGGGCGGACTTACCACCATTCTCGAGAAGTCGCTCGGCGCCGCGGCGAAGGGCGGCACGACGAACCTCGTCGAGGTCTACCAGTTCGCCGAGCCGGTGGCCGCGAAGGGGCTCGTCTTCATGGATACGCCGGGCTACGACCCGGTTTCGGTCACCGGGCATGTCGCCGGCGGCGCGAACGTCGTCTGTTTCACCACGGGGCGTGGCTCGGTCTACGGGTGCAAGCCCTCGCCATCGCTCAAGCTCGCCACCAACAGCCGCCTCTACCGCCACATGGAAGAGGACATGGACGTGAACTGCGGCACGATCATCGACGGGGAGGAGACGGTCGAGCAGGCGGGCGAGCGCATCTTCAAGCTCATTCTCGATACCGCCTCGGGCCGGCGCTCGAAATCCGAGCTGCTCGGCTTCGGCGAGGACGAGTTCGCCCCCTGGGTGGTGGGGGCGACGATGTAATGCAGGTCGAGCTCCCCGAGCTGGCGATCGCCGCCGCGCTCGCCTGGGGCGCGGGCCTGCGCGCCTACGCGGTGGTCTTCGCCGTTGGGCTCGCCGGCGCCACGGGCTGGGTCGAGCTTCCCGGCCACCTGTCAGCGCTCGAGCAGCCGGTCGTCATCGCGGCAAGCGGCTTCATGACGCTGGTCGAGCTCTTCGCCGATAAGTTGCCCTGGCTCGACTCGCTGTGGGACGCGGTACACAGCTTTATCCGCATCCCGGCCGGGGCAGCGCTTGCCGCGGCGGTGTTCGGCGACTCCGGGCTCGGGGTGAGCGTCGCCGCCGCGCTCCTCGGGGGGACGCTCTCGGCCGCCGTGCACGCGACCAAGGCCGGCACCCGCGCCGCGATCAACACCTCGCCGGAGCCCTTCTCGAACTGGACCGCCTCGCTCTCCGAGGATGCCGCCGTGCCCCTCGGGTTGTGGGTCGCCGTCGTTCACCCGTGGATGTTTCTCGCGTTGCTCGCCGTCTTCCTCGTCGCCGCGGCGCTGCTCGCGCGCATCATCTGGCGCGGCCTGAAGACCGTCCTCTCCTGATGGTGGCGCGCCTCTATGTCGACGCGCCGCTGCGCGCGGGAAGCGGCTGCACGCTGCCCGAGGACGCGGCGCACCACGCGCTGCACGTGCTCCGCCTGCGCGTGGGCGACGAGGTGACCGTCTTCAACGGGCGCGGCGGGGAGTACGGCGGGCGCATCGCCTCTCTTCAGAAGCGAAGCTCTCTGGTCGACGTACTCGAATACCGGCCGATCGAGCGCGAATCGCCGCTGCGCGTCGTGCTCATCCAGGGCGTCTCCTCCGGCGAGCGCATGGACTTCACCATCCGCAAGGCCGTCGAGCTTGGCGTGGCCGAGGTGCGTCCGGTGATCGCCGCGGCCTCGGTCGCCCGGCCCAAGGGCGAGCGCGCCGCCGGGCGGCGCGAGCACTGGCAGCGCGTCGCTATCTCTGCCTGCGAGCAATGCGGGCGCAATCGCATTCCGGAGATTGAAGGCGTGGGTTCGATTCAGGAGGCCTTGAGGGGAGAAAGATTCAACATCCTTCTTTCGCCCCGGGCCGAGCTGAGATTCTCGGAGGTGGCGCGCAAGGCCGAGGCGGAAATGGTGCTGGCGGCGGGCCCCGAGGCCGGCTTCAGCGCCGCGGAGGAGGGCCAGCTCGCCCGTGCCGGGTTCGTGGCCGCCAAGCTCGGGCCGCGGGTCCTGCGCACCGAGACCGCGGCGCTCGCCGCGCTCGCGGCGCTCAACGCCCTGCGGGGCGACTTCTAGCGAGGAGCTCGGCGAGCTCGGCATTGCCGCTGCCGCGGGCGATCTCCGCGGCGATGCGGCCCTCGGCATCGCGCGCCGCAAGGTCTACGCCGCGCCCGGCGATGAAGAGTTCGACGGCGAGTGCGTCGTTGCGCTTCACGGCATCGAAGAACTGGCTCTGATCGTAGTAGCTCAGCCCCATGGCATTCAGGTCCTTGCGCGCCTGCAGCGCGCCATCCGGGGGCGGTCGCCGCGCCTCCTTGCGTCCGATCATCGCGAGGTCGCGCCCGATGGACGCGATGCGCTCGCGGTCGCGGTCCGACATGTCAGCGGTCATTTCGTCGAACAGGCCCATCACTGCGCGGTTCACGTCGGCGTTCTTCCCGGCGAGCACCTCGTCGAAGGCGCGGGCGCTGTCCCTGGGCGTGTCCGCGTGGGCGGCGATGCGCACCACGCTCTGCACGAGGGTCAGCATGTGGCCGAGCACGCGCTCGTGGTCCTGCGGCGCCGCGGCGGCGGGCATCGCGGCGGCGAGGAAAACCGAGAGGGCGAAGGTGCGGGCGAGTCTCATGGGAGCCTCCGTGCCCGGAAGATTACGCCTTAGAATCCGAAAAAACCACGAGTAAGAATTACAGGGCTTCGCCGATGGCCTCCTCGCAGAACCCCGAAGCGTTCGTCCGCTGGTTCCGCCAGGTCGCGCCCTACGTGCACGCATTCCGAGGACGCATCTTCGTGGTGGCCTTCGGCGGCGAGATGTTCACCGAGCGCGCGCGCTTCACGAGCTTCGTGCACGACGTGAACCTGCTCGCGGCGCTAGGCATCCGCCTGGTCCTCGTGCACGGCGCCCGGCCGCAGATCGAGGCAGAGCTCAAGAGCCGGGGGCTGCGCTCGCGCTATTCACAGGGCCTGCGCGTCACCGACGAGCCGGCGCTCACCGCGGTCAAGGAGGCGGCCGGCGTGCTGCGCTTCGAGCTCGAGGCGCTACTCTCCCAGGGGCTGCCCAACTCCCCGATGGCCGGAGCGCGCATCCGGGTCTCCTCGGGCAACTTCATCACCGCACGGCCAATCGGCGTGCGCAAAGGAGTGGACTTCCAGTTCACCGGCGCGGTGCGCAAGGTCGACGCCGCCGGCATGCTGCGCGAGCTCGACGCCGGCGAGGTGGTGATCGTCCCCCACCTGGGCTACTCGCCCACCGGCGAGGTGTTCAACGTCGCGTGGGAAGACGTCGCTGAAAGCGTCGCCGTCGCCTTGCACGCCGACAAGCTTCTCATGTACACCGACCGCCTGCCTGCCGACCGCAAAGGCGACGTGATTGCCGAGCTGACCGCGCGCGAAGCGCAGGCGCTGGTGAAGAGAAAAGGCGCGGTCTCCACCCAGACCGCGCGCGCGGTCGAGTGTTCGGTGCGCGCGCTCGCCGGCGGCGTGGCCCGCGCGCACATCATCACGCGCCGCGCCCCGGGGTCGCTGCTGCTGGAGCTCTTCACACACACCGGGGTGGGAACCATGATCACCGGCGATGCGGTGGAAGCTCTTCGCACGGCGCGCATCGAGGACGTTCAAGGCATACTCGCCCTCATCGAGCCGCTCGAGGCGGAGGGCACGCTGGTGAAGAGAAGCCGCGAGCTTCTGGAGGGCGAGATCGGCAATTTCCTCGTGGTCGACCACGACGGTGCGATCGTCGGCTGCGCCGCGCTCTATCCCTTCCCCGACGACAAGAGCGGCGAATTCGCCTGCCTCGCCGTGGGCGAGGGCTACCGCGACGCCGGCTACGGCGAGCGGCTCCTCAAGGCCTGCGAGGACCGCGCTCGGGCGCTGAAGCTCCGGCGCATCTTCGCGCTCACCACCGAGGCGCACCACTGGTTCCTCGAGCAAGGCTTCCGCGCCGCGGAGGTGACGGCGCTTCCCTCGCGCCGCCAGGCGCTTTACAACTGGAAGCGCAGCTCGAAGATCTTCCTCAAGCGTCTATAATTTTTCCATGGCAAGGACAGTCAAGTGCGTGAAGCTTGGCCGCGAGGCCGAGGGACTGGAGTTCCCGCCCTATCCCGGCGAGCTCGGCAAGCGGATCTGGGAGAACGTCTCCAAGGAAGCGTGGGCGCAATGGCTGCGCCAGCAGACGATGCTCGTGAACGAGAACCGCCTCAACCTCGCCGACCCGCGCGCGCGCAAGTACCTGATGGAGCAGACCGAGCGTCACTTCTTCGGCGGCGGCGCCGACGTCGCCTCGGGATACGTCCCCCCGGAGAAGACGTAATTTTTCCCGTCCGGCAGTTCTGGGACGACGCGATCGTCCCCGCCCTCACCGACTACATCCGCATCCCGGCGAAGTCGCCGCATTTCGACCGCGACTGGCAGGAAAGCGGCCACATCGAGGAGGCGGTACAGCTCGCTGCGCGCTGGTGCGAGGCGAACGCCGTACGCGGCATGCGCCTCGAGATCATCCGCCTCGAGGGCAGGACTCCGGTGCTTCTGGCTGAAATAGATCCTTCGGGAGAAGCGGAAGGAACGATCCTCGTGTACGGCCATCTCGACAAGCAGCCCGAGATGGTCGGCTGGCGGGACGGGTTCGGGCCGTGGAAGCCGGTGCTCGAGAAGGACAGGCTCTACGGCCGCGGCGGCGCGGACGACGGCTACGCGGTGTTCGCCGGCCTTTGCGCGCTCAAGGGGCTGCAGGAGGAAAAGCGCCCGCACGCGCGCTGCGTCATGCTCATCGAGTGCTGCGAGGAAAGCGGGAGCTACGACCTGCCCGCCTACCTCGAGCACCTCGCGCCGAGGATCGGCACTCCCGAGCTCGTGGTGGGCCTCGACTCCGGCTGCGGCAACTACAGCCAGCTCTGGGGCACGGCCTCGCTACGCGGGCTGCTCAACGGGGTGCTCAGCATCCAGGTGCTCGACGAAGGCGTGCACTCCGGTGACGCGAGTGGCGTGGTGCCCTCGAGCTTCCGCATCGCTCGCGAGCTGCTCGCGCGCGTCGAGGATTCGGCGACCGGCGTGGTGAAGGACCCGTCCTTCCATGCGAAGGTGCCACCGGAACGGTTGGAGCAGACGAAGCGCGCCGCCGAGGTGCTCGGCGAGGAGCTCTGGCGCAAGTTTCCCCTTACCGGCGGCACCCGCCCCATGCACGGCGATCTCGCCGAGCTGGTGCTCAACCGCACCTGGCGCCCGATGCTCGCGGTGACCGGTGCCGACGGGCTGCCGCCACCGGCGAGCGCCGGCAACGTGCTGCGGCCAAAGACCGACCTGGTCCTCTCGCTGCGCCTCCCGCCGACGGTGGACGCCGTCGCGGCCGGTGCGCGGCTAAAAGCGTTGCTCGAAGCCAACCCGCCGCATGGCGCCAGGGTGACCTACAGCTACGGCCAGGCCGCTACCGGGTGGCATGCGCCGCGGACCGAGCCGTGGCTCGACAGCGCGCTCGATGCGGCCTCGCGCGCACACTTCGGCAAGCCGGTGATGTGGATGGGCGAAGGCGGCACGATCCCGTTCATGGCGATGCTGGGCGCGAAGTTCCCGCAGGCGCAGTTCTTCATCACCGGCGTGCTCGGGCCGCATTCGAACGCGCACGGACCGAATGAGTTCCTCGACCTGGGCTATGCCGTCAAGCTCACCGCCTGCGTCGCCGACGTCATCGCCGCGCATGCCGGGCCGGCAGGCGCCGGCGCACCGCGAAGCTGAGCGTCGCCAAGCCGATCGCCGCGGCCGCGAACACCGGCGCAAGGCCGATCGCGTCGATCGCCTGCGCCGCGAGCCACACGCCGCTCGCACCGCCGAGGAACAGCGCGCCGGCGAACAGCGCCACAGCCGAACCGCGTTCCTCGGGTGCCACCTGGGTGGCGTGCGTCTGCAGTGTCGTATGCATCATGTAGAAGCCCACGCCCACGACGGCGATGCATAGCGTGGACGACGCCGTCCAGGGCGAGACAGCGAGCCCGCCGAATCCGAGCGCGAGCGCCGCGCCGCCGGCGCCCACGAGGCCGCGCTCGCCCAGCGCGGCGACCGCGCGCCGTGCCACCGCTGCATAGAGAAGCCCGCCGCCGGCGTAGGCCGCCACCAGCGTGCCCGCCAGCCCCGGACCGACGCCATGGCGCTGCTGCAAGTGGACGGCGACGAAGGCGAACGCACCGGAGACAAGCAGGCCTTCCGCGAACACGGTAGCGAGCAGCCGTCGCACCGGCGGCTCGGCGAGCAGGCGCGGCATTCGCATCATGCCCGCGATGAACGGCCGGGCCGCTGCGCGCCGTGCGGCAACCGGGTTGCGCGCGAGTTCCGTCACGAGCGCCGCCGCGATCAGAACGAACAGAACGGCGAACGCCAGGAATATCGAGCGCCAGCCGAGGAGCTCCCCCATCCATCCGGCGAGCGCGGTGCCAAAGGCGAGGCCTAGCATCTGCCCGATGAGAAAGCGCGCCAGCACCGCCTGCCGACCCTCGTAGGGAAAACTGTCCCCGATCCAGGCAAGCGCGAGCGGGATCAGCGCACCGATGGTCGCGCCGGAGGCGAGTCGCGCCGCGACCAGCGCCTCGAGATTCGGCGCAAGCGCGCAAGCGGCGGAGCCGAAGGCGGAGACGAGCGAAGCGGCGGCGATCGTGCGCACGCGGCCGAAGCGGTCGCCGAGCGGGCCGTACACCACCTGCAGCAGACCGTAGGACAGCACGAACCCGGTGATGGCCGCCGAGGCGGCGCCTGTCGTCGTCGCGTACTCCGCGGCGATGAGGGGAAGCAGCGGGTCGGTCGCGCGCAGGCTGGCGGCGCTGGCGAAGGCCGCCAGCGACAGCAGCAGGACGTCGCGGCGCAACTAGCTCTTCTTCTGCAGCGCCCTCACCCCGCCGCTTTCGGCGAGGAGAAGGACGTCCGCCGGCCGGCGAGCGAAGATGCCGTTGGTCACCACGCCCGCGAGATTGTTGATCTCGACTTCCATCGCCGGCGGATCGAGCAGCGTGAGCCCGCGGCAGTCCAGCACCACGTTGCCGTTGTCGGTGGTGAAGTTCCCGCGCAGCTCGGGCTGCGCGCCGCGCTTCAGCATCTCGCGCCCGACGTAGCTGCGCGCCATCGGGATCACCTCGATGGGCAGCGGGAACTTGCCGAGCACCGGAACGAGCTTGGATGCATCGCAGATGCAGACGAACTTCCGGGCCACCGCGGCGGTGACCTTCTCGCGCGTGAGCGCGCCGCCTCCGCCCTTGATCATGTGCAGGTGCTCGGTCACCTCGTCGGCGCCGTCGATGTAGACCGGCAGGTCGTTCACGCTGTTGAGGTCGAACACGCGGATGCCGTGCTTCTTGAGACGCGCGGCGCTGCGCTCGGAGGCGGCCACCGCGCCTTCGATGCGGCCCTTGATGCCCGCCAGCGCGTCGATGAAGAAGTCCACCGTGGAACCGGAGCCCACGCCCACCACCGCGTCCTCGACGACGTGCTTCAGCGCCTCGCGCGCCACCATCTGCTTCAGCTCGTCCTGAGTCATCTCTTTCTCTGGGGTGGAAGATCCGTGCAGACGCCCTCGAAGACCTCGGCGGCGAAGCCGACCGACTCGCTCAGCGTCGGATGCGGGTGGATGGTCTTGCCAATGTCGGTCGCGTCCGCCCCCATCTCGATGGCGAGCGCGATCTCGCTGATGAGGTCGCCCGCGCCGGTGCCGACAATGCCGCCGCCCAGCACGTGGTGTGTCTCGGCGTCGAAGATGAGCTTGGTGAAGCCCTCGTCGCGCGCGTTGGCGATGGCGCGGCCCGAGGCGCTCCAGGGGAACTTCGCCACGCCGACGGCCGTCCCGGCCTTCTTCGCCTCCTCCTCTGTCAGTCCGACCCAGGCGATCTCCGGGTCCGTATACGCGACCGACGGGATGACGCGCGCGTCGAAATGCGACTTGTGTCCTGCCGCCGCCTCGGCGGCGACATGGCCCTCGTGCACCGCCTTGTGAGCAAGCATCGGGTTTTTCGTCACGTCGCCGATGGCGTAGATATGCGCCACGTTGGTGCGCATCTGGCTGTCGGTAGGAATGAATCCCCTGGCGTCGACCTCGACGCCCGCCTTGTCCGCACCGATACTCCTGCCGTTGGGCACGCGGCCGACTGACACCAGGATCATCTCGTAGGTCTTCGCTTCACCTTTATCAAAGAAAACTCGAACTCCATCTTTGTTGGCTTCGGCCTTGGTGGTCTTCGTGCCGAGCATCACGTTGTCGAAGCGGGGCGCGTTGAACTTCTGCCATACCGCGACGAGATCGCGGTCGGCCCCGAGCATGAGGCTGTCCATCATCTCCACCACGTCGAGGCGCGCGCCGAGCGTGGAGTACACCGTGCCCATCTCCAGGCCAATGATGCCGCCGCCGATGACGAGCATGCGCTTGGGCACCTCCGGCAGCTCGAGCGCGCCGGTCGAATCGACGACGCGCGGGTCGTCCGGCAGGAAGTTGAGCTTTGCCGCCTGGGAGCCGGCAGCGATGATGGCCGAGGAGAACTTGACCGTGGTCTTCTTGCCGTCCTTTCCTTGTACGGAAAGCACATGAGCGGTCTGAAAAGCTCCCACTCCAGTCACCACGGTGACCTTGCGCATCTTCGCCATCGCGGCGAGGCCGCCGGTGAGCTTGCCGACCACCTTGTCCTTGAAGGCGCGGAGCTTCACGAGGTCGAGCTTCGGCTCGCCGAAGGCGACGCCGTGCGCGCCGAGGGCCCGGGCCGCTTCCATCACCGCTGCGGTGTGCAAGAGCGCCTTCGACGGAATGCAGCCGACGTTGAGGCACACGCCGCCGAGCGTCGGGTAGCGCTCCACCAGCACGGTCTTCAGGCCGAGGTCCGCCGCGCGGAAGGCAGCCGAGTAGCCGCCCGGACCTGCCCCTAGGACCAGGACATCGCACTCGATGTCGGCGCCTTCCATCGGGCGAGGCGGGGATACCGCAGCCGCTTCCTTCTTCTCGGAAGTGCCTGAAGACTCGAGAAGCAGGATCGGCGAATCCTTGGAGACCTTGTCGCCGGTCTTGACGCGGATTTCCTTCACCGTGCCGGCCGCGGGTGAGGGAATCTCCATGGTCGCCTTGTCGGACTCGAGCGTGATGAGCGACTGCTCCTTCGCAATCGCGTCGCCCGGCTTCACCAGCACCTCGATCACCTCGACGTCCTTGAAATCCCCGATGTCGGGGACCTTGACCTCGGTGGAGGCCATCTACAGGAGCGACTTCCGGATGTCGGAGAGCACGGACACGAGGTAGGTCGTGAAGCGCGCCGCGGTCGCGCCGTCGATCACGCGATGGTCGTAGGAGAGCGAGAGCGGCAGGATGAGCCTCGCCTTGAACTCGCCGTTGGTCCACACCGGCTTCATGACCGAGCGAGAAACGCCGAGGATCGCCACCTCCGGCGCGTTGATGATCGGCGTGAAATAGGTGCCGCCGATGCCGCCGAGGCTCGAGATGGAGAACGTGCCGCCCTGCAGGTCGCCCGCCTTGAGCTTCTTGTCGCGCGCCATCTTCGAGATCTCCCCGAGCTCCTTCGCGAGGTCGAAGACGCCCTTGCGGTCGGCGTCGCGCACCACCGGCACCACGAGCCCCTCGGGCGTGTCGACGGCGACGCCGATGTGGTAGTACTTCTTGATCACCACACCCTCGCCCCCGCGCTCGAGCGAGGCGTTGAACTGCGGGAAAGCTTTTAGCGCCGTCACGCAAGCCTTGATCATGAAGGCGAGCATAGTGAGCTTGAAGCCCTTCTTCTCGGTCTCGGTCGTCTGGCTCTTGCGGAAAGCCTCGAGGTCGGTGATGTCCGCCTCGTCGAACTGGGTGACGTGCGGAATCGAGATCCAGTTGCGGTGCAGGTAGGGCCCGGAGAGCTTCTGGATGCGGCTGAGCGGCACCTTCTCGACCGGCCCGAACTTCGCGAAGTCCACCTCCGGCCACGCCGGCAGCTCGAAGGGCAGCGCGCCGCCGCCTTTCGCCGCGGGCATCGGGGCTTTGGAAAGCGCTTGCTTGACGAAGCCCTGAACGTCCGAGTGCACGATGCGCCCCTTCGGCCCGCTGCCCTGGACGCCTCGCAGGTCGACGCCGAGCTCGCGCGCGAACTTGCGCACCGAGGGACTGGCATGTGGCTTCGTCGCCGTCTCTTCGCGCGGCTCGCGCGGCACCGGGCGCGTCGTCGGGTCCGTCACGGGCGGTGGCACGGCGGCCTCGGCCCTGGCCGCCTTGGGCTCGGCCTTTCGTGGCGCGGGTGTGGGCACCGGGGCGGCCTGCGCTCTCGCGTCGCCCCCGGTGAGAAGCAGGATCGGCGAATCCTTGGACACCTTGTCGCCCACCTTGACCTTGAGCTCCTTCACCACGCCTGCCGCCGGCGACGGAATCTCCATCGTCGCCTTGTCCGATTCGAGCGTGATGAGGGACTGCTCCTTCGTCACGCTGTCGCCGGGCTTCACCAGAACCTCGATGACCTCGACTTCCTTGAAGTCGCCGATATCGGGGACGCTCACCGTCTGCGATTGCCCGTTGCCGGACTGCACTTGAGCCTGGGGTTGCGGCCTCTCCGTCTTCTCCACCTGGGGCTTCTTCTCGTCGCCTTTCTTTTCGTCGAGCACCAGGATAGGCGAGCCCTTCGAGACCTTGTCGCCGGTCTTGATCTTCAGCTCCTTCACCACGCCCGCGGCGGGCGAGGGAATCTCCATCGTCGCCTTGTCCGACTCCAGCGTGATGAGCGACTGCTCCTTCGCGACCGCGTCCCCCGGCTTCACGAGGACCTCGATGACCTCGACCTCCTTGAAATCACCGATGTCCGGGACGAGGACCTGGCTCATACCGTGATCGGGTCGGCCTTGTCGGGGTTGATGTCGTACTTCGCGATCGCCTCGCTCACGGTCTTCGCTTTCAGTTCGCCCTGCTCGGAGAGCGACTTCAGCGTCGCGATCGTCACGAAGCAGCGATCAACCTCGAAGAAGTGGCGGAGCTTGGCGCGGGAGTCGGAGCGGCCGAAGCCGTCGGTGCCGAGCACCCGGTAGCTGCGCCCCTGCGGGATGAAGGGACGGATCTGGTCGGCGAATGTCTTCACGTAGTCGCTCGCCGCCACGATGGGACCGGGTTTCTCACCGAGAGATTTCGTGACGTAGGGCACGCGAGGCTTCGATTCGGGGTGCAGCAGGTTCCAGCGCTCGCAGGCGAGGCCGTCGCGGCGCAGCTCGGTGAAGCTCGTCGCGCTCCACACGTCAGCCGCCACGCCCCACTCGGACTCGAGCATCTCCGCGGCGGCGAGCACCTCGCGCAGGATGGTGCCCGAGCCAAGAAGCTGCACGCGCGACTTGCCCTTGTGCTTCGATTCCCTCAGGAGATACATGCCCTTGAGAATGCCCTCCTCAACCCCCGCCGGCATCGCCGGATGCTCGTAGTTCTCGTTCATGAGCGTGAGGTAGTAGAAGACGTCCTCCTGGTCCGTCACCATCCTGCGCAGGCCGTCCTGGACGATTACCGCCACCTCGTAACCGTACGTCGGATCGTAGGAAATGCAGTTCGGTATCACCGAGGAGAGAATGTGCGAATGCCCGTCCTCGTGCTGCAGTCCCTCGCCGTTCAGGGTGGTGCGCCCGGCGGTCGCACCCAGGAGGAAGCCGCGCGCCCGTTGGTCGGCGGCCGCCCACGCGAGGTCGCCCACGCGCTGGAAGCCGAACATCGAGTAGAAGATGTAGAAGGGCACCGTTACGACGTTGGAGTGGCTGTACGAGGTCGCCGCCGCGATCCATGAGGAGAACGCGCCCGCCTCGTTGATGCCCTCCTCCAGGATCTGGCCCGCCTTATCCTCGCGGTAAAACATGACCTGGTTCTTGTCGACCGGCTCGTATTTCTGCCCCTCGGAGGAATAGATACCCAGCTGGCGGAACATGCCTTCCATGCCGAAGGTGCGCGCCTCGTCGGGGACGATCGGCACGATCACCTTGCCGAGCTCCTTGTCGCGCAGGAGCTGCGTGAGAACGCGCACGAACGCCATAGTGGTGGAGATCTCGCGCCCCTGGCCCGAGCCCTTCAATACCTGCTCGAGGGAATTCAGCCCCGGAACCGCGGGCGCCTTATCGGCCTTGCGCCGACGGCTAGGCAGATACCCGCCGAGCGCTTTCCGGCGCGCGTGCAGGTACTTCATCTCCTGCGAATCTGCCGGCGGCACGTAGAACGGAAGCTCGTCGAGCTTCTCGTCGGGAATCGGGATGCGCATGCGGTCGCGCATCTCCCGGATGGTGGCGACATCGACCTTCTTCAGCTGATGCGTCGGGTTCTTCGCCTGGCCCTGCTTGCCAAGGCCGTAGCCCTTGATGGTCTTGGCGAGGAGCACCGTCGGCTGCCCCTTGTGCTTTACCGCCGCGGCGTACGCCGCGTAGATCTTGTGCGGGTCGTGCCCGCCGCGGTTCAGGCGCCAGATGTCCTCGTCGGTCATGCGCGAGACCATCTCCAGCAGCTTCGGGTGCTTCCCGAAGAAGTGCTTGCGCACGAAGGCGCCGTCGTTCGCCTTGAAGTTCTGGTATTCGCCGTCGACGGCCTCCTCCATCACGCGCAGCAGGATGCCCTCCTTGTCACGTGCGAGCAGCGGGTCCCAGTAGGAGCCCCAGATCAGCTTGATCACGTTCCAGCCGGCGCCGCGGAAGTCGGCCTCGAGCTCCTGGATGATCTTGCCGTTGCCGCGCACCGGGCCGTCGAGGCGCTGGAGGTTGCAGTTGACCACGAAGATGAGGTTGTCGAGCTTCTCGCGCACCGCCATGCCGATCGCGCCCATGGACTCGGGCTCGTCCATCTCGCCGTCCCCGCAGAATACCCACACCTTGCGGTTTGCCGTCTGCGCAAGCCCGCGCGCCTCGAGGTACTTGAGGTAGCGCGCCATGTAGATGCCCTGGATCGGACCAAGGCCCATCGACACCGTAGGGAACTGCCAGTAGTCGGGCATGAGCCACGGATGCGGGTAGGACGACACGCCCTTGCCATCGACCTCGCGGCGGAAGTTGTTGAGCTGCGCCTCGCTCATGCGCCCTTCGAGGAGGGCGCGCGCATAGACGCCGGGCGAGGAGTGGCCCTGGAAGTACACGAGGTCGCCGCCGTGTCCCTCGTGGGGTGCGTGCCAGAAATGGTTCTGGCCGATGCCGAACATCGTGCCCACGGACGCGAAGCTCGCAATGTGGCCGCCGAGCTCGTCGTCGCTGCGGTTGGCGCGTACCACCATCACCATCGCGTTCCACCGGCAATAGGAGCGGATGCGCTCTTCCAGCGCGGCGTCGCCCGGCGAGCGCGCCTCCATGTGCGGCGGAATGGTGTTGATGTACGCGGTGTTCGCCGAAAACGGGATGTAGGCACCCGAGCGGCGCGCCTTGTCAACCAGCCGCTCCAGGAGAAAATGCGCGCGCTCCGCGCCTTCGCGCTCGAGCACCGCTTCGAGCGCGTCGAGCCACTCCTGGGTCTCGAGCGAGTCGGGGTCGTTGGCGGCGTGAGACTGGGGAACGGCGGACATGAGCTCTGGTTCCGGTCGTGTGCTGCGGGGGGCGCGGCAAGCTTAACCAGAAAAGCTCGCCAATGCTAGACTGCGCGCCCGCCGAAACTCGCGACCGGCGTGATGGTCAAACCCTGCTCTCGGAGAACCAGTCCCTTGCTGCAACCGGCTAACCCGCTACTTGATTTCTCGGGGCTTCCGCGCTTTGCCGACATCCGGCCGGAGCACGTCGCACCCGCCATCGACCAGCTCCTCGCCGAAGGCCGACAGGCTGTCGCGGATGCCGCAAAGGCGCCCGCGACATGGGAGGATTTCGTGTCGCCGCTCGAGGACGCCAATGAGCGCATCGGCCGCGCCTGGGGTCAGGTCGCGCACCTGCACGCCGTGCTCGATTCCCCGCCGCTGCGCGAGGCGTACAACGCCAACCTGCCGAAGGTCACGCAGTACTTCACCGAGCTCGGGCAGGACCAGCGACTGTTCGAGAAGTACAAGGCGTTGCGCGCCTCCCCGGAGTACGAAACCTTGTCGGGCGCGAGAAAGCGCATCGTCGAGAACGCCTTGCGCGACTTCCGCCTGGGCGGCGCCGAGCTGCCCGAGGACAAGAAGAAGCGCTACGCCGAGATCCAGGAGGAGCTCGCGCGGCTCTCGGCGAAGTTCTCCGAGAACGTGCTCGATGCCACCAACGCCTTTAGCATGATCGTGGAAGAGAGCCGCATCTCGGGAATCCCGCAGGACGTGCTGCAGGCGGCGCGCGCCGCGGCGGAGAAGGAAGGCAAGAAAGGCTGGAAGTTCACGCTGCACGCGCCCTCCTACCTGCCGGTGATGCAGTACGCCGACGACCGCGGCCTGCGCCAGACGATGTACCGCGAGAGCGTCACGCGCGCCTCGGAGTTCGGCAAGCCGGAATGGGACAACACCGCGCACATCGCCCGCATCCTCGCGCTGCGCCACGAGCTCGCGCAGCTCCTGGGCTATGCCAACTTCGCCGAGGTGTCGCTCGTGCCGAAGATGGCGAAGTCCCCCGCCGAGGTGCTCGGCTTCCTCGACGACCTCGCGCGGCGCGCACGGCCGTTCGCGGAGAACGACGCGGCGGAGCTCCGGGATTTTTCCAGAACTGAGCTGGGCTTGGCCGACCTTCAGGCCTGGGACCTCGCCTATGTCGCGGAAAAGCTGCGCGTGAAGCGCTACGCGTTCTCCGACCATGAAGTAAAGCAGTACTTCCCGGAAGACGTGGTGCTGAAGGGGCTGTTCCGCGTCGCCGAGACGCTCTACGGCATCCGTTTCGCCCCGTCGAAGGCCGAAACCTGGCATCCCGACGTGCGTTTCTTCGACATCCGCGACGCCGGCGGCGCGCTCGTCGGACAGTTCTACCTCGACCTCTACGCGCGGGAGACCAAGCGCGGTGGCGCATGGATGGACGACGCGATCACGCGCCGGCGCCGCGGTGGGGTCGTGCAGATACCGGTCGCTTACCTCAACTGCAACTTCTCTGCTCCCATCGGCGGCAAGCCGGCGTTATTCACCCATGACGAGGTGCTGACGCTGTTCCACGAGTTCGGCCACGGTCTGCATCACCTGCTCACGCGCGTGGAGGATTTGGGAGTCTCCGGCATCAATGGCGTGGAGTGGGACGCGGTGGAGCTGCCCAGCCAGTTCATGGAGAACTTCTGCTGGGAATGGGACGTGCTGCGGCACATGACGCGGCACGTGGAGTCGGGCTCTTCAATTCCGAAAGCCCTGTTTGACCGCATGGTGGCGGCAAAGAACTTCCACAGTGGCCTCGCCATGCTGCGCCAGATCGAATTCGCGGTATTCGATATGCGCCTGCACGCCGAGTACGACCCGAGCGCGCCGCGCAGCGCGCTCGAGCTGCTGAACGAGGTGCGCAGCCGCGTCGCGGTGCTGCATCCGCCGGCCTACAACCGCTTTCCGAACAACTTCTCGCACATCTTCGCCGGCGGCTATGCGGCGGGCTACTACAGCTACAAGTGGGCGGAGGTGCTCTCGGCCGACGCCTACTCGTTCTTTGAGGAGAATGGTGTCCTGGATGCGGGAACGGGCGCGCGCTTCCGCAAGGAGATCCTCGCGGTGGGCGGCAGCCGCCCGGCGGCGGAGTCGTTCGTCGCCTTCCGCGGCCGCGAGCCAAGCGTCGACGCCCTGCTGAGGCACAATGGTATGATCGCCGCATGATGCGCACGCGCATCGTCGCCGGCTCCGGGTGACGCTCAAGCTAGCGACCTGGAACGTCAACTCGCTCAAGGTTCGCCTTCCCCATCTGCTCGACTGGCTCGCAGCGACCCGTCCGGACGTCGCTTGCCTGCAGGAGACGAAGACCGAGGATGCGAACTTCCCGGCCGCAGAGCTCGAGCGCGCCGGCTACCGGTCGGTCTACTGCGGACAGAAGGCGTACAACGGCGTGGCGATCCTCTCGCGCGGACCGATCAGCGACGTGGCGCACGGCATCCCGGACTTTCCGGACGATCCCAAGCGCACTATCGCCGCGACCGTGAGCGATGTCCGGGTGGTCTGCCTGTACGCACCGAATGGAGAAGCGCCGGGTACCGACAAGTATGCCTACAAGCTGCGCTGGTACGAGGCGCTCGCGCGCTGGCTGCGAGAAGAGCTTCCCGGCCGGCCGCGGCTCGCGGTGCTGGGGGACATGAATGTCGCGCCGGAAGACCGCGACGTGCACAACCCCAAGCGCTGGGAAGGAAAGATCCACGTCTCGGAGCCGGAGCGGGCCGCCTTGCGCAGGGTGTTCGACGTCGGCTTGCATGACGCGTTTCGGCTCTTCCCTCAGGCGGAGAAGTCGTTCTCCTGGTGGGACTACCGGCTGAAGGCCTTCGAGCGCGGCTGGGGGCTGCGCATCGACCTCGTCATGCTCGCGCCCGAGCTCGCGCGGCGCTGCACGTCCTGCACCATCGACGTCGCGCCCCGCCGGCTGGAGCGGCCTTCGGACCACGCGCCCGTGGTCGCGGAGCTCGCATGACCGCCGAGCCCGCACGCTCGATCGAGAAGCTGGGCTTCCGGCGCTGGTATGAGCGTCAGCTCATCGAGTGCCACGCCTGGCTCGTCACCTGCCTCCTCTGCGCCTTTGCGGCGCTGGCGCTCATCGAGGGGCTCGACTTCCGCGCGGCGTTCTTCGGTTCGCTGGTGCGCGGCGCCATGGCGTTCGCCGCCGGGCTGCTTTCCTGGATCACGCTGCAGCGCTACGTGGCGATGCTCGTGCGCGCCAACCGCCTCGCCGAGCATGCCACCTGCGGCAAGTGCGGCACCTACGGGCGCTTCAGCTTCGTGGAGGGTCAGGCGCGTGTACGCTGCGGGTCCTGCGAGCACGAATGGCCCATCGGCTGATGCGCTTCTCGATCTTCTCGGTCAACGACCACCACCCTCGCCTCGAGCGCACGGTGCCCGGGCTCTACGCGCAGGTCATGTCGCAGTGCGAGCTCGCCGAGCGCCTGGGCTACGACACCTTCTTCTGCGCCGAGCACCATTTCCATGAGTACGGCGTGGTGCCGGATCCAGCCGTGATGCTCTCGGCGCTCGCGCAGCGCACTCGGCGCATCCGCCTCGGAACGGCGATCTCGATCCTCACCTTTCACGATCCGCGCCGCATCGCCGAGACCTATGCCATGGTCGACATGATGAGCGGCGGGCGGCTCGTCTTCGGCGTGGGCTCGGGATACCTGGCGCACGAGTTCGCCGGCTACGAGGTCGACCCGAAGGCCAAGCGCGACCTCTTCAACGAAAAGCTCGCGGTGGTGCGCCGGCTGCTGTCGGGCCACCCCCACCGCAAAGCGATACTCAACGTCCTGCCGCACGAGGGGCGCGTCCCGCCGATCTACGTGGCGGTGCTCGCGCGCGAGGCGGCCTTTCACGTCGGCGCGCAGGGCAACCGCATCTTCACCGTGCCCTATGCCTCCTGCAAGGACTTCGAGG
>DASRKB010000223.1:0-7828 GCA_035649175.1 Burkholderiales bacterium | reverse complement strand
CGGGCCTGGCCGCGGCGCTGATGGCGGATGTTTCCATCGCAAGCAAAACAGCAAGATTGATCGACGGCCATACACGTTTGGGCGTCGCGGCGGGCGACCACGCCGCGATCATCTGGCCGCTCCTCTGCGGCATGGCCAAGGCCAAGTACTACCTCCTCACCTGCGACACGATCAGCGGCGAGGAGGCGGAGCGGATCGGCCTCGTATCGATGGCTTGTCCGGAAGACAAACTTCTCGAAACAGCGATCGACGTGGCGCGCAAGCTCGCCGCTGGCCCGCAGACCGCGTTGCGCTGGACCAAGTACTCGCTCAACAACTGGCTGCGCATGGCCGGCCCCGCGTTCGATGCCTCGCTCGCGCTCGAGGTGATGGGCTTCACCGGGCCCGAGGTCAAGGAAGGCCTCGCCGCGCTGAAGGAGAAGCGCGACCCGTCCTTTCCGCCCGCGCCGAAGGACTTCTAGGTGATCGGCGGGCTCGTCCGGATCCTTGCGTTCCAGGGGCTGGGCGAGCTGGTCTCGAAGTTCGCGCTGCCGCTCGTTCCCGGCCCGGTCATCGGGCTCGTACTGCTGCTCGCCTTCCTCGCGGCGCGTAGAAGCGTTCCCGAGGGGACGAGGCTCGTCGCATCCACGCTGGTGCAGCACCTCGGGCTGCTCTTCGTGCCTGCCGCGGTCGGCGTGGTGCTCTTCTGGCCGCAGCTTGCTTCGCACGCGATGGCTGTGGCGCTCGCCCTCGTCGCAAGTGTCGTGCTGACGATCGCGGTGCCGGCGCTCGTGCTACGGGTACTGTCGAAGGGATCTTGAGTGGCGATACACGAGATCTGGGTCTATCTCTCCGGCAGCCCGCTGCTCGCGCTCATCCTCACGCTCGGCGCCTACCACGCGGGCGTGCTCGCCTACGAGCGCGCCGGCCGTCACCCGCTCGCCAACCCGGTGCTGATTGCCGTGACGTTGATCGCGCTCATCATCACGACGATCGATATGCCCTACGCGCAGTACTTCGAGGGCGCGCAGTTCGTGCACTTCCTGCTCGGCACCGCGACCGTCGCGCTCGCGGTGCCGATCTACGAGGGGCTGGGGGCGCTGCGCGGGCGCATCGTGCCGCTCTTCCTCGCGCTCCTCGCCGGCGGCGCGGTGTCGATCGCGAGCGCCGTCGGCATCGCGAAGCTGCTCCACGCCGACCCCGCCATCGTCGGCGCGCTCTGGCCGAAGTCCGTCACCGCGCCCATCGCCATGGGCGTCGCCGAGCGCATCCACGTGTCGCCGACGCTCACCGCGGTGTTCGCCGTCACCACCGGCATCCTCGGCGCGGTGCTCGCGCGCTATGTCCTCGACGCCGTCGGCGCGAAGGCCTGGTGGCAGCGCGGCTTCGCCCTGGGCGTCGCCTCGCACGGCATCGGCACCTCGCGCGCCTTCAGCGTGAGCGAGGAGGCCGGCACCTATGCGAGCCTCGCCATGGGGCTGCACGGCATCCTCGGCGCGGTCGCCATTCCGCTCGTCGCGCAGCTCTTCAGGCCCGTCTGACGCGCTGGGCGTTTGCAAACGTCCTATATTGTTATATAACAAACGCTGCTCAAACCCCCTGAGGAGGAGGCAGCGATGAAGAAGCTGAACGGCGGCAGGCGCAAGGTCCTTGCCGCGATCCCGGCGCTCGCGGGCGCGCCGTGGGTGGCGAAGTTCGCGCATGCCCAGAATCTGGGTTCATATGAAAATGCAAAGATAAATTGGCGCCAGGCCGAGGGCGAGACGATCACGGTCGCGGTCATCCCGGCGGGCTACTTCAACGCGCTCGAGGCGATCACGCCCGAGTTCGAGGCGCTGACCGGCGTCAAGGTGCGCTACGACAAGGTGCCGCCGGGGCAGATCCGCCAGAAGGCGATCCTCGACCTCACGGCGAAGAGCGGCACGTACGCGACGCACGCGGCCGATCCGATGTACTACGAGCTCTACGTGTCCAACAAGTGGATCGAGCCGATCGAGAAGTACCTCGGCGACCCGAAGCTCACCGACGCGCGCTGGTACAACGCCGAGGACATCATCCCGGCCTGGCGCGGCGCGAACTCGGTCGGCGGCAAGCTCTACGGCGTGCCTTTCGACGGCGAGTCTACGGTGCAGGTGTATCGCAAGGATCTCTACGACGCGAAGGGCCTCAAGCCCGCCGAGACCTTCGACGACGTGATGCGCAACGCCAAGGCGGTGCACGACCCGGACAACCGCGTCTGGGGCGCGGGGGTGCGCGGGTTCAAGGGCGCCGGGCAGAACATGTACATCTACCCGTCGATCTTCCGCGCCTTCGGCGGCGAGTGGTTCAGCGGCAGGCAGATTCGCGTCAACGGCAACGAGGCGGTGGCGGCGCTCGAGTGGTACGTCGAGCTGCAGTCGAAGTACGCCCCGCCCGCGGTGCGCAACTGGAACTGGCCCGACCTCGCCGACGCGTTCTCGCAGGGAACGCTCGGCCTGTACATCGACGCCAACACCTCGGCCTCGGTGCTGAACAACCCGGAGCGCTCGAAGGTCCTGGGCAAGATCGGCTACGCGCGCTGGCCGAAGGGGCCCTCGGGCAAGCGCGTCTCATCGATCTGGAACTGGGGCTTCCCGATCAACGCCGCGCTCTCCGAGAAGGCGAAGCGCGCGACCTGGCTGTTCATCGCCTGGGCGACCTCCGCCGAGGCGCAAGCGCGCACCTCGTGGAAGGCGGGCGGGCCGGTGAAGCGCCTGGGCCTGAATCGGCTCTCGCTGTGGCAGTCGAAGGAATTTGCGCAGCTCGCCGGCGGCATGGGGACGAACTTCCTGCAGGCGTCGATCGACTCGATGCGCCAGGACCTCGACGTCGACTGGCGCCCGAAGATGCCGCAGTGGCCGGCGGTCGGCGAGACCATGGCGACCGCGATCCAGGCGGCGCTGGTAGGCCAGCAGAAACCGAAGGAAGCGCTCGACGAGGCGCAGGCGCGCATCGCGCAGATCCTCAAGAGCTGAATGCCGGCGTTCGCGCGGCGGGGGGAGCGCCGGTTCGCGCTGGCGCTCTTCCTGCCCGCTTTCCTCCTGCTGGTCGCGACGACCACGCTGCCGCTCGTCTACCTCGTGTGGTCGAGCACGCAGCGCATGGACCTCAGCATGCCCTGGATGAGCGGCTTCGCCGGGCTGGAGAACTACGCCCAGCTCGGCGGCGACGCCCGCTTCTGGAGCTCGCTGTGGCTCACCTTCGTCTACACCGGCGCCACCGTGGTCCTGCAAGTGGCGATCGGGCTTGGGCTCGCTCTTCTGGTGTTACAAATAAGATTTGCCCAGGGAGTGCTGCGGATCGGCGCCATTCTGCCGATCGTGCTCGCGCCCGTCGTGGCCGGTCTCTTCTGGCGCTCGCTCGTGCTCGCGCCGGACTTCGGCATCATGGACTTCATCACGCGCGCGCTCGGCCTGGGGAGCTACAACTGGCTCGGCGACCCGCAGCTCGCGCTCGTCTCGGTCATCGCCATCCATACCTGGCAGTGGACGCCCTTTGCGTTCCTCGTGCTGCTCGCCAGCCTCGCCGCGCTGCCGCCGGACCTGTACGAAGCGGCGCGCCTCGACCGCGCCGGGCCCTGGCAGCGCTTCCGGCACATCACGCTGCCGATGATCCGTCCGGCCATCGTGATCGTGGTCATCCTGCGCATGGTGACGGCGCTCTCCGCCTTTGCGGCGATCTTCGCCGCCACCGGCGGCGGGCCGGGCTCGGCGACCGAGATCCTCAACCTGTACGCCTACCGGCTGTCCTTCACCGAGCTCAACATCGGCTACGGCTCGGCGGTGGCGACGGTGCTGCTCTTCCTCACGCTGTCGGTCGCTTTCCTGCTCTTCGCGCTGCGGAGGGCGAGATGATCCGGAGAGCAACGCTGCTGGTCCTTTCCCTTCTCATCGTGCTCGTCTGGGTATTCCCGGTGGCATGGGGGCTGCTCACGTCGTTCAAGACCGAGCGCGACGTGCTCGCCTATCCGCCCCAGGTGGTGTTCGAGCCGACGCTCGTCAACTACCAGGACGTGTTCGTGGGCGGTGCCTCGATCGTGCCGAACCTGGTCTCGAGCCTCGTCGTCTCCGGCTTCACCACGGCGCTCACCATGCTCTTCGCCATCCCGGCCGCGTACGCGCTCGCGCGCCTCGACCTGCCCTGGAAGCGCGCCGGCGGCTTCTGGGTGCTCGCGACGCAGATGCTGCCGCCGGTCGGCCTCGTCATTCCCTACTTCCTCCTGCTGCGCCAGGTCGGCTGGACCGACACCTACCAGGGGCTGGTGCTGGTCTACCTCACCTTCGCGCTGCCCTTCGCGATCTGGCTGCTCGTCTCCTATTTCGAGGAGATCCCGCGCGAGATGGAGGAGGCGGCGCTGCTCGACCGCGCCGGGCGCCTGCGCACGCTGTGGCACGTGATCCTGCCCCAGGCGAAGGGCGGCATCGCGGTCACGATCATCTTCGTCTTCCTCAACTCCTGGAACGAGTTCCTGTTCGCCGTGGTGCTCGGCGGCAACACCGTGCGCCCCGTGACGGTGGCGATGTTCAACTTCATCTCGCTCGAGCAGACGCAGTGGGGGCGCCTCGCCGCCGCGGCGATGGTCGGCATGGCGCCGGTCATCATCCTCGGCCTGCTTGCGCAGAAGCACATCGTGAAGGGCCTCACCGTCGGCGCGGTGAAAGGCGGCGGGCGGCGATGAGCGCCGCATCGGTCTCGCTTGCGGGCATCGTCAAGCGCCACGGCGCGGTGACCGCGCTCGCGGGCATCGACCTCGAGGTGGCGCCCGGGGAGTTCTTCTCGCTGCTCGGCCCTTCGGGCTCGGGCAAGACCACGACCCTGCGCATCCTCGCCGGCCTCGAGCGGGCCGACGGCGGCACGGTGCGCATGAACGGCAAGGACATCACCTCGCTCGATCCGGGCGAGCGCGACGTGGCGATGGTGTTCCAGAGCTACGCCCTGTACCCGCATATGACGGTGCGAGAAAACATCGCTTTCCCGCTGCGGATGATTGGCGTCTCGAAAGAGAAAATTTCCCAATCCGTTAAGGAAGCAGCAGCGCGTGTGCGCATCGAGCATCTTCTCGAGCGCAAGCCCGGACAGCTCTCCGGCGGCCAGCAGCAGCGCTGCGCGCTCGCGCGCGCGATCGTGCGGAAGCCGGCGCTCTTCCTGCTCGACGAGCCGCTCTCCAACCTCGACGCCAAGCTGCGCGTCGAGACGCGCGTGGAGCTCAAGCGCCTGCAGCGCGCGCTCAACGTCACCGCGGTCTACGTCACGCACGACCAGGAGGAAGCGCTCTCGCTCTCCGACCGGCTCGCGGTCTTCATGGAGGGCCGCATCGTGCAGGTCGGCACGCCCGAGGAGGTCTTCAGCCGGCCGGCGACGGTGGAAGTGGCCGGCTTCCTCGGTAATCCGCCGATGAACCTCCTTCCGGCGAGGCTGGAGAATGGAAGAGCCACGGTGGAGGGTGTCGCGATCCAGGTCGATGCGTTGAAAGCCCTCGGCTCGAGGGATGTCACGCTGGGAATCCGCCCGTCGGCCGTGAGGCTCGCCGCCGCCGGTGTGCCCGCCACCGTCACGATGTGCGAGGCGCTGGGGGAGGACTTCTTCGCCGACCTCACGGTAGGCGATCGCCTGGTGCGCGCCAAGCTCAACGGCCAGGGTCGACCCGCCGAGGGGATGCGGGTTCATATCGAACTGCAAACCGAAAACGTGCATGTCTTTGACAGCACGACCGGGCGGCGCCTGTGAAGCTGCGGCGCGACAGTCACGTGGCCATGCACCGCCAGCTCGCGCAGCAGCTGCGCGAGGCGATCGGCGCGGGCAAGCTCAAGCCGGGCGACCGGCTGCCGACCGAGCCCGAGCTCGCGGCGCGCCACCGCGTCTCGCGCATCACGGCGCGCCAGGCGGTGATGCAGCTCGTGCGCGAGGGCCTGGTTGTGCGCCGCCAGGGCAAGGGCAGCTTCGTCTCCGAGCCGCCGGTGCACCACGACCTCGTCGACCTGCGCGGCATCTACGACGAGCTGGTCGCGCGCGGCGTGAACCCGACCACCGAGCTCCTCGACTACGCCGAGATCGTCGCCCCGCCCAACGTCGGCGAGCGGCTGCGCTCCAATAATAGGAAAGTTCTTCATTACAAGAGGTTGTACCTGCGCCGCGGCGAGCCCTTCGCGGTGTCCTGGGCCTACCTCTCGCCGAGCGTGCCGAAGATGCCGCGCGAGATCGTTTCCGCACACACCACCTACCACCTCTTCGAGACCCTCATGCACCTCAAGATCAGCCACGCCGAGCTCTCGGTACGCGCGCGAGCGCCGACCGCGGAGCTAAAGAAGCTCCTGCGCCTGCGCCGCGGCACGCCGGTCATCGCCCTCGAGCGCGTTTCCTACCTCGCCGACGGCAGCCCGGCCGAGTTCACGCTCTACTGCGCCAACGCCGACAACTACGAGTTCGCGCTCCGGCTGCGCGGCAAGGTGCCCATCACCCCGGCGATGCAGGTGCTCGCATGAAGCTCGACGATTTCGAGCGCGCCATGCTCGCCGGCGAGCACGGCGCCGCGGCGAAGGCGGCGCTGGAGCACCAGGTCCAGGTGGGCGAATTCTTCGGCGCGGCGGACTTCGTGCCGGTGACGCAGGCGCACATCATGGCGGACACGGAGAGCCTCGGCGAGGCAGGCGTCGCCTGGCTCGAGTCGCTCGCGAAGGCAAAGGGCAACGTGCTGGTGCCGACGATCACCGACCCGCGCGGCACCGACTTCGCCAAGACGGCGGTGCTGAAGCAGCCGACCCGGATCGTCGAGCTCGAGCGCCGCGCGGTGGACGCCTTCCGGAAGATCGGCGTGCTCATGACCGACACCTGCATAAACTACCAGACCATCCAGGCGCCCGCGCGCGGCGAGAGCGTCGCCTTCGGCGATACCGGCGTGGTGATCTACGCCAACTCGGTCTGCGGCGCGCGCTCCAACTACGAAGGCGGGCCTTCCGCGGTGGCGGCCGGGCTCACTGGCCGGGTGCCGCGCTACGGGTTCCATCTCGACGCCTGTCGCCGTGCCACCCTCAGGGTCAGAGTTTCCTTTGAACCGAAAAACTTGAACGAGTGGGGCGCCTTGGGCGGTCTCATCGGCCGGCTGGCCGGCAACTACTGGGCGGTGCCCTACATCGAGGGGATCGAGGCCGCGCCGGGCTCGGACGCGCTAAAGCACTTCGGCGCCGCGATGGCGAGCTTCGGCTCCATCGCGATGTACCACCTCGCCGGCATTTCCCCGGAAGCCACGGAATCGGGTGGAGATGCATTACCGGTTTCTCACCAAGTGAAGCGAAGCGATGTAACGGCCCTCGAGTCCGCATATGCCGCCGCCGGAGAGATCGACGTGGTGGTGTTCTCCGCGCCGCAGCTCTCGCTCTACGAGCTGCGCGAGCTCGCCGCGCTCTGCGACGGGCGGCGCTTCCGCAAGCCGCTGCTCGCCGTGACGAGCCCGCAGGTCAAGCCCGACGCGGACCGGTTCGGCTTCACGAAAACCATCGAGGACGCGGGCGGCCATGTCCTCTCGGGCATGTGCTTCTACCAGTCCTACGCGCGCGAGATCGCCGAGGCGAACGGCTGGAAGCGCCTCGCCACCAACAGCGCCAAGCTCGTCAACATCCTCGGCGGCTACGGCTACGTGCCGCTGCTCGCCTCGATGGAGCGCTGCGTCGACGCGGCCGAGAAGGGTAGGCTGGGAAAATGATCCTGACCGCAAGGCATGCGATCGGCAAGCCGGTGAAGGGCCAGGCCCTGGTCGCGCACGACGGCTTCTCGGCGCGCTACGACCTCGACCGCATCAAGGGCGTCTTCTCGCGTCCCACGCACAAGCTCGCGG
>DASRKB010000222.1:0-8856 GCA_035649175.1 Burkholderiales bacterium | reverse complement strand
GCCGGCGAACTGCGGCGCGAAGTGCAGCGCGAGGCCGCCGAGCGCCGGCACGACATCGCGCAACCCGGGCTCCGCGCGCTCGTGCACCGCGAGCGCGAGGCGCTGCACGAACGCGTTCACCTCCAGATCGAGCGTGGGCGAGAACTCGACGTACGCCGCCAGGTCTCCCAGCGGCCAGACGCCGAGAAGCTTAGGCGCTCGTGCCAGGGGACTTCGCGACCGCGACGCCAATCATGGAATCCCGGGTGACGAGCGGGGCGAGGTTCTCGTCGCTCCAGCCCTCGGTACCCGCCGGGCGCATCGGCAGCACCAGGTAGCGCATGTCCGCGGTGGAATCGTGCACGCGAACCTGAACATGTGGCGAGATGCTCAGGCCGAACTCCTTCAGGACCTCGCGCGGCTCTCGCACCATGCGCGAGCGGTAGGCGCGGGACTTGTACCAATCGGGCGGGATGCCGAGCAGCATGCGGGGGTAGCACGAGCAGAGCGTGCACACGATCACGTTGTGGACCTCGGGGGTGTTCTCGACGACGACGAGCTTCAGCGCGGGCACGTCGAGCCCCAGCTCCTCGCACGCTTTCGTGCCGTTCTCCAGAAGGCGTTTCTTGTACGACGAATCGGTCCAGGCCTTGGCCACCACCCTTGCGCCGCGTTCCGGGGTACGCCCTCGCATGTCCTCGACCTGCCGGCGGATCTGCTCCTCGGTGAGCACCCCCTTCTCGACCAGCAGCTCGCGAAGCGTCACTTCCATCAGCTGGAAGTAGGAAAGCGGCTTGTAGCTGCCCCGGTCCTTCATGCCTTTTCCAGCCAATGCTGATAGATCTCGATTTCGACCACGTCGCTGTCCGGTCCCCGGTAATCCGGCCACACGTCCTTCTGCCGGAAGCGGACGCGATACAGCGGCTGCGTTGGCAGCCCGTCGCGCATCTGCGCCAGCTCCTCGGGATTCGGGAACGCGCCGCAGATGCGCTCGACCACGCCGGTGTGCCCGCGGATGTAGAACGGGGTGCGGATGTGCCCGGGCGGATACGCCTTCATGACGCGCACCTCGTCGCCGACGCGGAACCTAGCTTCCATGGCGCGCCATTTTCTTCGCCAGCTCTTCCGTGGTGACGAGCCCGCGCTGGATCAGGCTCTGCGCCAGCGCCACGACCCAGCGGTCGTAGTAGCCCATCGCGTCGTAGTCCGCGGGCGGGATCGCCTCGATGTTGCGTCGTCTTTGATCCACGGGAATCCTTCGGGAAAGAAGAACGGCCATTGCGTCCACCCGCCGCTCCCACTCCTCGTACTCGTGCTCCGAGCGCTGCACCTTGCCGGCCGGCTCGCCGCCCATGTCGTGATGGCTTCTCTCCGCGGGTACCTCTCCCAGCTTCCTCGCCACTTCCTCGGACGTCACGATGCCGCGCTGGATCAGACAGTGCGCGAGCGACCATACCCAGCGCTCGTAGTAGCTCATGCGCCGGTAGGCCTCGGGCGGCAGCGACTCGATGTTCTTGCGGTGCTCGTCGACCGTCATGCGCCGCGGCCCGCCCTTGATGCCCCAGAGCAGCACGCACATCGCGTCCACGCGTTGCTCCCACTCGTCGTACTCGTGTTCCGCGACCGCCATCGGGCCGGCCGGCTCGCCACCCATGTCGTGGTGACTGCGTGGAACCTTCATGCCACCCACTCGGATACCGGCGCTTTTGCCTCGTGAAGCGGCTGACAGACGATGTCGACCAGCGTCGGGCCGTTCGAGGCGAATGCCTTTGTCAGAACAGCACTCAGGTCGCGCGGATCCGTGACCCGCCAGCTCTTCACGCCGAAAGCCTCGGCCACCTTCGCATGGTCGGTGACGCCGAAGTCGACCGAGAAGTAGCGTCCGCCGTAGCCCGACTTCTGCCCCGCCTTGATCCAGCCGTACACTGCGTTCGAGATCACCACGAAGGTGATCGGCAGCTTGTGGCGCACCGCGGTCTCGAGCTCGCCGACGCACATGCCGAAGCTGCCGTCGCCCATGACCGAGACGGTCTTGACCGAGGGCCGGCCGAAGTGCGCGCCGATGGCCGCGGCGAGCGAGTAGCCGAGCGCGCCGTGCGCGCGGTTGGAGAAGTAGCGCCGGCCCGTACCCCTGACCTGGAAAAAGGCCGAGAAGTACGGACACGGCGTTCCCGGGTCGGCCACGAGAATCGCATCTTCATCCAATGCTTTCTGGATTTCGGAAACAACCCGTTCCGGCTTGATCGGCGTGTCGTTCGATGCCGCGAGCGCTTCGAAGGCCGAGAGCTTCTCGCGCTTCTTGGCCTCCACGAGGGCGAGGTCTGCCTTCCTCTCGGAAACGAGCTCGTCGAGCGCGGAAAGGCAGAGCTTCGCATCGCCCACGAGGGGAACGTCGACCTTGTAGTTGCGCCCCGGCACCGCGGGGTCCACGTCGATATGGATGATCTTCGCCCGCCCTGGCGCCGGGTGGCGCCAGCGCTCCGTGGTCACCGAGCCCGCGCGGCAGCCGACGAACACGATGACGTCCGCCGCGTCGACCACCGCGCGGGTCTGCGGTGTGCCACCGTTCGACCCCACCACGCCCACCGAGCGCGGGGAGCGCTCGTCTATGGAGCCCTTGCCGCTTACTGTGGTCGCGACAGGCGCGCCCAGCTTCTCGCTCAGCACTCTCAGTTCCTCTTCCGCGCCGGAGAGCACCACGCCGCCCCCGCACACGAACAGCGGGTTCCGCGCGCTTCGCAGCAGCTTCGCCGCGAGCTCGACGAAAAAGGGGTCTGGACCCGTTCTGCGGGAAGGAAATCTGCCCAGCGTCGGATCAGCGTACACCTCGGAGCGCTCCACCGGGCCGTTCTGCACGTCGAAAGGCAGCGCGATGTGCGCCGCGCCCGGCCGGCCGCTCGTCATCGCCTCGAAGGCCTGGCGGAAGACGCGCGGAATGTCCACCGAGCGGTCGAGCACCGCGTTCCACTTGGTGAGCGGGCGCATGAGCATCCGCTGGTCGAGCTCGGTCAGCGTGAATTTCCCCCGGGAAGAGACCGAAACATCCGTGTTGATGGCGAGGATGGGGACCGAGGACTCGTTGGCCTCCACAAGGCCCGGCAGGATGTAGGTCGCGCCGCCACCGGAGGGGCCCTCGCACACGCCGACCTTGCCGCTCACCCGGGCGTAGCCGTCGGCCATGTAGGCGGCATGGCGCTCATCCCTGGTAAGGATATGCTTCAGATCCCCGCTGTGCAGAAAAGCATCATAGAGGGGAAGGCTGGTGTCGCCGCAGAGGCCGAACACCTCTTCGACGCCGTGCAGCCTGAGCATCTCGACCACCGCTTGGGCGCCGGTCAGCGTAGCGGCCGGCGTCTCGACGGGCTTGTTCATGCGCCTAGTTTAGAATGATTTTCGTGATCCCACGGACGCTGTTCACTCCCGAGCACGAGACGTTTCGCGACAGCGTGCGGCGCTTCATGCAGGAAGAGGTCGTGCCTAACGACGAGCGCTGGCAGGAGCAGGGATACGCCGACAAGGAGGTGTGGCGCAAGGCAGGCGCGAACGGCTTCCTTTGCCCGACCATGCCGCCCGAGTACGGCGGCGCGGGCGCCGACAAGCTCTACAGCGTGGTGCTCATGGAGGAGCAGGCACGCGCGAACAACTCCACGCTCGGCTTCGGACTGCACTCCGAGATCGTCGCGCCCTACTTGCTCGCGTACGGCAGCGAGCACCTGAAGAAGGCCTATCTGCCCAAGATGGCCTCCGGCGAGATGGTCGGCGCCATCGCCATGAGCGAGCCGGCCGCGGGATCCGATTTGCAGGGCGTGAAAACGAGCGCCATCCGGAAGGACGGGTTCTATCTCCTGAACGGCTCGAAGACCTTCATCACCAACGGCTGGAACTGCGACATGGTGATCGTGGTCGCCAAGACCGACCCGGCGAAGGGCGCCAAAGGCACGAGCCTGCTCGTGGTCGACACCTCGATGAAGGGCTTCAGCAAGGGCAAGCGGCTGAAGAAGATGGGCCTGAAGGGCCAGGATACCGCCGAGCTCTTCTTCGACAAGGTCGAGGTGCCCGTGGCCAATCTGCTCGGGCAGGAGAACAACGGCTTTATCTACCTGATGCAGGAGCTGCCCTGGGAGCGGCTGCAGATCGCCATCGGCGCCTGCGCGAAGGCCGAAGCGGCGATCGAGTGGACGCGCGACTACGTGAACGAGCGCAAGGCCTTCGGCCGTCCGGTGTCCGGCTTCCAGACCACGCGCTTCAAGCTCGCCGAGCTCGCCACGGAAGTGCAGGTGGCTAGGGTCTTCGTGGACAAGTGCGTCGAGCTCCTCATCGAGAAGAAGCTGGATACGGCGACGGCGTCCATGGCCAAGTACTGGGTCACCGACCTCGAGTGCAAGGTCATGGACGAGTGCGTGCAGCTCCACGGCGGCTACGGCTACATGTGGGAGTTTCCGATCGCCCGCGCCTACGTCGACGCACGCGTGCAGCGCATCTACGGCGGCACCAACGAGATCATGAAGGAAGTGATCAGCCGCACCCTCGGCCTCGACGCCGGGAAGTAGCGTGTCGTACGACTACATCGAGATGACGCTGCGCCTCGCCGCGGCGCTCGCCGCCGGCGGGCTGATCGGCATCGAGCGCAGCCACCGCGGGCGCCCGGCGGGCTTCCGCACCCATGCGCTGGTGTGCCTCGCGTCGACCCTGCTCATGCTGGTCACGGTGTACCAGGACCTGTGGTTTCCCCAGCTCGCGGCCGGAACCCTGGTGCTCGACCCGACGCGCATGGCGCAAGGCATCATGACCGGCATCGGCTTCGTCGGCGCCGGCGCGATCATCAAGGAAGGCTACTCGGTGCGCGGCCTGACCACGGCGGCTTCGATCTGGGTCACGGCCTCGATCGGCATCCTCACCGGCATCGGCTTCTATTTCGCCGCCGCGGTGGGCACGGTTCTCGTCCTGGGCACGCTTTCGCTCTTCCGCTGGGTCGAGGCGAAGCTGCCCACCGAGACCTACGCCACCTTCATGGCGCGCTTCCGGCGGCAGCAGGCGATCTCGGAGCCCGACCTGCGCCGCATGGTCGCCGAGCTCGGCTTCTCGCTCTACCAGATGAGCTACCGCCTGCACGGCGACGCGGACCTCGTCGAGTACCGCACGGTGATCCGCACCATGAAGCCGGGGAACCTCGCGCGTCTCGCCGACGCGCTGGCCGCCGACTCGCGCGTGGTGGAGTACCGCATCGCGCCCACGAGCGAATAGCTTGACAGCGCCCGCGGCCTACGAAAGACTGGCCACAAATTCCTGAGGAGGAGTCTTCCATGCGCTTTTCGCTTTCTGTGGCCGCGCTCGCCCTGGCGGCCGGCTCGACGCTCGCCCTGGCCCAGGGCAAGGAGATCAAGGTCGGCGTGATCTACGACTACACCGGCCCGTTCGCGGCCGGCGGCTCGCAGGCGGCGGCGATCGCCACCAAGATCGCCATCGACATGCTGAACGAGAAGGGCGGCATCGAGGGCTACAAGATCAACGCGATCTACGCCGATGCGCAGTCCAAGGCCGAGGTGGCGATCAACGAGGCCACCCGCCTGCTCGAGCAGGAGAAGGTCGACCTCATCATGGGCGTGTTCTCGAGCGCGCATTGCGTGCCGATGGCGCAGAAGGTCGACGCGGCGAAGAAGTTCATGTGGGCCAACGTTTGCGTCTCCTCGGCGGTGTTCAAGGGCAAGAACCTGCAGTACGTGTTCCGCCCGCAGGTGCACTCCGACCAGTTCGGCGCCGCTTCCTGCGCGTTCCTGAACGAGAACGCCAAGGCCAAGCTGAAGAAGGACCCGAAGGGCCTCAAGGTGGCGATCATCTACGAGGACGGCCCCTACGGCGCCGGCGTCGCCGCGGGCAACGAGGAGGTGTGCAAGAAGTACGGCATGAACGTGGTGCTGAAGGAGGGCTACGCCGCAACCTCGCCCGACCTCTCCAGCCTCGTCACCAAGCTGCGCCGCGCGCGCGCCGACGTGATCCTGCACACCGGCTACAACCCCGACATCACGCTCTTCTGGCGCCAGGCGCGCGAGCAGGGCCTGAAGTGGGCGGCCCTCATCGGCCACGGCGCGGGCTACGGCCAGTACGACAAGCTCGAGGCCGCGTTCGGCAAGGACGCCGAGTACATCTACAACGTCGACCCGGTGGCGGCGCAGCTCCTCGACCCGAAGACGCTCAAGCCCGGCATGGGCGATCTCACCAAGGAGATGGTCAAGCGCTACCGCGCTGAGACCAAGGCCGACCAGATCCCGCCGCACGCCTCGATGGGCTTCAACCAGAGCTGGATCTTCTTCACCGACGTCCTGCCGCGCGCCATCAAGAAGCACGGCGGCAAGGATCCCGAGGCGCTGCGCAAGGCCTCGCTCGAGACCGACATCCCGGTGGGCGGCACGATCCAGGGCTACGGCGTCAAGTTCTTCCGGCCCGGCAGCGAGATGTCCGGCCAAAACGAGCGCTCCTCGCCGGTGGTGATGCAGTACATCAAGGGCGAGACCAAGATCGTCTGGCCCACGGCGCTGCGCACCGCCGACCCGATGCTGCCGCTGCCCAAGGGCCACAGCTACTCGAACCAGTAGCGCCGGAGGACCGGTCGGGCATGCTCGAGGTCAGCGGCCTGACCAAGATGTTCGGCGGCTTCACCGCCGTGAACGCGGTCGACTTCGCGCTCGCCGAGGGCGAGATCCTCGGCCTGATCGGCCCAAACGGCTCGGGCAAGAGCACCATCTTCAACCTGATCGCCGGCTCCCTCGCCCCCACGCACGGCTCGATCCGCTTCCAGGGCCGCGAGATCGGCGGCGAGCCCGCCAACAAGGTGGCGCACCACGGCATCGGCCGCACCTTCCAGATCCCGCGACCGTTCCGCAAGCTTTCGCTGCTGGAGAACGTGGCGCTCGCCGCCTACTATGGCCAGGCCGAGCGCCCGAGCCGCGAGGCCGCCTTCGCGCAGGCCGCGGAGGCGCTCGAGCTCGTGCGCCTGAGCGCCGACCCCGCGGCGCGCGTCGACGGGCTGGGCGCCGCCGGGCTGAAGAAGCTCGAACTCGCGCGCGCCCTCGCCACGCGGCCGAAGCTGCTGCTCGCCGACGAGTCGCTCGGCGGCCTGGACGAGCACGAGATGGACCAGGCCGCCGACATGCTCGCCGAGATCCGCCGGCGCCGCGGCATCACCATCATCTGGGTCGAGCACATCATGGGCGTGCTGATGCGCGTGGTCGACCGCTGCGTGGTGCTCGACCACGGCGTGGTGATCGCCGCCGGCAAGCCCGGGGAAGTGGCCCACGACCGCAAGGTGATCGAGGTCTACCTCGGCACCGACGCGGCCGAGGTGCAGGCCGCGGTGGCGGCGCGCTAGCGATGCTGTCCCTCGCCGGCGTCTCGGCAGGCTACGGCAGCTTCCAGGCACTCTTCGACGTCAGCCTCGAGGTGAAGGCCGGAGAGACGGTGGCGGTGATCGGCCCCAACGGCGCGGGCAAGACCACGCTCCTGCGCGTCATCTCGAAGCTGATCGCCACGGCGAAGGGCGAGCTGGCGATGCAAGGGCGGCGCCTGAACGACGTGCCGGCGCACGAGGTGATCGACTACGGCATCGCGCACGTGCCGGAGAACCGCCGGCTCTTTCCCGCACTCACGGTCGAGGACAACCTGAAGATCGGCGCCTTCCCGCGCGCCGCGCGCGCGAAGTACGCCGAGCGCCTCGAGCAGGTGTTCGCGCTCTTCCCGCGCATGAAGGAGCGCCGCCGCCAGCTCGCCGGCACGCTCTCGGGCGGCGAGCAGCAGATGTGCGCCATCGGCCGCGCCCTCATGTCGGGACCGAAGCTGCTGCTGCTCGACGAGCCCTCGGCCGGGCTCGCGCCGGTGGTGGTGCAATCGATCTTCGAGGTGGTGCGCAAGATGAGCGCCGAGGGCTACACGGTGCTGATCGTCGAGCAGAACATCCGCCAGGTGCTCAAGGTGGCGAGCCGCGCCTACCTGCTCGAGACCGGGCGCATCAAGCTCTCGGGCGCCGCGGCGGAGCTCCTCGAGAGCGAGGCGATCAAGAAGGCCTACCTGGGACTCTAGCGTTGGACATCTTCGACGCCTTCCTGCTCGAGGCGGTCATCAACGGGCTGCTGCTCGGGGGCATCCTCGCCCTCCTCGCCCTCGGCCTCAACCTCATCTTCGGCGTCATCGACGTGGTGTGGATCTGCTACGCCGAGATGATCATGATCGGCATGTACGCGGTGTTCTACCTGCACAACGTCTACGGCTGGCCGCTCCTGCTCGCCTTTCTCGCCGCGATTCTGCTGGTGGCGGCGATGGGCATCGTCCTGCACCAGTTCGTCATCCGACCGGTGCTCACCGCCGAGCCGATCAACCAGCTCCTCGTCACCGGCGGCGTGCTCTTCTTCCTGCAGGCGGCGGCGACGCTCGCCTTCGGCATCGAGTTCCGCAACATCGGCGTGCGCCTGCCGCAGCTCCAGCTCGGCGACATGTACTTCAGCTTCGCGCGCCTGATTGCCTTCGTCGTGGCGCTCGCCGGCATGATCGCGGTGTGGCTGTTCCTCAAGAAGACGTTCCTGGGCACCGCCATCCGCGCCATCTCGCAGGACCGCGCCATCATGCCGCTCATGGGGGTGAACCCGAACCGCGTCTTCCTCATCACCTCGGGGCTGGGCGGCGGGCTGGCGGGGCTGGCCGCGTGCCTCCTCGTGCTGCAGTACGACATCCACCCCGCCATCGGCCTTTCCTTCGGCCCCATCACCTTCTTGGTGTGCGTGCTCGGGGGGCTGGGCAACATGGTCGGCGGCTTCATCGCCGCGTTCATCTTCGCCCAGTTCATCTCGGTGGGCGGATACTTCCTGCACATCGAGTGGGGCTACGTCA
>DASRKB010000221.1:0-1655 GCA_035649175.1 Burkholderiales bacterium | reverse complement strand
ATCGGACCGCCGAGCACGACGAGAAGATCCGGCGCGAGCGGGTCGACGCCCGCAAGATCGGCCAGCGGCAAGTCGACTTAGCGAACGGCGTGGCCGCGGCGCGCAAGCAGCGGTTCGAGCAGGTCAAGGTCTTCGAAGGGGACATGGCGGAAGGCGACCGTCTGGAGCATGGATACATTATGGGGCGCATCGGTGTCGAATCAGAACACGGCGGAGCGCCTGCATGAATCTCGGGAAATACGGATTCTCCACTGCCGCTCGGGGCCGGCACCGTGAGCGGCACGTGAATCCCGCGACGTAGCCGAGTACGCCGCCGCAAATGCGTGCGCCCGACGAACACGGCGGCGCCGCCGCGTCCGTTCAGCGCAGCGTGGGGGCGCGAACTAGGGAACGTCTGATCTATTCAAGTTCATGAGAGCACAAGTCGAAGTTGAAGGCGATTGGCGGCATCCGACGCGCTCTGGATCGGCTCTCAGGGCGTCTATTTCGGGGTTGTCCCGGATTTCGCCGACACGTCCGCTACGTCGCCAACAACGCGCGACGCAGTGTAAACAGGTTGGCGAGCGCGCAGGCCACCTGAAGTCGCGCGGCGTTCTTGGCGATGCCGCGGTAGCGCACCTTGGCGAAGCCGAAGACGCGCTTGAGAATCAGGAATGGATGCTCGCCCTTGGCACGCACCCGCGACTTGTTGCGGTTCTTCCGCCGCTCCACCGGATCGACCTTCTCCCCGCGCCGATAGCGCCGGTGGGTGAAGTCACTCGCATTCGGCGCCAGGGCCCGAATCACCTCGCCTTGGCCCTGATACGCCGAGTCTCCCCACACCCGGGTCTCGTTGCCGTGCAGCAACTCGGGCAGCAGATGCGAGTCGTGGACATTCGCCGCCGTGGCAGCCACCGAGTGGATGATCTTGAGCGCACTGTCGACACCGATATGTGCCTTCATGCCGAAGTACCACTCATTGCCCTTGCGGGTCTGGTGCATCTCCGGATCGCGCTTCCCCTCCCGGTTCTTGGTCGAGGACGGCGCGCTGATGATCGTGGCATCGACGATCGTCCCGGTCGTGACCTTGAATCCCCGCTCGGCCAGGTGCGCATTCACCGTGGCGAAAATCTCAGGCCCGAGCTCATTCGCCTCCAGCAGATGGCGGAACTTGCAGACGGTCGTCTCGTCGGGAGCCGGTTCCCTTCCCAGGTCGATTCCCACGAACTCCCGCATTGCCCGCGAGTCGTACAGCGCCTCCTCGACCGAGGGGTCCGACAGGTTGAACCAGTGCTGCAGAAAGTGGATCCGCAGCATCCGCTCCAACCCCACCGGCGGCCGGCCTGCGCCTTCACCCTTCGGATACATCGGCTCGATCAGCGCCGTCAGCTTCGCCCACGGCACCACGGCGTTCATCTCGGTGAGAAACTGATCCCGGCGCGTCGCCTTGCGGTAGCGTTCGAATCCGCTCGTCGCCAGCGTCGGTTGCTTCGGTCCCATGTCTTCACCTCGCACTCGTTCAATGCACAGCATTGTACGGCGCGGGTGAATAAATCAGACGTTCCCTAGCTGCGCTATCGAGACTATATGCGCAGGATGGGAGGCGAGAGCTTCAGGAACTCGTCGTTAATGCCCAAGTGCGAGTTCACGAGGAATGGACCTATGATGGACTAAAC
>DASRKB010000220.1:0-37710 GCA_035649175.1 Burkholderiales bacterium | reverse complement strand
CGCATCTCGGGCTCGCACAGGATGCGCTGCGCAAAGCGATCGCCGAAGCGATCGAGCGCCGCCTGGATGCGGCCGATCTCGACCACGTCGGTACCGATGCCGTAGATCACGCGGCCGCCTGCGCCTGGCGCATCAGGCTCTTCATCTCGCGGACCGCCTCCCGCATCCCGACGAAGAGCGCGCGGCTCACGATGGCGTGGCCGATGTGCAGCTCCCGCACCCCCGGAAGGCGCGCCACCGGCTGCACGTTGAAGTAGTTCAGCGCATGGCCGGCGTTGAAGCGCATGCCGAGCGAGCGTATCGCGTCACCCGCCGCTTTGATCTTCGCAATCTCCGAGAGCACTGCAGGGCTCTCGGCATCGCGCCCCTTGGAATGGAAGGCGTGCGCGTAGGGTCCGGTGTGAACCTCGCACACCGACGCGCCGATGCGCTTCGCGGCCTCCACCTGCTTAAGCTCGGCGTCGATGAAGACCGACACGACGATTCCTGCGCTGCTCAGCCCGGAAACGGCCTGCCTCAATGCTTTCTCATGCAAAACTACATCCAGGCCGCCCTCGGTGGTGATCTCGTGCCGCCCTTCGGGCACCAGCATCGCCATCTCGGGCTTCAGGCGGCAGGCGATCGCCACCATCTCGTCGGTCGCGGCCATCTCGAGATTCAGCTTGATATGGGTCAGCTCGCGCAGGCGCCGCACGTCCTCGTCCTGGATGTGTCGACGATCCTCGCGCAGGTGCACCGTGATGCCGTCGGCGCCGCCGAGGTGCGCCTCGACCGCCGCCCAAACGGGGTCGGGCTCGTAGGTACGACGCGCCTGGCGCACGGTCGCGACGTGGTCGACGTTCACTCCGAGCTCGATCATAGTGCCGCCATCATAGGTCGTTCAGCTCCATGAGAATGCCGCGCGTGTGCAGCACCTGGCCGTGCAGCCGGCGGCCGATCAGCATGCGCATCAGGGCGCGCGCTTCGTCGCGCGTCTGCACACTGCCGTACTCGTCTGCCGCGACGTCGAGCAGCGTCTGGCCGCTCACGGTGAGCCCGGAAGAAGGATCACTTGCGGGCATCGGGCCAAGGTCAGGCTCGTACGCGTAGCGGCGCGCAGGATCGATCGGCGCCCCGCTCGCCGCCTCACGCTCGAGTAGCGGAGCGTAGCCCAGCTCGACGAGGAGGCGCTTCTCGAAACGGCGCAGGGCTTGCGCCGGAGACTTGCTGCCGGCAAGCGACAAGAGCGCGTTCCCATAGGCATCGAATAGCGCTTCATGCGGGTCCTCGCGGGGAAGCAGGCGCAGCAGCAGCTCGTTCACATAGAAGCCGCACATGAGCGCCCGTCCGGCGAGGGGCGGGAGCGCGCCCGACCACTCCGCCGAGCGCAGATTGGCGAGCTCCGCCGAGCCGCTCCAGGACAAGCGAAGCGGGTGGAACGAGAGCAGCAGCCCCCGCATGGCAGAGCGCGCTCGGCGCGCCCCGCGCGCAAGGAGCGCCATTCGCCCGAAGCCGCGCGTGAACGCCTCGACGATGAGGCTCGTCTCCATGTACGGATAGGTGTGCAGCACGTATCCCGGCTCGTGGTCGGCGCGGCGTTTCATTCGTAGCCGAGCTCCCGCAGGGCGCGCCGGTCGTCGGTCCACGCTCGGCGCACCTTGACCCAAGTGCCAAGGTACACCTTGCCGCCGAAGAGCCGTTCCATGTCCTTGCGCGCCGCGGTGGCCATGCGCTTGAGACGCTCGCCGCGCTCGCCCAGTACGATCGCGCGCTGACTCTCGCGCTCCACGAGTATCGTCGCTTCGATGCGCCGCAAGCGGCCCTCGTGCTTGAAGCTCTCGATCAGCACCTCGCAGCGGTAGGGCAGCTCCTGGCCCATCGCCTCGAAGAGCTTTTCGCGCAATAGCTCGGCCGCGAAGAACCGCTCGTCGCGGTCGGTCAGCTCGCCCTCGGGGTAGGCGAACGGCCCTTCCGGAAGCGCTTTTTCCAGCACGCGCAGGAGCTCCTCGGCATTCCTTCCGGTCCTCGCGCTGACCGGGACGATGGCATCGAACTCCCGGAGCTTCGCCAGGCGCTCGAGGAAGAGAATCAGGTCGGATTTGCTCACAAGATCGATCTTGTTGACGACCGCCACGATGCGCTGCGAGACGGGAATGCGCTCGAGAGCGGCACGGTCCTCCGCGCCCAGGCGCCCCGCCTCCACCACGAACAGCACCACGTCGGCCTCGCGCGCCGCCTCGTTGACGCGGCGGTTGAGCGCGCGGTGCAAGACGGTCTTCATCTTCGGCGGCGTTCCCGGCGCGTCGATGAAGACGTACTGGCAGCCCGGGCGCGTGAGAATGCCCGTGACGAGGTGCCGTGTGGTCTGCGGGCGGGCCGAGACGATGGAAAGCTTCTCTCCCACCAGGCGGTTGAGGAGGCTCGACTTCCCGGTGTTCGGGCGGCCGACGAAGCCGATCGTGCCGCAGCGGCTCATCGGCCGAGCTTCTCGAGCACGCGCTGGGCCGCCTGCTGCTCGGCGCGCTGGAGTGACGTTCCGGTGCCCACCGCGGCGAGACCGATCTCGGCGAGCGAGCACTCGACCTCGAAGAAGCGCTGGTGCGGGGCGCCGTGCGTGGCGACCACGCGATACTCGGGCAGCCTCTTTCCCCCGGCGTGCATCAGCTCCTGGAGCTGCGTTTTTGGATCCTTCTCGACCCCGGCGGGGTCGAGCCGGTCGAGCAGCGGGCCGAAGGCGTGCAGCATCGCCACGCGTGCCGCGTCGTAGCCCCCGTCGAGGAATACCGCGCCGAAGAGCGCCTCGACGGCGTCCGCCAGCACCGACGGCGTCACCGGGTGGCGCGATCCGGTGCGGAGGCAGTTCTCGAGCTCCAGGCGCGCGGCGATCTCTGCGAGCGCCTCCTCGCGTACCAGACGCGAGCGCATGCGCGTAAGCCGGCCTTCCGCGAGGTGGGGGAAGCGCGCATAGAGCTCCTCCGCGGCGATACAGCCGAGCACGCCGTCGCCGAGGAACTCGAGGCGCTCGTTGTCGGGGGAGCCTCCGCTGCGGTGCGTAAGCGCCTGCTCGAGGAGCTCGGGGCGCTTGAAGCCGTGGCCGAGTCGACGCTCCAGCTCGTCGCGCGATGCGATTTACGGCTCCCCGGCGCGCCGCCTCACTGCCGGGTCGAGGCCGCGTAGTCGATGTACAGGCCCACGTTGGTGAAAAGCGGCACTTCCTTGCGGTAGGCGAACTCGATCACGGTCTGGCCGCCCTCCCGGATGATCTCCAGGTCGGTCCCCCTGAGGACGCGGATGTCGTCCACCGCCGCGCGCGCCTCGAAGGCGTTGCGCACCTCGGCGGGCGTGGCGCCGGGTTTCTCCCTCGCGATGGCATCGATCGCGCTCTTTGCGGTGGCGTACTCGATGTAGGACGGGATGACTTTCATCGCAAACAGGGCGAGCACCACGAGAATAAAAAGGCCGACGATAAGGCCCATCAGGGTGATGCCGCGCTGCCGTGCTCTCATGCTGCCTCCCTGGTCATCGGAAGGGGCCGAAGCGTCCCAGCTCATTCAGGTTGAGCCAGATGAAGAACGCCTTGCCCACGATGTTCTCGTCCGGTACGAACCCCCATACCCGGCTGTCGCTGGAATTGTCCCGGTTGTCGCCCATCACAAAGTAGTGCCCGGCCGGGACCGTGCAAGCCACGCCGGTCGTATTGTAGTTGCAATTGCCGGCATGCGGGAACGCGCGGCCCGGCATGACGCCGGCCGGCGCATCCTCCTCGAGCAGGATCTGGTGCTCGACGCCGTTCAGCGTCTCCACGTAGCGGCGCGAGAACTGCATGCGCTCGCGCGAAAGATAATCGTCGATCTGACGCAGCGGCACGGGACGGCCGTTGACCGCCAGGCGCTTGTTGCGGTACTCGACGCGGTCGCCCGGCAAGGCGACGACCCGCTTGATGTAGTCGAGCGAGGGATCCTCGGGGAAGCGGAACACCATCACATCGCCGCGCTGTGGGCTGTTCAGCTCGACGATTTTCTCGTTGATCACCGGCAAGCGGATCCCGTACGTGAACTTGTTCACCAGGATGAAATCCCCCACCAGCAGGGTCGGGACCATCGAGCTCGACGGGATCTTGAACGGCTCGACGAGGAAGGAGCGCAGCAGGAACACGATCAGGATCACCGGGAAGAAGCTGATGGAGTACTCCACCCACCAGGGCTGCTTGCCCCGCCTCCTCGCTCTCAGGAAGTGCTTGTCGAGCAGCCAGACTGCGCCGGTCACCACCAGCAGCAGCAGCAGGAACGCCGCGAAGCTCAACTCCCGCTCCGCTGTAGCACGGCGAGGAACGCCTCTTGGGGAATCTCGACCGAGCCCACCTGCTTCATGCGCTTCTTCCCCTCCTTCTGCTTCTCGAGCAGCTTGCGCTTGCGCGTCACGTCGCCGCCGTAGCACTTCGCCAGCACGTTCTTGCGCAAGGCCTTGACGTTCTCGCGCGCAATGATGTGCGCACCGATGGCGGCCTGGATCGCCACGTCGAACATCTGGCGAGGGATCAGGCTCCTTAGCCGGGTCACGAGCTCCCTGCCCCGCTGCTGCGCGCTCGAGCGGTGCACCATGGTGGAGAGCGCGTCCACCCGCTCGCCGTTCACCAGGATGTCCAGGCGCACCACGTCGGCGGCGCGGTATTCGCGGAACTCGTAGTCGAGGGATCCGTAGCCGCGCGTCGCCGACTTCAACCGGTCGAAGAAGTCGAGCACCACCTCATTGAGCGGCAGGTCGTAGGACAGGACCACGTGGCGCGGCGAGTAGTGCAGGTTGGTCTGGCGCCCGCGCTTCTCCTCGCACAGCGTGATCACCGGCCCGACATAGTCCTGCGGCACGAAGATCTTCGTGGCGATCACGGGCTCGCGGATCTCCTCGATCGCCTCCGCGGGCGGTAGCCGCGAGGGATTCGAGACCTGCTCGACCGTGTCGTCGCGCAGCTTGATCTCGTATACCACCGAGGGCGCCGTGGTGATCAGGTGCATGCCGTACTCGCGCTCCAGGCGCTCCTGCACGATGTCCATGTGCAGCAGGCCCAGGAAGCCGCAGCGGAAGCCAAAGCCGAGCGCCTGGGAGGTCTCGGGCTCGTAGTGAAACGACGCGTCGTTCAAGTGCAGCTTCTCCAGCGCCTCGCGCAGCGCCTCGTACTCGCTCGACTCGACCGGGTAGAGCCCGGCGAAGACCTGCGGCTTCACCTCCTTGAAGCCGGGAAGCGCCTGCGATGCCGGCTTGTCCGCGAGCGTGATCGTGTCGCCGACTTTGGCCGCCCGCAGCTCCTTGATGCCGGCCGTGACGAAGCCCACCTCGCCCGCCGACAGACTTTCGCGGGCCTGCGACTTCGGCGTGAACACCCCGAGCTGGTCGCAGAGGTAGGCGTTGCCGGTGCTCATCAGCAGGATGCGGTCCTTCGGCCGGAGCGCGCCCTCCACCACGCGCACCAGCATCACGACCCCTACGTAGTTATCGAACCACGAGTCGATGATGAGCGCCTGCAGCCGGGCATCCGGGCTGCCCCTGGGCGGCGGCACCCGTGCGATCACCGCTTCGAGGATCTCGTCCACGTTCTCGCCGGTCTTGGCGCTCGCCCGAATGGCATCGCCCGCGGCGATGCCGATCACGTCCTCGATCTCCTGGATCGCCTTGTCCGGCTCAGCCGAGGGCAGGTCGATCTTGTTGAGCACCGGGATGACCTCGACACCCTGCTCGATCGCGGTATAGCAGTTGGCCACCGTCTGTGCCTCCACGCCCTGCGAGGCATCGACCACCAGCAGCGCGCCCTCGCAGGCCGCGAGCGAGCGACTCACCTCGTAGGAGAAATCGACGTGTCCCGGTGTGTCGATCAGGTTAAGGAGATAGGTGTTGCCGTCCTTCGCCTGATAGGAAAGCGCCGCGGTCTGCGCCTTGATGGTGATGCCGCGCTCACGCTCGAGGTCCATCGAGTCGAGCACCTGGTCGGCCATCTCGCGCGCCTCGAGCCCGCCGCACATCTGAATGAATCGGTCGGCGAGCGTCGACTTGCCATGGTCGATGTGCGCGATGATGGAAAAGTTGCGAATGCGGCTCTGGGTCATAAGAAAAGAGGGTGCCTCGGGGCACCCTCGGGCCGCAATTTTATCTCAGCTTCTCAACGACATCCGGGGCGAGCCGATAGTGGCACAGCTCCTTGCCCGCCGCGTCGGTGAGCACGGGCACGCGCTCGCCGAAGCGCTCCTCCAGCGCCGGATCGGCGTCGACGTCGATCTCCTCGAACGCGACCCCGGCGGCGCGCAGCGCCTGCGCCATCTCCTCGCAGAGATGACACCAGCGCCGGCCGTAGAGCCTAGCCTTTATCGGCGAGGCCGGAGACGGTCACGAACGCCGTGGTCTCGCCCCGGCGCACCTGCAACGTGATCACGGCGTTCTTGTCGAGCCCCGCGAGCAGGCGGTTGAACTGCTCGACCGATTTGAGCTCGGTGTGCTGGCCCTTGTGAACCATGGTGAGCAGGATGTCGCCCTTGCGCACGTCCGCCTTCGCGTCGGGACGGACCTCGGTGACCACGATGCCCCCCGACACGCCAAGGCTCTTGCGCTGCTCCGCAGAAAGCTCCGCGACCACGATGCCTAGCCGGTTGGGCGGCGTCTCTGCCTGCTTGGGCGCGCGCGGCTTGTCCGCCGCCGCAACGCGGTCCTCCTGCAGCTCGCCGACCGTGATCTGCAGCTTGCGCGTCGACCCCTTGCGCCAGACCTCCAGCGTCGACTGGGAGCCTGGGCGGGTGGAGCCTACCAGGCGCGGCAGGTCGCTCGAGCCTTCCACCGCCTTGCCGTCGAAGGAGAGAATGATGTCGGTCGCTTCGACGCCCGCCTTGTCCGCCGGGCTGCCCTTCTCCACTGAATTGACGAGCGCGCCACGCGGGCGGTCCAGGCCGAAGGAGGTGGCGAGGTCCCGCGTCACTTCCTGGATCACCACGCCGATGCGCCCGCGCGCGACGCGGCCTCGCTCGCGCAGCTGCTTCTGGATGTCGAGCGCGACGTCGATGGGGATCGCAAATGAGAGCCCCATGAACCCGCCGGTGCGACTGTAGATCTGCGAATTGATGCCGACCACTTCGCCCTTCATGTTGAACAACGGCCCGCCCGAGTTGCCCGGATTGATCGCCACGTCGGTCTGCAGGAAAGGCACGAAGTTCTCCTGCGGCAGGGAACGCCCCTTCGCGCTCACGATGCCGGCGGTGACGGTATTCTCGAACCCGAAGGGCGAGCCGATCGCCACTACCCACTCGCCCACCTTGAGCCGCGAGGGATCCCCGAACCGCACCGGCTGCAGGCCGGCGGCCTCGATCTTGATCACGGCGATGTCGGTGCGCCGGTCCGTGCCGATCACCTTGGCCTTGAACTCGCGCTTGTCGGTGAAGCGCACGTTGATCTCGTCGGCGCCCTCGACCACGTGCGCGTTCGTCAAGATGTAGCCGTCGCCAGAGATGATGAAGCCCGATCCGAGCGAGCGGCTCTCGGGCCGGTTGCCGGGGCCCGGCGGCTGGCGCGGGATAAAGCGACGGAAAAACTCGAGCACCTCCTCGTCCTCCGTGCCGGGAACCTGCGGCGTCGCGCTCGGCCGGCGAGGCGCCTGGGTGGTGCTGATGTTCACGACGGCATTGCCCTGCTCGTCGACCAGTCGGGTGAAGTCGGGAAGTTCACGCCCCTGCGCGGCCGCGGTGGCGCAGAGCGCCGCCAGCCACAAGGCGGCCAAGCCCCGGGTGATACCCATGCTCGTTTCTCCCATTAATGTTCTACCGCTGCGGCTGATGGTACTCGACGGCGTTTCCGATGCGCTGAACGCTCGCGGCCGGCGCCTCGCCGACCACCGTCACCATGTGATTCGCCACCTCGCGGGTGTAGATATGGATCGCGCCCACGCTCGCCAGGCCGGTCTGAACCGGATCTTGCCGGCCCTCCATCGGCTCGATGAACACCGATACCGCGGCCAGGCCGTCGGAGTAGACCATCTGACCGGCGGGGCGCGATCTGCCGATGACGCGCTTCAGCTCGACGATCTTGCGGAATCCGGGCAGCTCCGCCGACAGCCCCCATCCCGCCAGGTGCGCGGGCTGCGCCCCGGTATCCTCCACGCGCCACTCGCGCGCGGCGTGCGACGGCCGCACCTGCTGGCGCGACACGCCGCCGATCACGAGCTGCGTGAACATGAACTGCTCGACCTCGTTGCCCTCGGGGTCGAAGGTCACCGCCTTGAGCAGCATGCCGCTCTTGACGTCCGCGTAGAGCCGGTAGCCATAGCGCAAGTTGTCCTTCGGGCCGAGCACCACCGTCTGGCAGTCGAAGCCCGCGATGCGCCGCGTCTCGCCCAGCTCGATGTCGTAGTGCTGGGCGAGCGTGCCGATGCGCTCGGGGAGCAGCGCGGGGAAGCTGCGGTCGGCGCTGCGGCGGTCCACCTTCACCACGCGGCTGTCGGGCAGGTAGCACTTCACCGTGTCGCGCGTGCGCACGATCTCGCGTGGCGCGCCGTCGAGCACTTCGAGGCGCTCGATGTCGGCGGCGGCATTGCGCGTGATGCGCGAAGCCTCGCTCCACCCGCCATGCTGGTAGACGAATGTCCCGGTATAAGAGAGCCGCTGCGTCGCGTCGTGAATCTTGCGCAGCCAGGCGAGCGCCTCCGGCGACTGCGCATGCGCGAGCCCGGCCGACAGCGCCAGGAGCGCGATGGCGGCGCGGGCGGCGCTCACCGGCGCGCTTCCTGCGCCTGGTCCGACACCATGCGCACGTACGGGGCCATGCCCTGCAGGGAACCGCGCGGCGAGACCCCCTGGTGCGCGAGCAGATAATCGCTCGTCGCCCTGGGCAGCGGGACCCGGAGCACCGACGGCTTCGCCGGCGCGGGCGCCGTGACCGGTACCTCGGCCACCAATGCCTGGGGCGTGGTGCCCTGCTGCGGCGAGAACGCCAGCCAGCCGACCAGCGCGACCGCCGCAAGGCTGGCGGCAACCGGTAGGGCGACCCAGCGCCGCGGTTGGAGGGGCACGAGGGGCGCGCGGGGCAGCGGCTGGTTCTCGCGCAGCGCGTCGCTGATCAGGTGATACACCCGCCAGGTTTGCAGCGCCTCCCCATCGCGTCCAAGCGCCTGGATCACCTGCTCGGCGGCCGCGTCCTCCAGCTCGCCGTCCATCAGCTGCGAGATGCGTTCGTTCATGCGCCTACCACCTGCCTTTTCCCGTTACCACCTCTTGTCCTTGCTGGTCCCCAGCAGCGGCCGCAGCTGCTCGGCGATCGCCTCCCGGGCGCGGAAGATACGCGACCGGACGGTGCCGATCGGGCAGTCCATCGCCGTCGCGATGTCTTCGTAGCTCATACCCTCGATCTCGCGCATCTGGATCGCCCTGCGCAATTCTTCAGGCAGCTTCTCGATCGTCGAGTTCACCGTCTGCGCGATCTCGTTCGACAACAGTACGCTCTCCGGCGTATTGATGTCGCGCAACTGTTCGCCCTCCTCGAAGCCTTCCGCCTCTTCGGCCTCCACCTCGGTCGAGGTCGGCGCCCGCCGACCCATGGCCATGAGGTAGTTCTTGGCCGTGTTGATGCCGATCCTGTACAGCCACGTGTAAAACGCACTGTCGCCACGGAACGCGGGGAGGGCTCGGTAGGCCTTGATGAACGCTTCCTGCGTCACGTCCTCGACCTCTGCCGGGTCCCGGATGAAACGCGAGAGAAGCCGCGCCAGCTTGCGCTGATACTTCTCGACCAGCAGGTTGAACGCCTGCTTGTCACCGCGCTGCGCCCGCGCCACCAGCTGCCGGTCGATTTCGCGGTCAGACATGCCGCCGCCTCAGGCCGACTTCGCCGGCGCGGACCCAGGGCTCCCCACCCCCGGACGTACAGTCCGCAATCCAACGCCTATGTGCCACAGACACACGCACTTGGAAATAGTTCGACCCCGGCCCGGCGAGCGCCTATGCCGGAAGTTGCGTCCCCGCCACGGCGGGCAGCTTGCCCCACAGCGCCCAGACGCGCAGGCGGCGGAACTCCGCCGCGCCCAGCATGTCGCCGGTCACCAGGACGGCCCTTGGGGCAGGCAGCACGACCGCGAAGCGGCTGACATGGCAGCGTAGCGGCGCGGCGGTGCGCACGCGCTCGCCGTCTCGCGTCTCCATCGTGAGCGACTGCCCGTCGAGCTCGATGGCGCGCACCGATCGCCCCGCGCGCAGCAGCGCCCGGCTCCAGGCGGCGGCCGCGCCCAGGCCGAGCAGCAGCGCCGCGAGCGTCGCGCCGAGGAGGCCGCCGGCGAGCAGGAGCGCGCACAGCGCTGCGGCCGCGTGCAGCGCGACGATGATCGCGGCGAAGGCGGGCGAGGGCGAGAGGACCAGCCTTTCGCTCAAAGGCGCGTCAGCACGAGCGTGCCGTTGGTGCCGCCGAAGCCGAATGAGTTCGATAGCGCGACCCCGATCCTCATCCGGCGCGCCTCGTTCGGCACGTAGTCGAGGTCGCACTCCGGATCGGCGTTGCGCAGGTTGATGGTCGGCGGCGAGACCTGGTCGCGCAGCGCGAGCGCGCTGAGCACCGCCTCGACGCCGCCCGCGGCGCCGAGCAGGTGACCGGTCATCGACTTGGTGGAGTTCACCGCGACCCTCGAGGCATGCGCGCCGAGCAGGCGCTTGATGGCCTTGGTCTCCGCCACGTCGCCGAGCGGCGTGGAAGTTCCGTGTGCGTTGATGTAGTCGACTCGGTCGGCGGCGAGCCCCGCATCCTTCAGCGCGTTGCGCATGGCGCGGTAGCCGCCGTCGCCGTCTTCCGGCGGCGCGGTCATGTGGAACGCGTCCGCCGAGACACCGTAGCCCGCGACCTCGCAGTAGATCCTCGCGTCGCGCGCTTTCGCGTGCTCGTATTCCTCCAGCAGCAGCGCGCCGGCGCCCTCCCCCAGCACGAAGCCGTCGCGCTCCTTGTCCCACGGGCGGCTTGCGCTCGCCGCGTCGTCGTTGCGGGTCGAAAGCGCCCGCGCCGCCGCAAAGCCCCCCACCGCCAGCTCGGTCACCACCGCCTCGGCACCGCCGGCGATCATCACGTCGGCGTCGCCGTAGCGGATCGACTTCGCCGCCTCCCCGATGCAGTGCGTGGAAGTGGTGCAGGCTGTCACCATCGCGAGGTTGGGTCCCTTCGCGCCGAGCTCGATGGAGAGCAGTCCCGCGATCATGTTGATGATGGTGCCGGGAATGAAGAAAGGCGAGATGCGGCGCGGGCCGTTCTTCTCGAGCTCGGCGTGCATCGCCTCGATGAGCGGCAGGCCGCCGATCCCCGAGCCGAAGTTGATGCCGATGCGCTCGGCGTTGTCCGGCGTGACCTGCAGGCCGCCGTCGCGCCAGGCTTGCAGCCCCGCCGCCATGCCGTAGTGGATGAAGAGGTCCATGCGCCTTGCCTCTTTTGCCGACATGTACGGCGTAACGTCGAAGGCTTTCACTTCGCCGGCAATCTGGCTCGCCAGGCGCGAGGCGTCGAAGCGCGTGATGCGGGTAATGCCGGGCTTGCCGGCGAGCGCGTTATCCCAGGCTTCCTGGACCGTATTCCCGATCGGGCAGACGATGCCCAGCCCAGTGACGACGACTCTGCGAGGGGTCACTCGCGTGGCTCAGAGCCTGACTTAAGACTTGGAATGTGATTTGACGTAGTCGATGGCCTGCTGGACGGTGGTGATCTTCTCAGCCTCCTCGTCCGGGATCTCGGTCTCGAACTCCTCCTCGAGGGCCATCACCAGCTCCACGGTATCGAGCGAGTCGGCGCCCAGGTCGTCGACGAAGGAAGACTCGTTCTTGATCTCGGCCTCGTTCACGCCCAGCTGCTCGGCGATGATTTTCTTTACGCGTTGTTCGACATTCTCCATCTGGGCTCCTTCCCTGCTGCCTTTAGGGGGTACGGCAATTTGGCGGGGGCGTATTTTACGACATATACATGCCGCCGTTGACGTGCAGCACCGCGCCGGTCACGTAGCCCGCCGCCGGCGACGCGAGGTACGCGACCGCGGCTGCCACGTCCGCGGGCGCGCCGAGGCGGCCGAGCGGAATCTGCGCAAGCAGCCCTGCGCGGGCCGTTTCCGGCAGGGCGCGCGTCATGTCCGTGTCGATGAAGCCCGGCGCCACGCAGTTGACCGTGATATTGCGGCTGCCGAGCTCGCGCGCGAGCGCTCGCGCCATGCCGGCCACGCCGGCTTTCGCCGCGGCGTAGTTCGCCTGTCCGGGGTTGCCCGCCTCCCCCACCACGGAGGTGATGTTGATGATGCGGCCCCAGCGCGCCCTCATCATGCCGCGCATAACGGCGCGCGAGAGCCGGAACACGGCACGCAGGTTAGTCTCCATCACCTCGTCCCATTCCGCGTCCTTCATCCGCAAAGCGAGGTTGTCACGCGTCACGGCGGCGTTGTTGACGAGGATCAGGATGTCGCCGAACTCCTTTTGTACGGACTCGACCAAGGCATCACATTGCTCTGAGTCTCTTACGTCCAGCACTCGACCGATCTCGGGAATTTTACTTGCGCCCTCCTCGGTGGTGGCAGTGCCGATCACCTTCGCACCTTGCTTCTCCAGCTCGACGGCGATGGCGCGGCCGATGCCGCGCGAGGCGCCGGTGACGAGTGCGATCTTGCCTTCGAGCATCACGCTCCTTTCAAGGCGGCGAGCGCTTGCTCGCAGGAGGCGCGGTCGGTGACCGCAAGCGACTGCAGGCCGGCATCGATGCGCTTCGTCAGGCCCGAAAGGACCTTGCCGGGCCCGCACTCGACGACGTGCGTCACGCCGAGCTGCGCCATGGTCTGGATCGTCTCCACCCACCGCACCGGCGCCGCGGCCTGGCGCACGAGGGCGTCCTTGATGCCCTGCGCGCTGGTGGCCACCTTCACGTCCACGTTGTGGACCACTGGAATCCGCGGCATCGACACGCGCACCTCCTTGAGATAGCCCTGCAGGCGCTCGCCGGCCGGCTTCATGAGCGAGGAATGGAATGGGGCGCTCACCGGTAGCGTCATGGCGCGCTTTGCGCCGCGCGACTTGCACAGCAGCATCGCGCGCTCGACCGCCGCCTTCTGCCCGGCGATGACCACTTGCCCGGGCGCGTTGAAGTTGACCGCCTGCACCGCTCCCTGCGCCTCGGCGCAGGCGGCACGCACGCCCTGGTCATCGAGGCCCAGGATTGCCGCCATGGCCCCCTCGCCTTCCGGCACCGCCTCCTGCATCGCCTCGGCGCGAAATCGAACGAGCGGCAGGGCGTCGCGGAACGCGATCGCGCCCGCGGCGACGAGCGCAGTGTATTCTCCGAGGCTGTGCCCGGCGACGAGCTCGGGCCTCGGCCCGCCGGCGGCGAGCCAGGCACGGTACGCCGCGTAACCCGCGGTCAGCATCGCGGGCTGCGTGTTCACTGTGAGGTTCAGCGCCTCGGCCGGGCCTTCATCGAGCAGGCGGATGAAATCCTCGCCCAATACCTGCTTCGCCTCGAGCAATACTTCGATCACTGCCGGCGCGTCGGCGTACCCGCGCAGCATGCCGAGCGCTTGCGACCCCTGGCCGGGAAAGACGATGGCGAGCTTCATGAGGTGCTCATTACAGCGTCACCAGACTCGCGCCCCAGGTGAACCCGCCCCCCACGCCTTCCATCAGGACCCGGTGACCGGGACGGATCCTGCCCGCCCGCATGAATTCGTCGAGCGCGAGGGGAATTGAGGCGGCCGAAGTGTTGCCGTGGTGGTCGACGGTGACAACCAGCTTCTCGGCCGGCAGCCCGAGCTTGCGGGCGGTGGCGTCGAGGATGCGCACGTTGGCCTGGTGCGGGATGAGCCAGTCGACGTCGCTCATCTGCATGCCGGCCGCGGCCACCGTCTCGCGCGCCGCCTCTTCGAGGACGCGCACCGCGAACTTGAAGACGCCCTGCCCGTTCATCTGCAGGTAGGGCGAGCCGACGATCTCGCCACGGCAGACGTTGCCCGGCACCGAAAGCAGGTCCACCTGGCTGCCGTCGGCGTGCAGCACGCTCGCGAGGATGCCGGGCTTCTCGCCCGCGACCAGTACCACCGCGCCCGCGCCATCACCGAAGAGCACGCAGGTGCCCCGGTCGTTCCAGTCGAGGATGCGCGAAAAGACCTCCGTGCCCACGACGAGCGCCGACTTGTATGTCCCGTTCCTGATGAACGCATCGGCCGTGGCGAGCGCGTAGACGAAGCCGCTGCACACCGCCTGCACGTCGAAAGCGGCGCAGCCCTTGACGCCGAGCTTCGCCTGCAGCAGGCACGCGGTGCTGGGAAATATGTAGTCGGGCGTGGAGGTCGCTAGGACGATCATGCCGATCTGCTCGGGCTTCAGATCCGCCGCGTCGAGCGCCCTCAGTGCCGCTTGCAGCGCGAGATCGCTCGACGCCTGAGTCGGGTCGGCGATGTGGCGCTGGACGATGCCAGTGCGCTCGCGGATCCACGCGTCGCTCGTGTCAAGGCGCGCGGCAAACTCCGCGTTCGCCATCACGCGCGGCGGCAGGTAGCTTCCGGTGCCGACGATCCGGGAGTAGATCACCCGGGCACCGTGGCTTCCACGTGCACCATCTGCGCCGCGATCCGCTGGGGAACGCTGTTGCGCACCTCCTCCACCGCGCGCCCGAGCGCCTGCCCGAAGGCGTACGCGTCGGCCGAGCCGTGGCTCTTGATGACGATGCCGCGCAGGCCGAGCAGGCTCGCGCCGTTGTAGCGGCCGGGGTCCATGCGCGCGCGGAGTGAGCTGAATACCGGCTTCGCCATGAGCGCCAGCAGCTTGCGCCACGGGCTGCTCGTAAATTCGTTTCTTACAAAAAGAAACAGCATCTTCGCGACGCCTTCCGAGGCCTTGAGCACCGAGTTGCCGACGAAGCCATCGCATACCACGACGTCCGTGGTGCCCTTGTAGATGTCGTCGCCTTCGACGTTGCCGTAGAAGTTGAGGCCGCTCGCGCGCAGAAGCTCCCCGGCGCGCTTCACGGTCTCGTTGCCCTTGATGTCTTCGATGCCGATGTTGAGCAGCCCCACCGAAGGCCGCTCTTTGTGATCCACCGCGGCGACCAGCATCGCCCCCATGACGCCGAACTGCATGAGCTGCTCCGGCGTGCAGTCGACGTTCGCTCCGAGGTCGAGCACGTAGGTGTAGCCGCCCTTCATGTTGGGCAGCACGGTGGCGATCGCCGGGCGGTCGATGCCGGCGATGGTCTTGAGCACGAACCGCGAGATCGCCATCAGCGCGCCGGTGTTGCCGGCGCTCAGGCACGCGTGCGCCTCGCCGGTCTTCACCAGGTTGACCGCCACCCGCATCGACGAGTCCTTCTTGCCGCGCAGCGCCTGAGCGGGCGGCTCGTCCATCGCCACGACCTCGCTTGCCGCGTGCACGCGCAGCCGAGGGCCCGCGGCTGCGCCGCGCGCGGCGAGCTCCGCCTCAATGGCGTCGCGCAGACCCACGAGCACGATGTCGACGTCGTGCGCGCGCGCCTGGAAGGCAAGCGCGGCCGGCACCGTTACATGCGGGCCGTGATCGCCCCCCATGCAATCGACGGCGACGGTGATCAGGGGGGCTACTCGTCTTTGGACTTGACGACCTTCTTGCCGCGGTAGAACCCGGTGGGGCTAACGTGGTGGCGCAGGTGAGTCTCGCCGGTCGTCGGCTCCACCGCGATCGCGGGATGGCTCAGGTGGTCGTGCGAGCGGTGCATGCCGCGGCGCGACGGCGACTTCTTGTTTTGCTGGACTGCCATATTCTCGGCTCCTTCGTATCAGTGCTTGCTGCGCATCAGGCCGCGCAGCCCTGCAAACGGCGAAATTCTCTCGTCATTCCGTGGCTCCGCGTCCGCCGCGCAGGCCTCGTGCCGCGGCGCGTACGGCAGCTCGAGGATCAGCTGGTCCTCGATCAAGTCGCGCACCGGCATCTCCTTCCCGGCGAGCACGCGGTCGGGCGCGTGCGCATCGGGTGGCTCGGCGTCGATGTCCGCCTGCGTGGCCGCGAGCACCAGCAGCTCGTCGGCGCGCACCTCGAACCGCAGCGGCTCGAGGCATCGCTGGCAGCGCAGCGACAGCACGCCCTCCACTCGCAGCCGCAAGCCTGGACGGCCGCGCTCATCACGCGTGCCCTCGAGCGCATAGGCGATCTCTCCGGCGTCAGAGGCGAGCATGTCGCGCAGCCGCGGCAGCTCGCGCACGGGCCAGCGCCCCGCCTGCCTTGCCCCCGCCGTCGCGAATTCGAAGCCATCGATCAGCGGCCGGTGCGACATGAAGCGCGCGATGATAGCATTTTGGAATTCCTTCGTCATAACAATGTGATGGCTCTGCCCCCGCGCCTCGTGCTCGCCTCGACCTCGCGCTACCGCCGGGAGCTTCTCGGCCGCCTCGGCCTGCCCTTCGAGGTAATGGCGCCGCAGGCGGACGAGTCGCCATTGCCGGGGGAATCCGCCGCCGATCTCGCCCTGCGGCTCGCGACACTCAAGGCGCGCTCCGTGCGCGTGGAGAACGCTCTCGTCATCGGCAGCGACCAGGCGGCGTCCCTGAACAGGCGCCTGATCGGCAAGCCGGGAGGCCACGAGGCGGCCGTGCGCCAGCTTCGCGAGCTGAGCGGCAAGGCGGCCGATTTCCACACCGCGGTGGCGCTCGTGGACACCAGCAAAAATCGCCTCGAATCGAGGCTGGTCGCTTGCCGCGTCACATTCCGGACGCTGGACGACACGCGCATCGAAGCCTACCTGCGCCGCGAGCGGCCCTACGACTGCGCCGGCAGCGCGAAGGCCGAAGGACTCGGCATCGCCCTCATCGCGCGCATCGACACCGAGGATCCGACCTCGCTCATCGGCCTACCCCTCATCGCGCTCACCGAGCTCCTCGAGCGCGCCGGCCTCCCTGTAGTCTAGGTTCCGTGACGGTTTGATCCTCTACGCCATCCCCACCCCCCTGGGGTCGTCCCCGGAGGAGGGCCTACCGGCGCCCGCGCTGCGCACCATCCGGGGCCTCGAGGACTTCGTGGTGGAGAACGCGAAAAGCGCTCGCGCGTTTCTCGGCGCACTCGGCATGCCGGTACGCGGGCTGAGCATCAGGACAATCGACGATGGCGGCGATCTCCTCGAGCCGATGAAGCAAGGCAGGCCGCTCGGGCTGCTTTCCGAAGCGGGCTGCCCTGCGATTGCCGACCCGGGCGCGTGCCTCGTCGAGGCCGCGCACCGCGAAGGCTTTCGGGTGGTTCCGCTCGTCGGGCCTTCGGCCATCGTGCTCGCGCTGATGGCCTCGGGCCTGGAGGGCCAGCGTTTCGCCTTCTGCGGTTACCTCCCGCGGGATGCGAAGGAGCGCCAAAGGCGCATCCGCGAGCTCGAGGAAAGGTCCCGGAAAGAGAAGGAAACCGAGATTTTCATCGAGACGCCTTACCGCAACGATGCGCTCTTCGCCGCCCTGCTTTCGACCTGCGCGCCCGCCACGCGCTTGTGCGTGGCCGCCGAGCTGACGCTTCCGGGGGAAAGCATCGCCACCCGGGCCATCCGCGAATGGCGGAGCATGTCGGCGCCGGGCAAGCGGCCGGCGGTCTTCCTCATCGAAGCGTCTACCAGATAGCGGGAGAGGAGCGGGTCACGAGCTCGGCCAGCGCGGAAGCGGCGCCCGCGCCGAAGCGGCGTGCGAACTTCTCGGCGAGGTTCTCCTTCTGTGTGAAGTCCACGATCAGCTCGGCCTTCACTACCTCGCGCGCGACGTACTCGAGGCTGCCGATGCCGTCGGCGAGCCCGAGGTCGACGCTCTTCTGCCCCGTCCAGATCAGCCCACTGAACATCTCGGGCGTCTCCTGCAGGCGATTGCCGCGCCCCTCGCGCACCACGCTGATGAACTGCTGGTGAATGTCGCCGATCATCTCGCGCACATGCTTCAGATCCTTCTCCTCGAGCGGCGAGAACGGGTCGAGCAGTCCCTTGTTCTCGCCGGCGGTGATCAGGCGGCGCTCGACCCCCAGCTTCTCCATCAGACCGGTGAAGCCGAACCCGTTCATCAGCACGCCGATCGAGCCGACAATGCTCGCCTTGCCGACGTAGATCCGGTCGGCGCCGGCGGCCACGAAGTAGCCCCCCGAGGCGCACACGTCCTCGACCACCGCGTAGAGCGGGATGTCGGGATACTGCTTGCGCAGGCGGCGCATCTCGTCGTAGATCGTCTGGGCCTGCACCGGGCTGCCGCCGGGCGAGTTGATGCGCACGACGACGCCCTGGGTGTTCTTGTCCTTGAAGGCGGCGAGCAGGGCGCTGTTCACCCGCTCGGCGCTCGCGTCGCTGCCCGGGGCGATGAGCCCGCTCACCTCCACCATCGCGGTGTGCTTACCCCTGCCGGCCAGCTCGGCGCGCTTTTCCCAGTCGAACGCCAGCAGAAGAACGAATGTGACGTACGCGAAAATCAGTAGCTTGAAGAAAATGCCCCACAGGCGCGCGCGGCGCTGCTCTTTGAGAGCCGCTGTCGCCAGCCGCGCCACGAGATCGCGTTCCCACTGCCCGCCGTCATTCGTCATCGTCGAACCCCTTGAAATAGACCTTGCCCGCTCGTTCCTCGATGCGCAGCTTGACGAGCGCCTTGCCGCCGCAGGGGCCGCCGAGGCAGCGGCCGCTCTTCGCATCGTAGGTCGCCCCGTGCGTCGAGCATAGCAAATCGTGCCCCTCCGAATCGAAGAACGCGCCTTCCTGCCAGTCCAGCTCCATCGCCACATGCGCGCAGCGGTTCAGATAGCCGCGCGCTTTTCGGTCTTTTCTTATCACGAAGGCGGGAACCCGCTCCCCGAAGTACTCGGTCTCGAAGCGCACGCCGCGCCCGGACTCGGCGAGCGACACCGAATCGCAAATCACGCGTTCGTCTTCAGCCACAGGGAAAGATCTCTCACGGAGGAAAAACACCCTACCGGACTACAGGCGCGCAAGGTGGCCTCCCGGTGCGCGCCGTAGCTCACGGCGAGCGCGGCGACACCCGCCGCGCGCGCCATCTCCATGTCGTGGGAGGTGTCGCCGATCATGAGGACGCTCTTCGAGTCGATCCCCGTTTCTTCCATGATCTCGAGCAGCATCGCGGGATGCGGCTTGGGATGGGTCTCGTCCGCGCAGCGCGAGGCGCGGAAGTGCGGCCGCAGGCCGGTGGTATCGAGCGCCCGTTCCAGGCCCCGCCGGCTCTTGGCCGTTGCGATACCAAGAATGAACTGGGCCGAAAGCGACTCGAGCAGCTCCCTCATTCCGGGGAAGAGCTGCATCGACGGCTCGCGGGCGCGGAAGTGTCGGCGGTACGCGTCGATGAACTCCGGGTAGCGCTCGACCGGCAGCGCCGGGGCCACGGTGCGCATGAGCTCCGGTAGGCCAAGCCCGATGACATGGCTCGCCTTATCGCGGTCGGGCACCTCGAGGCCGAGCGCGCCACAGGAGGCCTGTATCGCTTCCGCGATGCCCGCCGGAGAATCGAGGATCGTGCCATCCCAGTCGAAAACGATCAGCCGGTAGCTCATTTCACGCGTGCGATGAACGCCTTCATGTCGGCAGGCAGCGGCGAGTCGAGCTTCACCGGCTCCCCGGTGGCGGGATGGCGAAACGCGAGCCGTCCGGCGTGCAGCAACAGGCGGGGCGCCCGCCTTTTCGCTTCGCCGCCGTACTTATCGTCCCCCAGAATGGGGTGGCCCACATGGGCGAGATGCACGCGGATCTGATGGGTCCTCCCGGTCAGAAGGTGCACCTCCAACAGGCTCAGCAGCGAAGATTTCTTCCGGACTGCGATTCTCGTGGCGGCCGCCATGCCGCCTTCCTTGACCGCGACCCTGCGCTCGCCGGAACCCGTAACATATTTGTGGAGCGAGGCGCGGATCTCGGCAGGGCCGCGGTACTCGCCCGCGACCACGGCGGTGTAGGCCTTCTTGACCTCTCCTTCGCGGAGCATGCGGTGCAGCTCGACCAGAACGGCGCGCTTCTTCGCCACGACGAGCAAACCGGAGGTGTCCCGATCCAGCCGGTGGGCGAGCTCCAGGACCTTGGCCTGCGGGCGGGCGGCGCGCAGCGACTCGATGACCCCGAAGCTCACCCCGCTGCCGCCGTGCACCGCCACTCCGGCCGGCTTGTCGATCACGATCAGGTACGGATCCTCGAGGACGATCGGAAACTCCGACGGTTTCGGGGGCGGCCGGCCGGACGCGATGCGCAGCGGGGGAATGCGAATCCGGTCGCCAAGCCGCAGCCGGTACTCCGGCCTGACCCGCCCGCTGTTGACCCGCACTTCGCCGCTCCTGAGGACGCGGTAGACGTGGCTCTTGGGGACGCCCTTCAGGCGCTTCAGCAGAAAGTTGTCGATGCGCTGAGCATCGGCATCCTCGCCGACCTCCAGCCAGGTAACCTTGGGACGCGCCGCCGCCTTGCTTAAGTCATTCATTATCCGTATGATCTGGCGGTCGCTTCGAGTCGCGAGGCACAGGCCGGCATCAGGGGTGATTCACTCGCTTGCGGCCTGCAACCCGCCTCCTGCCCGGCCACAGCCGGGCCTGAAGCACTGGTTAATGTCGCTCACCGGAAGTAGCGATACTACTAGAAGCACTACTGAGAAGCGCGCGTAGGCCGGTTCGGCCCTACTCCATCTTTCTTCCTTCGGATCATAGGAGAGCGTGACCGACTAAGCAGGATCTCCTGCGCGCGCAGGAGAACAACAAGTGAAGCGGATGTTATTCAACGCGACGCAGGCCGAAGAGCTGCGCGTCGCGATCGTCGACGGGCAGAAGCTCATCGACCTCGACATCGAGTCAGCCTCAAGGGAACAGCGCAAGAGCAACATCTACAAAGGAGTCATCACCCGCATCGAGCCGAGCCTCGAGGCCGCGTTCGTCGACTACGGCGAGGAGCGGCACGGGTTCCTGCCCTTCAAGGAAGTCGCCCGGAGCTATTTCAAGGAAGGCGTCGACGTCGGGCGCGCCCGCATCCAGGACGCGCTGCGCGAGGGGCAGGAGGTCATCGTCCAGGTCGAGAAGGACGAGCGCGGGACCAAGGGCGCGGCGCTCACCACGTTCATCAGCCTGGCGGGGCGCTACCTGGTCCTCATGCCGAACAACCCCCGAGGCGGCGGCGTCTCGCGCCGGGTCGAGGGCGAGGACAGGAACGAGCTGCGCGACACCATCGACCAGCTGCAGGTCTCGGAGGGCATGAGCGTCATCGCCCGCACGGCGGCGATCGGCCGCTCGCTGGAAGAGCTGAGCTGGGACCTGAACTACCTCATGCAGCTCTGGAGCGCAGTCGAGGGCGCCGCCCGGGAGAGCGAGAAGAAGCCGTTTCTCATCTACCTCGAGTCGAGCCTCGTCATCCGGGCGATCCGCGACTACTTCCAGCCCGACATCGGCGAGATCCTCATCGATACCGAGGAGATCTACGAGCAGGCGAAGTCGTTCATGCAGACCGTGATGCCGGGCAATGTCGGCAAGGTAAAGCTCTACCGCGACGACGTCCCGCTTTTCTCGCGCTTCCAGATCGAGCACCAGATCGAGAGCGCCTACTCGCGGCAGGTCGCGCTGCCCTCGGGGGGCTCGATTGTCATCGACCACACCGAGGCGCTGGTGGCCATTGACGTCAACTCGGCGCGCGCCACCCGGGGCGGTGACATCGAGGAGACCGCGCTGCGAACGAACCTGGAGGCGGCCGACGAGGTGGCCCGTCAGCTCCGCCTGCGCGACCTCGGCGGGCTGATCGTCATCGACTTCATCGACATGGAACCGCAGCGCAACCAGCGCGACGTGGAGAACCGCCTGCGAGACGCGCTCAAGTTCGACCGCGCCCGGGTGCAGATCGGCAAGATCTCGCGCTTCGGGCTGATGGAGCTCTCGCGCCAGCGTTTGCAGGCCTCGCTGGAAGAGACCGCGCACATCAGCTGCCCGCGCTGCAGCGGAACCGGGTTCATCCGTGGCACCGAGTCCACCGCGCTCCACGTCCTACGCATCCTGCAGGAGGAGGCCATGAAGGAGAACACCGGCGCGGTGCACGCTCAGGTGCCGGTCGACGTGGGCGCCTTCCTGCTGAACGAGAAGCGCGCCGAGATCCAGAAGCTCGAGGCGCGCCTCAAGGTCAACATCGTGCTGGTGCCTAACTCGCACCTCGACACGCCGCATTACAAGGTCCAGCGACTGAAGCACGACGAGCTCAACCAGATGGAACACGTTCCCGCGAGCTACGAGCTTGCCGAGCGTCCCCAGGAGCCGCCGGTGCCCGGCGCCGACGCCGAGCCCCGGCGCGAGCGCCAGGAAGCGATGGTGAAGGCGATCACGCCCGAGCAGCCGGCGCCGATGAGCGTCGAGCAGGAGCCGCGGCCGGCGCGCGCGTCCGTGCCGCCGCCCGTCGCCGCGGCGCCGCAGCCCCGGGAGCAGCGTCCGGGCTTCCTGTCGCGCCTTTTCGGGCTGTTCAAGGCCGAGGAGGCGCCCGCCGCGGCGCCCGCTCCCGCCCCGTCGGCACCGCAGCCGCAGCGCGGCCAGCAGCAACAACGTGATCACCGGCGTGAACAGCACCGGCGCGATCGCGGCGAGCAGCGCCGGGAAGGCCGCCGCGACGAGCGCCGCGACCGCCAACAGCAGGGGCGGCTCGAGCAACGTCGCAACGGCCAGCAGCGCCATGAGCGCCGCCCGGAACAGCCGCAACAGCAACAGCCGCAACAGCAACAGCAACAGCCGCAACAGCAACAGCAGCAGCGCCAGCAGCAACGCCCGCCCCAACTGCAGGGCCAGCAGCCGCCGCGTGAAGGCGAGGAGCACCGCCGCAGCCGCCGCGGCCGGGGCCGCGACCGCCATCGCGAACGCCGCGAGGAGCGTCCGGCTCAGGCCGGCCCGGCGCCCTCCCACACCGCCCGCGAAGACCAGGTACGCGAGGAGCAGCGCCGGGAGGCGTTGCGCATGAGCCGCGAGGAGCGCCACGACGAGGAAATCACGCTTCCGCCGGCGGCCGCCGTCCCCGCGCCTCGCGTCGAAGAGCCCACGCCGGTGCGCGAGGAGCGCGCAGAGCCGCAGCGTGTCGATTCCAAGGAGATGCTGGAAAGCGCTGGACTCGTCATGGTGGAGACCGATCGTTCCCGCGCTCCCGCCCCAGCCGCCCAGGCGGAGGAGTCGCCGCACCTCGGCCGCCCGCGCCGGGAGCGTCCCCGTCCCCAGGCACAGGACGAGGACCTGGTGCAGGTCGAGACTAGCCGGAAGTAAGCGTCCTGATCTCGGCGAGGAGGCCTCGGCAGGCCTCCTCGACCATGTCGAGCACCCGCTCGAATCCATCGGCCCCGCCGTAGTACGGGTCCGGCACGTCCGCCTCCGGAACGAAAAGCCTTAGCTTTTCCCTGCAGTCCACGGGGCAAAGCCGCTCGAGGAGGCGCAGGTGCCCGCGATCCATCGCCACGATGAGATCAAACCGCTCGAAATCCTCGCTCGACACATGGCGCGCGCGCTGCGCGCTCAGGTCGTAGCCGCGCCGCTTTGCGTGGCGCTGCGCGCGCTCGTCGGGCGGCTCGCCGACGTGAAAGTCGTGCGTCCCTCTCGACTCAACATGGAGTTCCACACCCTCGCGGTCAGCCAGCGCTCGCAAGACCCCTTCCGCGGTCGGCGATCGGCAAATGTTGCCGGTGCAGACGAATAGCACCCGGTATGCACCGGTCGGCCTCACTTTGCGCTATAGCACCATGCCGATGGTAATGCCCGCGACGCAGAGCCATAGCACCGTCGTCGCCCATTCCATGATACGCACGCGCAACGGCTTGGCGAGAGCGAAACGCAACCGTCCGTCGCGGCGCAGGAACGGAATTCCCCTCGTCGTAATGCCAAAGCCCTTGTCCTCGAACATCGCGAATGCCTCCTCGTGGGCTGGTCAGACCCACTATCCCTATCCGGGCCGCGCAAGGTCAAGCTTTGGACCGCGGAGGCGACGCCCCGCCCCGACAGCCCGCGGTATGCCGTTGTTTTGACAGGGTACAAAAAAACAACATCCAGCTCATTCCGGCGCGAGCGTAACGCCGAACACCTTCTTCTTCAGCTCCGCCAGCCGGTCGCGCATCCTTGCCGCCTCCTCGAACTCCAGGTTGCGCGCATGCTCGAGCATTTTCCTCTCGAGCGCCTTGATCTCGCGCGCGATCTGCTTCCCCGACATGGACTCGTAGCGCGCCTCGTCCTGCGCGGCCTGCATCTGCGCGGCGTCGTACACGCCGTCGATGAGGTCCTTGATGCGCTTGACGACGCCCTTGGGCGTGATCGCATGCCTCTCGTTGTACTGGACCTGCTTGCCGCGCCGCCGGTCCGTTTCGGCAACGGCTCGCTTGATCGAATCGGTCATCTGGTCCGCGTAGAGGATCGCAGTGCCGTTGATATGCCTTGCCGCGCGACCGATGGTCTGAACGAGCGAGCGCTCCGAGCGCAGGAACCCCTCCTTGTCGGCGTCGAGGATCGCAACCAGCGACACCTCTGGCAGGTCCAGGCCCTCGCGCAGCAGGTTGATGCCGACCAGCACATCGAATTCGCCCAAGCGCAGATCGCGAATGATCTCCACGCGCTCGATGTTCTCCACCTCGGAGTGCAGGTAGCGCACCTTCACGGCGTGCTCGGCGAGGTACTCGGTCAGCTCTTCGGCCATCCGCTTGGTGAGGGTTGTGACAAGAACTCTTTCCCCCCGGGAAACCCGAATGCTTATCTCCGACAGCAAATCGTCCACTTGCGTAGATGCCGGGCGCACGATGATCTCCGGATCGACCAGGCCGGTGGGTCGCACTACCTGCTCCACGACCTGCGCCGACATCGCGCGCTCGTAAGCCGCCGGCGTGGCGGAGACGAACACCGTCTGGCGCACGACCGCCTCGAATTCCTCGAACTTGAGCGGCCGGTTGTCGAGCGCCGAGGGCAGGCGAAAGCCGTACTCGACGAGGTTCTCCTTGCGCGAACGGTCGCCGCGGAACATGCCGCCCAGCTGCGGGATGGTGACGTGGCTCTCGTCGATGATCATCAGCGCGTCGGGCGGCAGATAGTCGATGAGCGTCGGCGGCGGCTCGCCTTCCCGACGCCCGGAGAGGTGGCGCGAGTAGTTCTCGATGCCCTTGCAAAAACCGAGCTCGGCGAGCATCTCCAGGTCGAAGCGCGTGCGCTGCTCGATCCTTTGCGCCTCGAGCAGGCGACCGGCGTCCTGAAAGAACTGGATGCGCTCGCGCAGCTCGACCTTGATCGCTTCCATCGCGCGCAGCGTCGTCTCCCGCGGCGTGACGTAGTGGCTGGAGGGGTACACAGTGAAGCGCGCCATCGGGTGCAGGACCCGGCCGGTCAGCGGATCGAAGACCTCCAGCTTCTCAATCTCATCGTCAAAAAGGGAGATGCGGATCGAATGCTCGGCATGCTCGGCGGGGAAGACGTCGATCACGTCGCCACGAACCCGGAAGGTGCCGCGCCGGAAGTCGAGCTCGTTCCTTTCGTACTGCATGGCGACGAGCCGCGCGAGAATGTCCCGCTGCGACATCTTCTCGCCTTCGCGCAGGTGGAGAATCATGCCGTGGTACTCGGAGGGATCGCCGATGCCGTAGATCGCCGACACCGTGGCGACGATCACCACATCGCGCCGCTCGAGCAGCGACTTGGTCGCCGACAGGCGCATCTGCTCGATGTGTTCGTTGATCGACGAGTCCTTCTCGATGTAGAGGTCCCGCGCTGGAACGTAGGCCTCTGGCTGGTAGTAGTCGTAGTAGGAGACGAAGTACTCGACGGCGTTCTGGGGGAAGAATTCGCGGAACTCGGAGTAGAGCTGCGCGGCGAGTGTCTTGTTGGGCGCGAGCACTAGCGCCGGCCGGCCGAGGCGCGCGATGGCGTTCGCCATCGTATAGGTCTTGCCCGAGCCGGTCACGCCGAGCAGCGTCTGGAACGCGAGCCCGTCCTCGATGCCCTCGACCAGCTTGGCGATCGCCTCGGGCTGGTCGCCGGCCGGCGCATAGAGCTGGTTCAGGCGGAAGGGGCTGTCGGGAAACGTGACGACCACGTAGAATTTCTCTGCAAACTTTCGATCCTAGCACGATGAACGCGCCCGACTCGCCCTCCCCGCTCGCCTCGGTGCCGATGGCGCCGGCCGATCCCATCCTCGGCGTCACCGAAGCCTTCGTCGCCGACCAGAACCCGAAGAAGGTAAACCTCGGGGTGGGCGTCTACACCGACGACCAGGGAAGGATCCCGCTCCTCGAGTGCGTGCGCCACGCGGAGAGCGAGCGGCTGAAGAGCGCGCCGCCGCGCGGCTACCTGCCGATCGACGGCCTCGCGGCCTATGACCGTGCCGTCCAGGAACTGGTGTTCGGTTCCCAGAAGAAGAATATCGTCACCGTCCAGGCGCTTGGGGGCACCGGCGGGCTCAGGGTCGGCGCGGACTTTCTGAAGATCATCTCCAATGGAACCGCCTGGATCAGCGAGCCGAGCTGGGAGAACCACCGGCAGCTCTTCGAGACGGCCGGATTCAAGGTCGGCACCTACCCTTACTACGACGCGAAGACGCACGGGCTGGACATCGCGGGGATGATGGAAGCGCTCAACGCCATGCCGGCGGGCTCGGTGGTCGTGCTGCACGCGTGCTGTCACAATCCCACCGGCGTCGACCTGACCCAAGAGCAGTGGCGCGCCGTCCTGGAGACCGTCTCCTCGCGCCGCCTCATCCCGTTCCTTGATCTCGCCTACCAGGGCTTCGCCGAAGGCCTCGACGCCGACGCGTACGCGGCGCGCCTCTTCTCCGAGGCGATGAGTCCCGTGTTCCTGTCGAGCTCCTTCTCCAAGTCGTTCTCACTCTACGGCGAGCGGGTCGGCGCGCTGAGCGTCGTCACGGCGAGCGAGGAGGAAGCGAAGCGCGTGCTGTCGAACGTGAAGCGGCTCGTACGGGCCAACTACTCCAACCCCCCGACGCACGGCGGCCAGATCGTCGCCACCGTGCTGGGCAACCCACAGCTCAAGAGCCTCTGGGACCGCGAGGTCGGTGCGATGCGCGATCGCATCAAGGCGATGCGCAAGGCGCTAGTGGAGGGCATCCACAAGCGCGTGCCGGGCGCGGACTTCGGGTTCGTCCTCCAGCAGCGCGGCATGTTCTCCTACTCGGGGCTCACCCGCGAGCAGGTGCTGCGCCTGCGCTCGGACTATTCGATCTACACCATCGAGACCGGACGCATCTGCGTCGCCGCGCTCACCACGAAGAACGTCGAGACGGTCGCCGACGCCATCGCGGCCGTCATCCGGTAGAATTGCCGGCTCTCACGGATCCCCGATAGCTCAGTCGGTAGAGCGACGGACTGTTAATCCGCAGGTCGTAGGTTCGAGCCCTACTCGGGGAGCCAAAATTCTCGTAGCGCGGTCCGGTGGCCTTCATGCTGGCGGGCATGGCTTCGGCTTGGGAGCCTTGTCGAGGAACGCGGTGATCTGTCCGGCTATCTCGGTGAATTCCTCGACCTTGCCGTAGGTGGCGACGAAGTTCGCGAGCATGGCGCGGCCTTCGGACCGTTCCTGCTCGAGTCGGCGACACTCACGCTCGGCCGCCTCACGCGCATCCTGCTCGGCGCGCTGGCGGGCACGGGCTTCTGCCTCCGCCCTCTCCTGACGCTCACGCTCCTCCTGGGCCTTGCGCGCGGCCTCGGCCTCCGCCAGGCGGCGCTCGGCGGCGAGCCGCTCTTCCTCGGCAGCCCGCTCTTTTCGGGCGGCCTCTTCCCGGGCAAGCTGCTCGGCGCGCTCACGTTCGAGGCGCTCGCGCTCGGCGCGCTCCTCGGCTTCCCTCCGGGCCGCGGCCTGCCGCTCTTCTTCCGCGATCCTGGCGCGGCGCTCGGCCTCAGTCACCTCACGGCACATCAGGTTGCCGCCTTCGGTATCGATGGTTCTGGTGCAGTCCTGCTCGCTCACCTTTCGCCACGAAGCCATGGGCGGCGGGTAGCCGCCATCTTGCGGTGTGCTACTGCAGCCGACCGCGAGCACGAGGACGAGGACGAGGGCGACGCTTATGTTCTTTTTCATGGCTCTCCCTTCAGGTTCCGTAGGCACGCAGCGCCAGAACTGCGTGAACTGCTTCGAAGCCGAGGATACCCTCAGCGCGCTCGGCGCGCTGCGACTAAATCCCCACATCACCCGGGCTCCTCCGGCCTCGCAGCCAGCCGATTCCTCGCCGTCCCCTCGATGTCCGCAAATGGGGCAACCTGCTAAGCTTCGAAGATCAACCGCGCTCTGCATGACGTGCGCGGGGCCGACACAACGCAACCGGAGCATCGGCATGGCTGAGAACGGCGGATCGCATTGCTGCGGGCCAGGTTATGCCTCACCGGCCGAGGCAATGAAGGCCCCTCGCGAGAAGATCCTGTACACGGTCGCGCTCTATGTCGGCACCGGCATCCAGAAGCCGGACTACCTGGCGACCATCGACGCGGACCCGGAAAGCTCCACCTACAGCCAGGTCATCAGCCGGCTGGAGATGCCGGGCATCGGCGACGAGTTGCATCACATGGGCTGGAACGCCTGCTCGTCCTGCCATCACGATCCGACCAAGCAACGGCGCTACCTGATCGTGCCGGGCGTGCGCTCGTCGAATCTGCACATCGTCGACTGCGGCATCGACCCGAAGGCTCCGCGCCTGCACAAGGTGATCGAGGGTGCCGAGATCAAGTCGAAGACCAATCTGTCGGCGCCGCACACCGTGCACTGCCTGGGGTCCGACATCATCATCTCGATGCTCGGTGACGCGCGGGGAAACGCGCCCGGCGGCTTCCTGCACCTGAACGAGAACTTCGACATCGTAGGGCGATGGGAGAACGATCTCGGGGGCATGAAGTTCAACTACGACTTCTGGTACCAGCCGCGCCACAACGTGATGGTCTCGTCCGAATGGGCGGCGCCGAACACCTTCATGCCGGGCTTCGATCTCGAGGAGGTCGGCCTGCTCAAGTACGGCCGCGAGATCCACTTCTGGGACTTCAGGCACAAGCGCGTCGACAAGACGATGTACCTGGGCGAAGACGGGCTGGTGCCGCTGGAGGTCCGTTTCCATCACAACCCGGATTCAAGCCATGGCTTCGTCGGCGCCGCCCTCTCGTCCAACATCATTCACTGGTGCAAGCGGGACGGCGAGTGGATCTGGGAGAAGATCATCGACGTCGAGAACGTGCGCCACCCGGAATGGCCGATCCCGGTGCCGGGCCTCATCAGCGTGATCCTGATCTCGATGGACGACCGGTTCCTCTATTTCTGCAACTGGCTGCATGGCGACATTCGCCAATATGACATCTCGGATCCGTCGCAGCCGAAATTCACCGGCCAGGTCTGGATGGGGGGGCTGCTCAACAAGGCTCCGGTCGTCAACGGCCGGCGCATCACCGGCGGCCCGCAGATGATTCAGCTTTCGCTCGACGGCAAGCGGCTGTACGTCACCACGTCGCTCTTTTCGACGTGGGACAATCAGTTCTATCCGGAGATCCGGCAGAAAGGCGGCTGCATGCTGATGATCGACTGCGACACCGCGAGTGGGGGCATGTCGATCAATCCGGACTTCTTCGTCGATTTCGGGAGGGAGCCTCACGGCCCCGCTCGCTGCCACGAGACGCGCTACCCGGGGGGCGACTGCACCTCGGATATCTGGCTCTGAGATGGCGGAGGTCATGGTCACCCTTGCCAACCGGGGCGGCGCGTCGTTCCTGGTCGATCGGGGCAGGCCGTTACTCGACACGCTGGAGGCGCAGGGCATCTCGCTCCCCTATGGCTGCCGCTACGGCGGCTGCATCTCCTGTGCCGCGAAGCTGCTGTCGGGCGAGATCGACCAGCGTGCCGGCGTCGCGCTGAACGGGCGGCAGCTCGCCGACGGCTACGTCCTGCTCTGCATTGCCCGGCCCCTGACCGACTGCACGTTCGATGTCGGCGTCGAGAGCCATGACCGGCTCTACCGCAATCCCTTCGCCAGCCCGCTGGCGCCGCATGAGCTGAAACCACATGAACCATGATCAGGACTACCCGGCAGACTATCTCGCCACCATCCTGAAAGAGGTGAAGACCATCGCCATGGTGGGCGCCAGCTCCGATCCCACCAAGTTCAGCTATGGCGTCCTCAGGGTTCTGCACGAGACCGGATACGACATGTTCCCGGTCAACCCCAACGAGGCCGGTGGCGAGATCCGCGGGTTGCGGGTCTACGAGTCGCTGGCGGCGATCGGCCGGCCGGTGGACATGGTGCAGGTGTTCCGCAGCTCCGACGCGCTGCCCGGGATCGCGCGCGAGGCGATCGAGATCGGCGCGAAGGTGCTGTGGGCGCAGCTTGGCGTGCGCAACGACGAGGCGGCCCGGCTGGCAGAGGCGGCGGGCCTCAAGGTCGTCATGAATCGCTGCCCGAAGATCGAGCTGTTCCGTCCGTTCTGGAAGCCCCGTCTGAACCAGGCGATCTAGGTTTATACTTTTTGCCCCCCCAAAACTCCCCAGGAGGAAGCCATGGCGACAGTCAAGGAAGACAAACCCGTGAACAACGGCGTCAACGTCGAAGCGCTATTCGGCGCGCAAGAGGCGCTCGCAAAGGCGCCTGAAGCGGCAAAGTTCAAGTGGCGCTCGACCGTCGAGTGGATCAACGGCACCCACAGCCGCTCTACCATCGAGGGTTTCTACGGCCTGGGCGCCGAGCAGAAGCACAAGAAGAAATTCACTTTCGACGCCGATCATCCCGAGATTTTCGCCGCGCAAGACGAGGCCGCCACCCCGGTGGAGATCGTACTCGCCGGTCTCGCAAGCTGCCTGACCGCCGGCGTCGCGGCCGTCGCCCAGGCGCGCAAAGTTCAGCTGCGCTCGGTGTCGGCGACCCTCGAGGCCGGAATGGACGTGCGCGGCATCCTCGGCATGGATGAGGACGTGCGCAACGGCTTCGACGGCATAAGAGTGACGTACAAGATCGACGCGGACGCATCACCCGAGGACATCAAGGCGATCGTCGCGCAGTCGCAGAAGCGCTCCGCGGTCTACGACATCATCACCAACCCGACCAACGTCACGGTCGAGGTGGCGTAACGCCGCTCCGTCGCACGAGCTCCTGCGCCGAGTGCGTACGACCGTCGTCGTAGTCGGCGCGGGCCAGGCTGGGCTCGCCATGAGCTGGTGCCTCGCCGAGCGCTCGATCGACCACGTGGTCCTCGAGCGCGCCGAGGTCGCCAACACCTGGCGCACCGAGCGCTGGGCGTCGCTTACCCTGCTCACCCCGAACTGGCAGAGCCGGTTGCCCGGCTTCGGATACGAAGGCGACGACCCGGACGGTTTCCGGACGATGCCGGAGACCATCGCGTTCCTCGAGAGCTACGCGAAGCGGGTGTCGCCGCCCCTGCACACGCACTGCCCGGTCACTGCTGTGCGGCGCAGGGCCGAGGGCTACGAGGTCGTCACCGGGCAGGGTACCTGGCATTGCAGGGCGGTCGTCCTTGCCACCGGCGCGTTCAACATCGCGCAGGTCCCGAAGATCGCGCAAGCGGTTCCCTCCGGCATTCTCCAGCTGACCACCGCCCAGTACCGCAACGCTCAGAGCCTCGCGCCGGGCGGCGTGATGGTGGTCGGTGCGGCGGCCTCGGGCGTGCAGATCGCCGACGAGATCCAGCGCTCCGGACGCCCCGTAACGCTGGCGGTCGGTGAGCACGTGCGCGCCCCCCGAACGTACCGCGGCAAGGACATCCAGTGGTGGATGCACACGACCGGCCTGAACGATGAGCGCTACGACCAGGTCGAGAATCTGCGGCGCGCTCGCAACCTCTCCTCTTTCCAGATCGCGGGCTATCCCGACCGCAGGAACGTCGACCTGAACGCACTCATGTCGCTCGGGGTAAAGCTCGTCGGCCGCCTGGCCGGAATCCGGGACGGGAAGGCCCAGTTCTCCGGATCGCTGCGCAACCTGTGCGAGCTCGCCGACCTCAAGCAGAACCGATTGCTGAACACGTTCGACGAGTGGGCCACGGCAAGCGGCGTGAGCGAGGCGCTCGATCCGCCGCATCGCCCCGAGCCGACGCGCGTCGAAGCATCGCCGCCGCTTGTGCTCGATCTCGGTCGCGCGGGAATCCGGACGATCCTCTGGGCGACCGGATTTCGCCCCGACTACGCCTGGCTGGACGTCCCGGTCCTCGACCCCAAGGGCAACATCCGCCACGACGGCGGTGTCATCACGGAAGCGCCCGGTATGTATGTTCTGGGCCTGCCGTTCCTGCGGCGGCGGAAGTCGAGCCTCATCGACGGGGCCGGCGACGATGCGCGGGATCTCAGCGCTCACCTCACGGCGTACCTGGGGATCAAACCCTACGCTCGGAGCCACTACATCCAGTGAGTATCGAAGTCGGGCCGCGCGTGTACGACGTCCTTGCCGGGGCGTTCGCCCAGGAGGGCGTGAAGACGTGCTTCGCGCTCCTCGGCGACGCGAACATGAACTGGGCGGCGCGGCTCGCCGCGCAGGATTGCCGCATGGTGTATGTGAGGCACGAGCACTGTGCGCTCGCCGCCGCCATGGCTTACGCGCGCAAAAACTGGGACGTCGGTGTCGCGACGGTCACCTGCGGGCCGGGCGTGACGCAGCTCATCACCGCGCTCCCCGCGGCGGTGCGCGCCCATCTACCGGTCGTCGTGTTCGCGGGGGAAGCGCCGCTGAAGAGCGGCTGGTACAACCAGGCGATCGACCAGGCGCCGCTCATCACCGCTACCGGGGCCGTGTACCACAGCCTGCACCTGCCAGAGCGCATGCCCTCCGCGGTGCGCGACGCCTTCCTGCAGGCAAGGCGCGAACGGCGCCCGGTCGTGATCGGCGTTCCGTTCGACCTGCAGAGCCGGCCGTGGACTGGCCCGCCGGCATTGCCGACGCCCTCGTGGAAGCTGCTGCCGCAGCCCGCTCCCATGCCGCCGCACCCCGACGACCTGGCCGCCGCGGCGAGGTTGGTCGCCGATGCCCGGCGTGTGGTCGTGCTCGCCGGCCTCGGAGCAGTGGAGGCCAAGGCGGGCGCCGCATGCCGGGTGCTCGCCGCCAAGGTCGGCGGGCTGCTCGCTACTACGCTTCCCGCGCGAGGCCTCTTCCACGACGACCCCTTCTGCATCGGAATTTCGGGCAGCTTCACGCCGGAGGTCGGGCTTGAGTGCCTGGCCGAGGCGGATCTCGTCGTCGCGGTCGGCTGCTCGCTCGCCTACCACGCGGGCGGCGGCGGCCAGCTCTGGCCGAAAGCGAAGATGCTGCAGATCGACATCGATCCGGTCGCGATCAGCCAGGGACAGGAGGTGGCGAAGCACCACCTGCGCGCCGACGCTCGCCTTGGCGTGGAAGCCTTAACGAGCGCATTACCGAAGGCAGAGCGGACGTGGCGCACCCAGGCGATGGCCGCGCGCATCCGCGATTCCAAGCCCGACAGTCACGTGTTCGACATTGAGCCCGGGCTGCTCGATCCGCGCGAGGTCGTCGCCGACCTGGAAAAGCACATCCCTGCGGACTGGGAGCTGGTGAACTCTTCGGGCCACTGCTCCTGGTTCTTCGCGCAGATGCCCTCGCGCCCGCAGGAGCGTTTCCTGACGATCCGCGAGTTCGGCGCGATCGGCAACGGGATCTCGTTCGCGATGGGCGTCGCGGCAGCGCGGCCGGACCGGCCGGTGGTACTGTTCGACGGTGACGGCAGCCTCATGATGCACGTGCAGGAGCTCGAGACCATCCGGCGCCACAAGATGAACATCCTGATCGTCGTGATGAACGACGGGGCTTACGGCTCCGAGCTGCACAAGTTCCGCGCCGAGGGCATGTCTGAAGAGGGCTCGGTATTCGGCTACTGCGATTTCGCGGCCATCGCGCGCGGATTCGGCCTCGCGGGGAAGACCGTGAAGACGCTGGAGGACCTGCCGAAGCTCGTCGCGGAGTTCGCCGCGAGCGGCGGCGGCGCGGTCTGGGACATCCCCGTCTCGGACAAGGTCGTGTCGCCGACCATCCGCCGCGCCCATCCGGCGGCGAAGAAGCGCGCCTAGTTCACTTTCTCAGGCGCCGCGCGTTCGCCGCGGCGCGGCGATGGATCGGACGCAGGCCTTCTTCGAGCACCTTGGCGGCCGCACTGTACGACTGCCGGGGTCATCCAGGGCGACCACTGACGCATCACGAGGAGCGCGTAATCCTGTTGCGCCTTCGCCATCTGCAACCCCATTGCGCTCATGGATTCCCACAACGCGAACAGCTTCTCCGTGACCATCCGCTGCATCTCGCGCGTGTCGTGGGTGCGCAGGCTGCGCAACGCGATGACTTGCGGCGTGACCATCGCCAAGCCGACGAGCGACCCGTGTCTTCTGCGACGCGTTCCCATGGACGCAGAGAGGCAATATACGGACCAAGGGGCGCTGAAAATGAAAACGCCCCGGGCGCTTGCGCACGCGGGGCGTTTTGCTGAGGCGAGCCGGCGTTAGCTGGCGTCCCCCTCCACGATGAACGATCCGTTCAAGGGAACTCGCCTGCCGGTTGCGCCTGGGTAGCTTCTCACCGGATCACCTCCTTTCGTAGTTGCCAGCCGCTAGTTTAATCCAAAATTCCTTGTAGTCGCTCGGGGGCCACCCTTACGCTGGTTTTGGCCCGCTCCTCCTGCAGGGTCATCGCGATGCGGCTGTCGCGCTCGCCCCAGCCGCGCTCGACACAGGCCTTGAGCTCACCCAGCGCGATCTCCCCGACGCGCATCGGCACGCCGAACTCGCGCGCCATCTCGAGGGCGAGCGTCGCGTCCTTGAGCGCCAGACGCACCGTGAAGTCCGGCGGATCGAACTTCCCGGGCAGCCAGTGCTCGGGCAGCCGGTCGAAGGTGCGCTTGCGGCCGGTCGCGCCCTGGCGGAGCGCCTTGAGCAGCGCCACCGGCTCGACGCCCGCCTTCACGCCGAGCGTGAAGACCTCCGCGAGCATCGCCATCATCGAGAAGCTCGTGATGTTGTGCGTGAGCTTGGCGACGCTGCCTGCGCCGATGGGGCCAACGTAGAGCGGCTGATCTCCGATGCTTTTCAACAAGGATTCATGTTTCTTGTATGCGGCTTCATCTCCGCCCACCCAGATCGCGAGCTTCCCGGACTGGGCGCCCTTCGGCCCGCCGCTCACCGGCGCGTCCAGGAAATGCACTGCGCTTTTCGCCAGCTCGGCGTTGATCCGCCGCACGACCGCGGGCGAGTTGGTGGTGAGGTCGAACCATGCCGTCCCTTTCTCCAGCGAAGAGCGGATCCGGGACGCGACAGACTCGACCTCGGCGGGCCCGGGCAGCGAGGTGAAGAGCACCTCGCAGCCGCGCGCAGCCTCCTCGGGAGAGGCTTTCTGATTGGCAAAACCTTCCACCTTCCGCAGGTCATGCACCGCCAGCTCGTGACCGGCGCGCTGCAGGCTCGCGGCCATGTGGCGGCCCATCGCGCCAAGGCCGATGAACCCGATCCTCATATCCCGCGCTCCTCGAACACGCGCTTGGCGATGAGCGCGGCGCTCCCGGCGTTCGCCCAGCCGCAGTAGAAGGCGAGGTGCGTCATCAGCTCGATGATCTCGTCCTTCTTCACGCCATTATCGAGCGCGCGCCAGAGGTGGCCGCGCAGCTGCTCGGACTGGCCGATCACCGCGAGCGCGGTCACCGTGGCGAGGCTGCGGTCGCGCTTGGAGAGGCCCTTGCGCTCCCACACATCGCCGAACAAGACCTGGTCGGTGAGCTCGCCCAGCTTGGGAAAGACGTCGCGCACCTGGCCGATCGTCGAAGGGGGGGATTTCGCCGCCATGAAACGCTCCTGTCGTGGGGTTGTGTCCGGGCGATACTATCAGCCCGACCATGGCCGACCCGCGCAGCGAGCCCGAATCCCTCTACGCGTGCGTGCGGCTCGGCGCCTCGCTCGCGCTCATGACGATCGGCGGCGTGGGCATGTACGCCATGGCGGTCGCGCTCGCCCAGATCCAGGCGGAGTTCTCGGCCGACCGCGGCGACGCGTCGCTACCCTACACGCTGACGATGCTCGGCTTCGGTGTCGGCGGCATCCTGATGGGGCGCCTTTCGGACCGCTTCGGCGTGTTCGTGCCGCTGCTCATCGGCGGCATCGGGCTGGGGCTGGGATTCGTGGCGGCCGGCACCGCCTCCTCGCTCCTGGAGTTCACGCTTGCCCACGGCTTTCTCATCGGCCTGCTCGGCTGCTCGGCGACCTTCGCGCCGCTCGTCGCCGATACAGCGCTGTGGTTCAACCGCCACCGCGGCATCGCGGTCGCGATCTGCGCGAGCGGCAACTACCTCGCCGGCACGGTGTGGCCGCCGGTGCTGCAGTACTTCTTCGACACCTCGGGCTGGCGCGCGACCTACGTCGGCGTCGGCATCTTCTGCGCGCTCAGCGTGACGGCCATCGCCTTCGTCCTGCGCCGCCGGCCGCCCGCGCTGGAAACGGCGGCGCCCACCGGAAAGTTCGACGTGAAGAGCGACCGACCGCTCGGCCTCTCGCCCAACGCCCTGATGGTGCTGCTCGCCATCGCCGGCGTGGCCTGCTGCGTGGCAATGTCCATGCCTCAGGTCCACATCGTCGCCTACTGCGGAGACCTCGGCTACGGCGCGGCGCGCGGCGCGGAGATGCTTTCGCTCATGCTCGCCTTCGGCATCGTGAGCCGCCTCGTCTCGGGCTGGATCTCCGACCGCATCGGCGGCTTGCGCACCCTCCTCCTCGGCTCCGCGCTGCAGGGCATCGCGCTGCTGCTGTTCCTGCCCTTCGACGGCCTGGTATCGCTCTACGTCGTCTCGGCGCTCTTCGGCCTCTTCCAGGGCGGCATCGTCCCCGCCTACGCCCTCATCGTGCGCGAGCACTTCAGCCCCACCGAGGCGGCGACCAGGACCGGCGTAGTGCTGATGGCGACGCTCTTCGGCATGGCGCTCGGCGGCTGGATGTCCGGCGCCATCTTCGACCTGACCGGCTCCTACCGCGCCGCCTTCATGAACGGCATCGGCTGGAACCTGCTCAACCTCACGATCGCTTTCTGGTTGCTGCGGCGCAGCTTTACGCAACGCCTGCCACAACCGGCCTAACCCGGATCTAGCAGCACGCTTGTCTGCTGTGCTTGTCACTAGACCGGGCATATACTGCCGGTGCACCAACTTCTCTTTAAGGGGGGAAGAACATGATCGATAGACCGATCATCGGACAGCTTGGGCGTACCGATGCGTTCAAGACGACCAAGGTGGAAGTCATCGGTGAGCTCGAGCCAGACGAATGGGCGGAGTTCATCGAGTGCCTCAAGGAGTGCGCCGCACGCTTCGGAAACAAAATCACGATCAAGGAGAGGACTTACCGGGTTCCGATCAGGATACTCAGGCTCCTCCCTCGCAAGAAGAAGAAAGCCTTGAAAAAGAAGAAATCCTAAGTCTGACGGCTTGAGGCATTGGTCCTCAAGTGAGAGCCAGGCTTCTCGTTCTGGAAGCAGGCTCGGCTGCAAGCAACAATGTGTTGCGCAGCTTGCATGCCGGCGATCGTTCGCTGACGATCATCGGTTGTAATCAAAGTCCGTTTCTCCTCAAGAAGTCCCCCGCGGAGCGCAACTACCTCCTTCCACTTTCGACGAGGGCCTTTGGCGAGGCGCTGCGCCGGATCGTCGAAACCGAACGCATCGACCTCGTCATACCGACGACCGATACCGACGTGCGCCGGCTCAACCGCCTGCGGGGCAGGCTAGCGGGTTGCACGTTTCTCCCGTCCAGCCGGCTGATCGAGCGCTGCCAGGACAAGTACGCCCTCACGGAGTTTT
>DASRKB010000219.1:0-8815 GCA_035649175.1 Burkholderiales bacterium | reverse complement strand
TGGACCTTGGGCCTGCTCACCGACGCGGGCAACGGCGTGTTGCTCGGCCAGCACGCGCTCGCCTACTCGCTGCTCGCGTTCCTGAGCGTGTGGCTGTCGCGGCGCATCCTGTGGTTCGGCGCCGGGCTCCAGGCGCTGCATGTGGCGCTGATTCTCCTGGTGGCTCAGTCCGCGGCCCTGCTGGTGCGGCTCGTGGCGGGCGATCCGTTCCCGGGCTGGGCCATCGTCGTCGGGCCGCTTGTCGGCGCCGCGCTCTGGCCGGGCGTCACCTGGCTGCTGTTGCTGCCCCAGCGGCGCACCGAGCGCGAGCAGGCGATCTGATGGGCGCCGCGGAGCTGCGCAACCGCGAGCAGGAACTGGCGCAGTTTCGGCTGCGCATCGGCGTCGCCGCGATCGCGGTGGTCGCCGCCTTCGCGCTGCTTGCTGCGCGTTTCTTCTTCTTGCAAGTGGTGCAGCACGAGGTGTACCGCGCGAAGGCGGAGGACAACCGCATCGCCATCGTCCCGGTCTCGCCCAACCGCGGTCTCATCGTCGACCGCAACGGCGCGGTCATCGCGCGCAATTACTCCGGCTACACGCTGGAGATCTTCCCCGCACGCGTCGAGAGCGTGGAGCAAACCATCGACGAGCTGGCGGAGCTGATCGAAATCCAGCCGCGCGACCGGGCGCGGTTCCGCAAGATGCTCCAGGAGACGCGCAACGCCGAAAGCCTGCCGATCCGCACGCGCCTGTCGGACGAAGAGGTGGCGAAGTTCGCCGCGAACCGCTTCCGTTATCGCGGCGTGGAGATCAAAGCGCGGCTCTTCCGCCAGTATCCCTACGGCGAGGTCGCATCGCACGTCATCGGCTACATGGGCCGGGTGACCCAGGTAGACCAAGAGCGCTTCGCCGCCGAGGGCAAGGAGGCGAATTACCGGGGCACCGACACCATCGGCAAGTGGGGCGTCGAGGCGAGCTATGAGCACGAGCTGCACGGCAAGACCGGCTTCGAGCAGGTCGAAATCGACGCGGCCGGCCGCGGTATCCGCACCCTGTCGCGGACCGCGCCAGTGTCGGGCAACGACGTGAGCCTGACGCTCGACATCCGCCTGCAGCGCGTCGCCGAGGCGGCGTTCGGCGAACGCCGCGGTGCGGTGGTGGCGATCGACCCCGCGACCGGGGGCGTGCTCGCGCTCGTCTCGAAGCCGGGGTTCGACCCGAACCTGTTCGTCGATGGCATCGATGCGCAGTATTGGGCGGAGCTCAACAGCTCCCCCGATAAGCCCTTGAACAACCGCGCCATCTCAGGGGTTTATCCGCCGGGATCGACATTCAAGCCATTCATGGCGCTCGCGGCCCTGCAGCTCGGAAAGCGCACGGCGCGTCAAACCATGGTCGACCCGGGCTATTTCATGTTCGGTGACCGGCGCTTCCGCGACTCCAAGCCGGGCGGCCACGGCGTGGTCGACCTGCACAAGTCGATCGTCGTCTCCTCTGACGTCTACTACTACCAGCTCGCGAACGACATGGGCATCGAGGCAATTGCCGGGTTCATGAAGCATTTCGGCTTCGGCGCCCGCACCGGCATCGATATCGAGGGGGAGGCGGCGGGCGTGCTGCCTTCACCCGAGTGGAAGATGAAGCGCTTCCGCCGCCCGGCGGACCAGCGCTGGTACCCCGGCGAGACCATTTCCATCGGCATCGGCCAGGGCTACAACTCGTACACGCCGATCCAGCTTGCACTCGCCACGGCGACTCTCGCCAACGGCGGAACGATGTACAGGCCGCACCTCGTGGCGTACGTCGACCATGCGCGCGGCGGCGGCCGCCGCCACATCGAGCCCGAGGCGGTGCACAAAGCGCCGTTCCGGGCGGAGTACGTCGAGATCGTGAAGCGTGCCATGGCGGGCGTAAACAAGGAGGGCACGGGGGCGCGGGCGTTCGCCGGCGCCCAGTACACGAGCGGGGGCAAGACCGGGACCGCCCAGGTGATCGCCATCAAGCAGAACGAGAAGTACGACGAATCCAAGGTCGCCGAGCGCTTCCGGGACCATTCCCTCTTCATCGCCTTTGCGCCCGTTGAGAGACCGCGCATCGCGCTCGCGGTGATCGTCGAGAATGGTGGCTTTGGCGCCCGCGCGGCCGCGCCGGTCGCGCGCGCGGTGCTGGACTACTTCCTCCTCGGCAAGATGCCGTCCGGGATGCGCGCGACGCCCGAGGACGAGGACGCGGAGGGCAACGACTGATGGAGCTTTCGCGTCTTCCCCTGCGCCGCGTGGCGTTGCGGCTTGCCGAGGGCATCGACCAGCCGCTGCTCCTCCTGCTGCTGTCGCTTTCGATGCTGGGGTTCGCGGCGCTTTTCTCCGCCGCCTACCAGAACCCGGCGCGGATCGTAAGCCAGCTCGGCAACCTCGGGATCGCGTTGGTCGCCATGTGGTGCGTGGCGCAGCTTCCGCCGCAGACGCTGATGCGTTTCGCCGTGCCCGCCTATGCCGTCGCGCTCGCCCTTCTCCTCGCCGTGGCGCTCTTCGGCGAGGTAGTGAACGGGGCCCGCCGCTGGCTGAACATGGGCATCGGCCGCTTCCAGCCCTCCGAGATGATGAAGCTCGCCCTGCCGCTCATGCTGGCGTGGTATTTCCACCGCAACGAGTCGACGCTGCGGCTGCGCAACTTCTTGATCGCGGCGCTGCTGCTCGCCGTGCCGGTCGCGCTGATCCTGCGCCAGCCCGACCTGGGCACGGCCGCGCTGGTAGGGGGCGCCGGGTTCTACGTGATGTTCTTCGCCGGCCTCAGCTGGCGCGTGATCGGCGGGCTCGCCGTGCTCGGCGCGGCGGTCGTTCCGCTCGCTTGGCCCTTCCTGCACACCTACCAGCAGCGCCGCGTCCTGACGCTTCTCGATCCGACGCAGGACCCGCTCGGTGCGGGATACCACATCATCCAGTCGACCATCGCGGTCGGCTCCGGCGGGGTCTCCGGCAAGGGCTGGCTGAACGGGACCCAGGCGCACCTCGAGTTCATCCCGGAGAGGGACACCGACTTCATCTTCGCCGTCTACTCCGAGGAGTTCGGCCTAGTGGGCAACATCGTGCTGCTCTTGCTCTACGCGCTGCTGGTTGGCCGGGGCCTCATCATCGCCGCCAACGCCGCCACGGTGTTTGCGCGGCTACTCGGCGGCGCGGTCTCGCTCATCTTTTTCACCTATGCCTTCGTCAACATGGGCATGGTGTCGGGCATCCTGCCGGTGGTCGGCGTGCCGCTCCCCTTCCTCTCTTACGGCGGCACAGCGCTTCTCACGCTCTATATCGGGGCGGGGATCCTGATGAGCGTCAACCACCATCGGACGCTCGTCCAGACCTGATTGCGGCGCAGCACCATTTTTTGAAAGTCCTTGCCGCATCGTGAAACGATGCTGCCATAAGGCCCTGTAAATCCTTGTTTTGCTGCGCCGCAGATAGTCCTACTGGCGTGTTGCTGCGCAGTGCGAGCGAAGGCGACACTTGTCCATCCATCACTTCCGGAGGACTCGTGGAGAAGCGACGCGAAGAAGAACGCAAGCTCGAGCAGGATTGGGCCGGCAACTCCCGCTGGAAAGGCCTGAAGCGCCCCTACGGCGCGCAGGACGTCGTGCGTCTGCGCGGCAGCGTGGCCGTCGAGCATACCCTCGCGCGCCGCGGCGCGGAGAGGCTCTGGCGCCTCATGAACGAGCGCCCCTTCGTTCACTCCCTGGGGGCGCTGACCGGCAACCAGGCCGTGCAGCAGGTGAAAGCCGGCGTGCCCGCGATCTACCTGTCGGGCTGGCAGGTGGCGGCCGATGCGAACGACTCGTTGCAGATGTATCCCGACCAGTCGCTCTACGCGGTGTCCTCGGTGCCCACGGTGGTGAAGCGCATCAACAACGCACTCGCGCGCGCCGACCAGATCCAGTGGATGGAAGGCAAGGACGAGGTTGATTACTTCGCCCCTATCGTCGCTGATGCGGAGTCGGGGTTCGGCGGCGTGCTGAACGCCTTTGAGCTGATGAAGGCGATGATCGAAGCAGGCGCGGCCGGGGTGCACTTTGAGGACCAGCTCGCGTCGGTCAAGAAATGCGGACACATGGGGGGCAAGGTGCTGGTGCCGACGCAGGAGGCGGTGCAGAAGCTCGCCGCCGCGCGCCTCGCGGCCGACGTGCTCGGCGTGCCGACGGTACTCCTCGCCCGCACCGACGCGGAGGCCGCCGACATCGTGACGAGTGACATCGACGAGAACGATAAGCCTTTCCTCACCGGCGAGCGGACCTCGGAGGGGTTCTACCGGACGCGCAAGGGCTTCGACCAGGCGCTTTCGCGCGGCCTCGCCTACGCTGAGGTCGCCGACATGGTGTGGTGCGAGACGGGGACGCCGGATCTGGATTTCGCACGGCGCTTCGCCGAGGGCATCCAGAAAAAGCACCCTGGCAAGATGCTGGCCTACAACTGCTCGCCCTCCTTCAACTGGAAGAGGAACCTCGACGACGCGACGATCGCGAAGTTCCAGCGCGAGCTGGGCGCGATGGGCTACAAGTTCCAGTTCATCACGCTCGCCGGCTTCCACGCGCTGAACTACTCGATGTTCGAGCTCGCGCACGGCTACGCGCGCCACCACATGAGCGCCTTCGTCGAGCTGCAGCAGAAGGAGTTCGCCGCGGCCGAGAAGGGCTTCACCGCGGTGAAGCACCAGCGCGAGGTGGGCACCGGCTACTTCGATGAGGTGACGCAGGTCGTCACCGGCGGAAAGAGTTCCACCACCGCGCTGCACGGCTCCACCGAGGACGAGCAATTCTTCGAGTCGCCGAAAAAGCAGAAGCTCGCCGCGGCGTAGATTCCGCCGCGCGCGTCGCGCAGGCCATCCTCGCCGGCTTCGACCGGCACTACCGGCTCTTCCGCGAGGCGGCGAGGCAGGCTCGGCGGCTCTTTGAGCGCGCCGACTGGCATGCGCTGCAGGCGCTTGCGCGCGAACGCATCCAGATGTACGACAAGCGCGTCGAGGAAGCGGTCGCGGAGGTGCGCGAGCGCTTCCCGGCCGCGGAGCGCGACGAGACGCTGTGGCCGGCGATCAAGTCCGCGTACATCGCGCTCATCCAGGACCACAAGCAGCCCGAGTGCGCCGAGACCTTCTACAACTCGGTGGCCTGCCAGGTACTGCACCGGCGCTACTACCACAACGACTTCATCTTCTGGCGGCCCGCGGTGGCCACCGAGCACCTTGAGGGCGAGGCGCCGAGCTATCGCTGCTTCTATCCGGTGAAAGAAGGGCTCCGGACCTGCCTCGGGCGGATCGCGCACAGCTTCGGGCTCGCCAATCCCTGGGAGGACCTGGGGCGCGATCTGCGCAACGTCATGCAGGCGCTACGCGCGCACTTCCCGCGCCCCACGCGCGCGGAGCCCGACCTGCAGATCCAGGTGCTCGCGTCGCTCTTCTTCCGCAATAAGGGGGCGTACGTGATCGGCCGGGTGGTCAACGCCGGGCGGGACCTGCCGTTCGCCGTCCCCGTGCTGCAGAACGCTGGCGGCGAGCTGTACCTGGACACGCTGCTCGTCGGCGAGGACCAGCTGCTCGTGCTCTTCTCCTTCGCGCGCGCCTACTTCTTCGTCGACATGGAGGCGCCGGCGGCATACGTGTCTTTCCTGCGCTGGCTCATGCCCAGAAAGCCCCGCGCCGAGCTCTACATGGCGGTGGGGCTGGCCAAGCAGGGCAAGACGCTCTTCTATCGGGACCTGCACTACCACCTCGCCCACTCCACCGACCGGTTCGGCGTCGCGCCCGGCATCAAGGGCATGGTGATGCTCGTCTTTACCCTGCCTTCGTTCCCCTATGTCTTCAAGGTGATCCGCGACCGCTTCGCGCCGCCCAAAGAGATCGACCGCCAGACGGTGATGGACAAGTATCAGATGGTGAAGCTCCACGACCGCGTCGGGCGCATGGCGGATACGCTGGAGTATTCCCACGTCGCGCTGCCGCTGGATCGCTTCGATGAGGCGCTCCTCGACGAGCTGCGGCGCGAGTGCGCCTCCACCGTCGAGATCGACGGCGAGAGCCTTGTGCTCGGGCATGTCTACATCGAGCGGCGCATGCAGCCTCTCAACCTGCACCTCGAGGAATGCCGGCGCGACGGCGATGAGGCAAAGCTGCGCTATGCCCTGCGCGAGTACGGCAACGCGATCAAGGAGCTCGCCGGCGCGGGCATCTTCCCGGGCGACATGCTGCTCAAGAACTTTGGCGTCACGCGCCATGATCGGGTGGTCTTCTACGACTACGACGAGATCCAGCCGATCGGCGAGGTGGCGTTCCGGCGCATCCCGCCCGCTTCGAGCTACGACGAGGAGATCGCCGCGGAGCCCTACTGGCGCATCGGCGAGGGCGACGTGTTCCCGGAGCAGTTCGAGCGCTTCCTCGTGAGCGACCCGCGCTCGCGCGAGATCTTCTACGAGCATCACCGCGACCTGCTCGACCCGGTGTTCTGGGCCGCCAAGCAGCGGCGCTTCAGCGCCGGGGAGCTGGAGGACGTCTATCCGTATCCGGAGGAGATCCGCTTTCCTCGATGAGCACGCGCTTGCGGCGCGACCTAAGGCCCGCGAGGATGCGCACGCTGCGCCGAGGCACCCGGTAGTGCGCCGCGAGGAACTCGACGAGCGCTTCGTTAGCCTCGCCATCCACGGCTCTGCCCTTCACCCGCACTTTCAGCCGCTCGCCGTGCACGCCAGCGAACTCGGTACGCGCGGCGCCCGGCTGGACATGCAGATCGAGGATCACAGCGCCGCGGCGGCGAAGCGCAGGTGGCCGACCGGGATGAGCGCGACCTGGATCAGGACAAGCAGCACGAGGGGACTGAGGTCGAAGCTGCCCATGAGCGGAATGAAGCGCCGCAGCGGCCTGAGGAAGGGACGCGTGATCACGTCGAAGAGGGGCGCGAAGGGCGCGTGGGGGTTGATCCAGGAGAACACCACCTGCACGATCACCGCGAACACGAGGATGTACAGGCTGTAGCGCAGCATGTCGACGGCCGCCACGGCGGCGAGCGCGGCGATGCCAGGCGAGGCGCCCGCGATGCCGGCCTGAATCCAGACACCGGCCGCCTGCACCAGCCAGGCGAGCAGCAGCGTCGGCAGGTCGAGCCCCGCCAGTCCCGGGATCACGCGCCGGGCAGGCACCACGCACCAGTTTGTGGTGGCGAGGATGAACTCGCCGATGGGGTTGCGGAAGGGCACGCGCAGCCACTGGAAGTGGAAGCGGGCGAGCAGCATGAACACGAAGAAAGCAGCGACGGTGTCGACCAGCAGCGAGGCGATCTGGCCGAACATCAATCCTTCCCCATCTCATCGCCCATCGCGGCGCCGCGCCGGCTCGCCGCCTCGAGCGCCTTGCGGAAGCCCTCGGCGAGGCGCTCCTGCTCGAAGACGTTGAGCGCCGCCTCCGTGGTTCCACCCTTCGAGGTCACGTTCCTGCGCAGCACCGCGGGCGGCTCGCTGCTACGAGCCGCGAGCTCGGCCGCGCCGAGCACGGTGTGCAGCGCGAGCTTCTGCGCGTCCGCGGGGGCGATGCCGGCCGCCTCGCCGAACGCGGCCAGTTGCTCGATCAGCCAGAACACGTAGGCGGGTCCGCTCGCCGAGAGCGCGGTCACCGGGTCGAGCAGCCGCTCCTCCTCCACCCAGACCACCTCGCCGACCGCGCGCAGTATTTCCTCGGCGCGACGCCTGTCCTGCGCATCGACTCGGGGGGCCGCATAGAGCGCGGTGATGCCGCCGCCGACAAGCGCCGGCGTATTCGGCATGCAGCGAACCATCCGGTGGTGCCCGCCGAGCCAGCGCGACAGCGCCTCTACCCGGATCCCTGCCGCGATGCTGACCACAAGCTTGCCGCCCGCGCTGCCGGCGACGGAGGCGAGCGCGCGCTTCATGTCCTGCGGCTTCACCGCGAGCACGAGCACCTCAGCGCCGCTGGTGGCCGCGTCCGGCGCTGTGCTCACGCCGACGCCGTGCGCGGCGATGCGCTCGCGCGCGGCCGGGTTCACCTCGATCACCGAGAGATCGCCTGCGGCCATACCTTTCGCGCGCAGGCCACCAACGAGGGCGTTCGCCATGTTGCCCCCGCCGAGGAAAGAGATCTTCACGCCGCGCTCCTCGTCCTGGCGCGCGGCCCGAAGATCGCGGTGCCGATGCGCACCATCGTGGCCCCTTCAGCGATCGCGACCTCCATGTCGTCCGACATTCCCATCGACAGCGTATCGAAGCCGAAGCGAGGCTTCAGCGCCTCGTAGATCCACCTTACCTCTCGATAGCGATCCCGTGGCGCGTGCGGCTCGGGAATCGCCATGAGCCCGCGCAGCCGCAGCCGTTTCATGCCGGATATGGCCTGCGCGAGGGAAGCGACGTCGTCCGGCGCGACGCCGCTCTTGGTCGCCTCGCCGGAGACATTGACCTGGATGAGCACATTGAGCGGTGCCATGGCTTCCGGGCGCTGCTCCGATAGGCGCTGCGCGACTTTCTCGCGCTCGACGGTCTGCACCCAGGCGAAATGCTCGGCGACGTTGCGTGTCTTGTTGCTTTGCAGGGGACCGATCAAGTGCCATTCGAGGTCCGGCGCGGAACGCATCTTCGCGAGCGCCTCCTGGACGTAGTTCTCGCCGAATGCATTCTGGCCGGCGGCGGCCGCCTCCCGGATGCGCTCAGCGCTCTGGCCTTTCGACACTGCCAACAAAGTCACTCCTGCCGCTCGCAAACGCGCCCTCATTGCTTGCAGGTTTTCCGCGATTCCCGTCATAATGTGTTGAAGCAGCGAAGAAAAAGCCTTCGCCAGCCAGGATCGGGAGGATTGTAAT
>DASRKB010000218.1:0-8758 GCA_035649175.1 Burkholderiales bacterium | reverse complement strand
ATCCAGAACGCGCTCGGCAAGGGCGCCGCGCCGGTGGCGAACGGCAACCTCATCATGGTGACGAGCGCCCTGCCGAACGAAGGCAAGAGCTTCGTCTCGCTCAACCTCGCGATGAGCATGGCGATGGAGCTCGATTGCCGGGTGCTCCTGATCGACGCCGACGTGGTGAAGCCGAGCCTGCCGGCCGTGCTGGGCATCCATCGCACCAAGGGGCTGCTGGACGTCCTTACGCATCGCGACTTGAGCTTCGGCGATGTGCTGCTGCAAACCAACGTTCCGCGGCTCACCCTCGCGCTCTCCGGCACGCCGCACCGCGGCGCGTACGAGCTCCTGGCGAGCGAAGCGATGACCACCCTCCTCGAGGAGATCTCCAGCCGTTATCCGGACCGGATCATCATTTTCGATTCTCCGCCGCTGCTCGCGACCAGCGAGTCTCGCGTGCTCGCGAGCCACATGGGCCAGGTGGTGGTCGTGGTGGAGGCCGAGCGGACGACCCACGCCGCGCTGGAGTCGGCGCTTTCCACGGTCGAGGCCTGCCCCGTGGTGCTCACTCTGCTGAACAAGGCACGACAGTCGGATGCCGGCTCGTATTACGGCGGCTATTACGGTCATGGGAGCTAGGCCGTGGGCCAGCGTCATCGCCGCCGCTCTTTCCGCCTGCTGCGCTTCTCAGGCGTCGGCGCAATTCGACTATGGTGCACTTCCTCCGGGTTACGGACAGGGTCAATCGGCCCCGGGTTACGGGCTTCCTCCCACGGTGCCGGGGGCGAACGCCGGCGGGCTGGCGCCCTGGACGGTGAATACCGACATCACGGTTCGCGAGACCTACAACGACAATCCCGGCCTTGCCCCAGCCGGCCGGGAAGAGCACGATTTCATCACCGAGATCACGCCGGGGCTGCGCATGAGCGGCAGCGGCCCTCGCCTGCGAGGCTATTTTGATTACCGTCCGAGCCTCATTTACTACGCGCACGGGACTTCAGAAGACAGGTTCCTGAATCGGCTGACCGGTTTCGGCACGCTGGAAGCGGTCGACAACTTCTTTTACATCGACGCCAACGCCAGCATCACGCAGGATTACCTGTCGCCTTTCGGCGCACGGCCGGCGGACGTTACGATCAGCACGCCGAACCAGCTCGAGACCCGCACCGTAGGGCTCAGTCCCTATGTGCGCGGAGCGCTGCTGCGCGACTACTCCTACGAGTTGCGCTACCGCAAGCTCTGGACGACGACGGATCGCAGCGAGCTCGGCAATCTCGACAGCGATTATTGGACCGGCCGGCTTGCAAGCCAGATACGCCTCTTCGGCTGGGCGCTGGAGTACGAAGCGAGCAAGATTCACTACGAGCAGTTCACCGCGCAGCCGGACCGGGAAACGCGCCTGGCGCGCGCGCGGCTCTACTTTCAGCCGGATTACGCGTGGCGCTTCACGGCGAGCGCGGGGCGCGAGGAGAACAACTACCGGTCACTGGGGAGCATGGAGGCAAGCGACATGTATGGCGCCGGCGTCACCTGGGCGCCGAGCAACCGAACGCTCGCCGACGTGCAATACGAGGAGCGGTTCTTCGGTCCGTATCGCCTTGCGCGCTTCAACCATCGCACCCGGCTGACGGCCTGGAACGTCACCTATTTGCGCGACATTTCGGATTTTCAGCAGGAGGCGCTGCGGCTGCCGCCCGGCTTCACGCTTCCGCTGGTCGATGCCATTTTCAGGGCACGCATCCCCGACCCGATCGAGCGGCAAGAGGCCATCGAGCAGTTCTACCGCAATTCCGCTACGCCGCTCTTCCTGTCCAGCTCGCTCGCCTTCTATACGCAGCAGATCGTCCTGCAGGAGCGGCTCGAAGGCTCGGTGCGCATCATCGGCGTGCGCAATTCCATCGGCTTCAGCGCTTTCGCGCGCAAGAGCAACCGTTTCTCGGAAGGCTTGACCGGCATCCTTCCCGACGCCTTTCTCCAGCGCGACGAGCTGAAGGAGAAAGGGTTCGGGGCGTACGCCGATCACAAGCTCACGCCTTTTACTACCATCAGCCTCACCGGAAGGCGGACCTTTGCAACGCGCGACGAGCCGTCGCGTCTCGAGTCGCGCAACGACTTCGTCGCGCTCACGCTGAACCACAGCCTTTCGCCGAACACGAATGCTTTCGCAGGGGTTTCCTACACCGGCGTTCGAGACGAGCTGCCGACCGTCGTCAACCGGGAAGCGAACAGCGTGTACGTCGGCCTCACGCACCGGTTCTGAGAGCCATGTTCGAAAGCTACTACGGATTCTCCGCCGCGCCCTTCCAGCTCAGCCCGGACCCGGCGTTTTTCTACGCGAGCCGCGGCCACAAGCGCGCCTTCTCGTACCTGCAGTACGGGCTCTACCAGGGCGAAGGCTTCATCACGCTCACCGGCGAGGTCGGCGCGGGCAAGACCACCCTCATCCGCAATCTGCTGCGGCAGCTCGACTCGAGCAAGGTGGTGGCCGCGCAGCTCGTGTCGACGCAGCTCGATGCGGACGGCCTGCTGCGCGCCGTGGCGACCGCCTTCGGCCTTCCGGTGCGCGAGCACGCCAAGGCGCGCCTCATCGCCGAGCTCGAGGCGTTTCTCACCTCGCTGCTGCCGCGCGGCAAGCGTGCCCTGCTGCTCGTGGACGAAGCGCAGAACCTCGCGCCCGTCGCCGTGGAAGAGCTGCGCATGCTGTCCAACTTCCAGATCGGCAACCGCGCGCTGCTGCAAAGCTTCCTCATCGGCCAGCCCGAGCTGCGCGAGCTGATGCGCAGCAGCTCGATGAACCAGCTTCGCCAGCGCGTCATCGCCTCCTACCACCTCGGCCCGCTCGACGCCGACGAGACGCGCGCCTATATCGAGCACCGGCTGAAGCAGGTGGGATGGAAGGGCGACCCCCGCTTCGAGGACAGCGTGTTCCCCATCGTGCACGACTATGCGGGCGGCATCCCCAGGCGCATCAATACGCTGTGCACCCGGGCGCTGCTCGCGGGCCTTCTTTCCCACAGCCACGTCATCTCGGCGAAGTCGATGCAGGAAGTCATCGGCGAGTTCTCCGAGGAGTTCGGCGAGGCGATCGCCAATCCCCCCGGCGAGGAGGACGTAGTCCCTGTCCCGGCGAACGCCGACGCGATGCGCGTGCTCGAGCGGCGCCTGAGCGGCGTGGAGAAGGCGATGAACATCACGATCAACCTGCTGCGAGAGCTGATCAAGAACCAGCCGCGCGAGGAGAGTCACCTGGCGAAGAAGCAACGCTGATGGGCGATGCCCTGAACGCCGCCGGTCCGGTCCTGTGCGTCGTCGGCGCGCGGCCGAACTACATGAAGATGGCGCCGCTGCTGCGCGCCTTTAGCGTCCAGCCCGGGCTGCCGAGCCCGATGCTCGTGCACACCGGCCAGCACTACGACCCGATGCTGAACGACCGGCTGTTCCAGGATCTCGGCCTGCCGCGCCCGCACCTCAACCTCGAGGTGGGCTCCGGCACGCATGCCGCGCAGACCGCGGAGGTGATGCGCCGCTTCGAGCCGGTGCTCGACGAGTACCGGCCCTCCTGTGTGGTGGTCGTGGGAGACGTGAATTCGACGCTTGCCTGCGCACTCGTCGCCGCAAAGAAGGCCGTGCCGGTCGCGCACGTGGAGGCGGGGCTGCGCAGCTTCGACCGCGCGATGCCCGAAGAAATCAACCGGGTGCTGACCGACCAGATCGCCGAGCTGCTCTATACGACGGAACGCGGCGCGCACGACAACCTCGCGCGCGAAGGCGTCGCCCCCGGGCGGATGCACTTCGTCGGCAATGTCATGATCGACTCGCTGCTTTCGCATCGCGCCCGTGCGGTGCCGCCGGTGAAAACGCTGCCGCCGCAGTTCGCCGCGGCGCGCTTCGGCGTGGTGACGCTGCACCGCCCGTCGAACGTCGACGAGCCCAAGGCGCTGCAAGAGTCGCTCGACATCCTGCAGGCGGTGGCGCAGAAGCTGCCGCTCGTGTGCGCGCTGCATCCGCGCACGGTCGCAAAAGTGGAGACTTTCGGCCTGCGGGCGAAGCTGGAGGGCGAGCGTCTGCTCGTGCTGCCACCGCAGGGCTACCTGGAAATGCTCGGCCTGATGGCGAGCGCCACGGTGGTGCTGACCGATTCGGGCGGCATGCAGGAAGAGACCACCGCGCTCGCCGTGCCTTGCCTGACGATGCGTGAGAATACGGAGCGCCCGATCACGGTCGAGCAGGGCACCAACACGCTGGTCGGGCGCGATCGGCCACGGATCCTGCGCCTCGTCGACGAGATCCTCGCGACCGGCGGCAAGCGCGGCCGCTCGCCGGAGCTCTGGGACGGTCGCGCCGCCGAGCGTATCGCCGCCCACCTCGCACACTGGCTCGCGGAGCGCGCGCCGGCTCATGCCTAGGCTTGCCAACGCGCTCACCGTCGACGTGGAAGACTACTTCCAGGTCTCGGCGCTCGCCCCGCACGTGCCGCGCGACGGATGGGAGGGCATGCCCTGCCGCGTCGAGGGCAACGTGGAGACGATCCTCGCGCTGCTTTCGGAATCGGGCGCGCAGGCCACTTTCTTCGTCCTGGGCTGGATCGGCGAGCGCTATCCCGCGCTGGTCAGGGGCATCGTCGGCGCAGGCCACGAGCTCGCGAGCCACGGCTACGACCATGAACGGGTCAACCGGCAGGGCCGGGGCGACTTCTACGAGGACATCTGCAAGGCGAAGCGGCTGCTGGAGGACATCGCCGGCATCGAGGTGCGCGGCTACCGCGCGCCCAGCTTTTCGATCGGCGCCAACAACCTGTGGGCATTCGACTGCATCGCCGAGGCGGGCTACCGCTACAGCTCGAGCGTGTACCCGATCCGCCACGACCATTACGGCATGCCGGATGCACCGCGCTTCGCGTTTCGCCCGATCCCCGACCTCCTCGAGATTCCGGTGAGCACCGTGCGCGTGCTCGCGGCGAACCTGCCGGCCGGCGGCGGCGGTTACTTCCGGCTGCTGCCGTACGCGGTTTCCCGGGCGCTCATCCGCCGCGTGAACGACACCGAGGGACGCTCGGCGGTGTTCTATTTCCACCCCTGGGAGCTCGACGTGGAGCAGCCGCGCATCCGCGGCATCGGCGCGAAAACCCGGTTCCGGCACTACCACAACCTGCACCTCGTGCAGCCGCGGCTGTGCCGGCTGCTGCAGGACTTTGCATGGCGCAGGATGGACAGGACCTTCCTCGACGCGGTCTCGTGAAAGCCTGCACCACACTGCTCGCGGGGTACGCGGCGCTCATCGCCTATGCGAGCCTGTACCCGTTCGGCTGGGAGTTCGCGGGCGTCGACGCGCTCGGCCTGCTGCACGGCAAATGGTCGGCGTATGCCCCGAACGCGGACAACGCCGCCAACCTGCTCGCGTACCTCCCGCTCGGACTCCTGCTCGCGCTTTGTCTCTCGGGCATCGGCTCGTTCGCCCTTCGCGTCATCGTCGCGACCCTTGCCGGCGCCGCGCTCAGCCTGTCCATGGAATTCCTGCAGCAGTACGTCCCCACGCGAGTCGCGTCGGTGGCCGACCTCGCGACGAACACCTGCGGGGCCCTGGCGGGCGCGCTGCTCGCGAGCTTCCTCGACCCGGCACGCTTCCCGGGCCACCTCGCGGCCCGGTGGCGCGCGCAGTGGGTAAAACCCGGCCGCGAATACGATCTTGGCCTTATCGTCGTGGGCGCGTGGGCGCTCTCCCAGTGGCTGCCCGCCGTGCCTTCCTTGAGCGTCGGCAACCTGCGCGCCGGACTCGCCCCGGCATGGCAGACGCTGCATGAGCTCTCGGGCTTCGACCTTCTCGAATTCGGCCGGTACACGCTCTACCTCAGCGGCCTGGCGCTTCTCGTGCGCACGCTAGGTAATCCCGGCCGGCCGGTCCTGCGCGTGTTCTTCGTGCTCGTCGCCGCGGTGCTGGCCTGCAAGGTGCCGGTCATCGGCCGGCAGCTTTCGCTCGAGGCCGTGGCAGGCGCGGCGGCAGCGATCGTGCTGTCGTCGCTTTGGCTTGCGCTGCGCGTACGCGCGGTCGCGCGCGTCGCCGGACTCTTCGTCCTCGGCGGCCTGCTGTGCGCGCACCTTCTTCGTGCCCCGGACGCGGCGCAGCACCTCTCCCACTGGGCGCCCTTCCGCGGGCCGATCGACCACCTCTTCCTCGGCCTGGGCTCGGTGCTCGAGATCCTGTGGCCGCCCGCCGCGCTCGGCTATCTCACCCGCCTGGCGGTCCCGGCGTCATCGCGTGCGTCGGCCGCCTGGATCGGCGGCGGCGTCTTCGCGCTACTGCTCATGCTCGCCGGAATGCTCGGGAGCCCGGCGTCCCCCATTCCGCTCGTCACCATCGTGTTGATGGGCACGACCTGGACGTTATTCGCCAGGCTCTTCATTCCCATGAGCGAAGAGCCGGTTGTAGGACAGCCCAGGGTAAGGCGGCGAGCCTCGTCGCCCGCCCTTTCGATCGCGATCCTGGTGCTCGCCTGCACCTCGCTGGTCGTGCACGCCGATCGGCTGCATGCCGAGACCTTGCGCGTCGGCCCGCAGCACGCGCTCAAGGCGCCGAGCGCCGCCGCGAAAGTGGCTCGCGACGGCGACGTCATCGAGATCGAGGCGGGCCTGTATGCCGGCGACGCCGCCGTGTGGCGGAGAAGCGGCCTCACCATCCGCGGCATCGGCGGCCGCGCCCAGCTGCGCGCCGACGGCGCGCATGCCGAGGGCAAGGCGATCTGGGTCATCAAGGGCGCCAACACCACGGTCGAGAACATCGAGTTCTCCGGCGCAAAAGTTCCAGGCCGCAACGGCGCCGGCATCCGGCTCGAGGGCTCCGGGCTCACGGTGAGGAACTGCTACTTCCACCATAACGAGATGGGCATCTTGACGGGCGCGAATCCGGCCAGCGACGTTGTGATCGAGCGATCCGAGTTTGCGCACAACATGCGACCGGACGGCCACAACCACAACGTGTACATCGGAGCGGTGCGAAGCTTCACGCTACGGGAGAGCAGCGTGCACCACGCTGTGATCGGCCATAACGTGAAAAGCCGTGCGCTGCAGAACTTCATCCTCTACAACCGCATCATGGACGAGCGTGACGGCCGCTCGAGCTACGCGCTCGAGCTCGTCCACGGCGGCCTCGCGTTCGTCATTGGCAATGTAATCCAGCAGGGAACGCTCAACGACAACCGCACCATCGTCGCGTTCGGCACCGGGGGCCTCAAGAACCCGGTGAACGAGCTTCACTTCGTGGCCAACACGGTGGTGAACGAAGACCCACGCGGGGCACGATTCCTGTTCATCAAGGACGGTGCGCATCCAGCGCGCATCCTGAACAACGTCTTTGCCGGAACCGGGACGCTTCTGGTCGGTCCGGGCGAGCCCAAGAACAATGCGCGTGTGCGTCTATCCGAGCTTGCCGCTCCCGAGAAGTTCGACTATCGGCTCAAGGGCAGCGCCGCATCGATGGGCGCTCCGCTCCAGTAGGCCACTGCCATGTGCGGGATCCTGGGACTACTGAATCTGGACGGCAGCCCCGCGCAGGAGCGGCCGCTGCACGCCATGGCGGCGCGCACCGTCCATCGCGGGCCCGACGACGAGGGCTTCCATATCGACGGCGCTTGCGGCCTCGGCATGCGCCGCCTGTCGATCATCGACCTCGCGGGCGGCCACCAGCCCCTTACCCATGAAGCGGGCAGCCTCGCGCTCGTGTGCAACGGCGAAATCTACAACTTCCGCGAGCTGCGCCGGGAGCTGGAAGCGCTCGGCCACCGCTTCCGCACCGGCTCGGATAGCGAGGTCGTCCTGCACGGCTATGCGCAGTGGGGCGACGATGCCGTCCAGCGGCTGAACGGCATGTATGCCTTCGCGCTGTGGGACGGGCGGCGAAGGCGCTTGCTGCTGGCCCGCGATCGCCTCGGCATCAAGCCCCTCTATCTCTATCGCGATGCGCGCCGGCTCGCATTTGCCTCCGAAGCGAAGGCGCTGCTCGAGCTGCCCGGCGTGAGCGCGCGGCTCGACCCCGGGGCGCTCTATTCCTATCTGAACCTCGGCTACGTCGCCGCGCCCCAGTCGATGTTTGCCGGCATCTCGAAGCTGCCGCCGGCAAGCCTGCTCAGCGTCGAGGGCGGGTGGATCGAAGAGCGGCGCTACTGGCGCATTCCGCTCGCGACCGAGCAGGCGCCGAGCGAGAAAGAGTGGATCGAGCGTGTCCGCGAGGGCCTGCGCGAATCGGTGCGCATGCAGATGGTGAGCGATGTGCCGATCGGCGCGTTCCTCTCCGGCGGTATCGACTCGAGCACGGTGGTCGGGTTGATGGCCGCGCATAGCGACCGGCCGATCAAGACCTATGCCATCGGCTTCGAGGGCGCCGCCGCAGAGCAGTACTACAACGAGCTTCCTTACGCACGGCAGGTGGCGAAGCACTTTGGCACCGAGCACCGGGAAATCCTCGTGCGCCCCGACACCGTGACGCTGCTGCCGCGGCTGCTCTGGCACATGGACGAGCCGCTCTCCGACACGGCGTTCATCACGACTTACCTCGTGTCGGAATTCGCGCGCCAGGACGTGAAGGTCATCCTCTCGGGTGTCGGTGGGGACGAGCTTTTCGGCGGCTACCAGCGCTATCTCGGGGACCACTACCAGGAGCAATTCGCGCGGCTGCCCGCGTGGCTGCGCCGCGCGGCGGCGAGCGCCGGCCGGCACCTGCCGAGCGACCGGCACTCGCCGCTGCTCAACCTGTCGCGCCTTGCTAAAGGCTTCCTGGAGAGCGC
>DASRKB010000217.1:0-5820 GCA_035649175.1 Burkholderiales bacterium | reverse complement strand
CAAGCCGGCCGCGCCCACGCAGGTCGCGAAGGCCGTCGACACGAAGCCCAAGCCGCGCCCGGTCGTGCTTCCGCCGCCACCCGAGCCGAGCCTGCTCGATCAGGTGTTCGGGTTCCTGGAGGACCCGGTTCTCCTCGGCGGTCTCGCCCTTGTCATCGTCGGGTTGGGCGGATACGCGGCCTGGTCGTGGAAGCGCAAGAAAGCGGCACAAGCCAAATTCCAGGACAGCGTGCTCGGCGCCGCCGTGGCGGGGGCCGTCGCGGGATCGGCTGGCGAGCCGGGAACTGCCACGGCGCCGGCGAGCGTGTCGCGGACCCAGGCGCCCGTCGGCATGGCGGTGGAGGAAGTGGACCCAATCGCCGAAGCCGACGTGTACATCGCCTACGGCCGGGATGCGCAGGCCGAGGAAATTCTGAAAGAGGCGCTCCAGAAGGATCCCAAGCGCAGCAGCGTCCACGCCAAGCTGATCGAGATCTACGCCCAGCGCAAGGACGCGAAGGCCTTCGAGCAGACCGCGCTCAAGCTGAAGAACCTGACTGGCGGCAAGGGGCCGGAGTGGGACAAGGCGGCCGCGCTGGGCCGCTCGATCGATCCGCAGAACGGCTTGTACGGCGGCGCCCCCGCGACGACGGTGCCCGTCGCTGCCGCCGCGCCGGCGGCGGCACCGGCACTCGACTTCGACCTCGGCGGCGCGTCGCAGACGCCACCGGCGCTGCCCGACATTTCGTTCGAGGAGTTCAGGCCAACCGGCCTCGACATCGATCTCGGCGGCACCTCCGCGCCCGCGGCCGGCGGTGCAGCGGCGGAGCAGGACAAGACGGTGACCAGCATCGACTTCAACATTGATCTGGGCGCCGAGCCGCCCGCGACGCCGACGGCGTCCGCGCCCACCAGAGAGTCGAGCGGACTCGACTTCGACCTGAAGCTCGACGACCTTCCCGCCGAGGTAAGGTCCGACGACAAGCCCATTGCACCGGTCGACCTTAGCACCATCAGCCTGGACCTTGGCGGCGGAGGAGATTCGGCGCTCGTCGCGCCGGCAGGCAGCACCGATCCGAAATGGCAGGAAGTCGCCACCAAACTCGACCTCGCGAAGGCCTACCAGGAAATGGTAGACAGGGACGGCGCTCGCGAGCTGCTCACCGAGGTCATGAAGGACGGCGACGAGGCGCAAAAGGGCCAGGCCGAGCAGCTGCTCGGCAAGCTCGCCTAGCCTCCCATCCGCATCGCACTCGGTATCGAGTACGACGGCAGCGGCTTCCTCGGCTGGCAGACCCAGCTCCGGGGCGGCGCGGTACAGGATGCGCTCGAACAGTCCCTTGCCGCGATCGCCGGCGCTCCCGTCTCGGTGACCTGTGCGGGCCGCACCGACCGTGGCGTGCATGCGAGGGGACAGATCGTGCACTTCGATACGGCGGCATCGCGCCCGACCAGCGCTTGGGTACGCGGGGTAAACGCATTGCTGCCTGACACGGTAGCCGTCTTGTGGTCGAGGGAAGTCGAGGCCACGTTCCACGCGCGCTACAGCGCGCTCTCGCGCACCTACCGTTACGAGCTCATCAACCGGCCGGTGCGCCCCGCGATCGCGGCGCGCTACGCCGGGTGGTTCCATGCGCCGCTCGACCTCGAGGCCATGCGCGAGGCGGCGGCGGTGCTGGTCGGGGAGCACGACTTCTCCGCGTTCCGCTCCGCCGAGTGCCAGGCGAAGTCGCCGGTGCGCACGGTGCATGCGTTGGCGCTCGAGCGCGCCGGCGAGAGAATCACTTTCGTGATCCGCGCCAACGCCTTCCTGCACCACATGGTGCGCAACATCGTCGGCACCCTCGTCTACGCGGGCAGGGACGCGCGGCCGCCGCAGTGGATGAGGGATATCCTGGAGTCGCGCGACCGCTCGCGCGCGGCGCCGACGTTCGCGCCGGAGGGTTTGTACCTCGAGACGGTCGAATACGAGCCGAAGTGGGGCATCCCCGGGTGAGGACGCGCATCAAGATCTGCGGCATCACACGCCCCGGCGACGCGCTGGCCGCGGCTCAGGCCGGCGCCGACGCGATCGGGCTGGTGTTCTATCCGCCAAGCCCGCGCTACCTCAGCAGCGAGCGCGCCCTCGGGATCCGCGACGCGCTGCCGCCCTTTGTGCAGGCGGTGGCGCTCTTCGTCAACCCGGACGCCGCGCAGGTGGCGCAGGTGCTCGGGCGTGTGCGGCCATCGATGCTGCAGTTTCACGGGGAGGAAACCCCAGAGTTCTGCGCGCAGTTCGGCGTGCCCTTCGTGAAGGCGGCGCGCATGAGGCCGGGAGTCGATGCGCTAGAATACCTGCGCCCTTTCTCGCGCGCGACAGCGTGGCTCCTCGACAGCCATGTTCCGCAGTACGGCGGTGTTGGCGAGAGCTTTGACTGGTCTTTGGTTCCGAGAACTGACAAGCCCGTGATCCTTTCGGGCGGCCTTTCGCGCGACAATGTCGCCGAGGCGATCCGGCGCGTGCGGCCCTGGGGCGTCGATGTGTCGAGCGGCGTGGAGTCCGCGAAAGGTATCAAGGACGCCGCGAGAATCACTGCCTTCATCGCAGAGGTCAGGAATGCGGATGTATGACTTGCCCGACGCGCGCGGCCACTTCGGCCCCTACGGCGGCGTCTTCGTCGCCGAGACCCTCAGCCAGGCGCTCGAGGAGCTGCTGCGGGCCTACCTGCAGGCCCGCAAGGATCCCGCCTTCGAGGCGGAATTCCGCGACGAGCTGAAGCATTACGTGGGGCGTCCCAGCCCGGTATATCTCGCGAGAAGGCTTACCGAGAGATGCGGCGGCGCTCGCATCTACATCAAGCGCGAGGACCTCAACCACACCGGCGCGCACAAGATCAACAACACCATCGGCCAGGCGTTGCTCGCGCGGCGCATGGGAAAGCGGCGCGTGATCGCGGAGACCGGCGCCGGCATGCACGGCGTGGCGAGCGCGACCGTCGCGGCCCGCTACGGCATGGAATGTGTCGTGTATATGGGAAGCGAGGACGTAAAGCGCCAGGCGCAGAACGTCTACCGGATGAAGCTGCTCGGCGCCTCGGTGGTGCCGGTCGAGTCCGGCTCGCGCACGCTCAAGGACGCGCTCAACGAGGCGATGCGCGACTGGGTGACGAACGTCGATAGCACCTTCTACATCATGGGCACGGTGGCCGGGCCGCATCCCTATCCGATGATGGTGCGCGACTTCCAGCGCGTCATCGGCGACGAGTGCCTGCAGCAGATGCCCGAACTCGCCGGACGGCAGCCCGACGTGGTGATCGCCTGCGTGGGCGGCGGCTCGAACGCGATGGGCATCTTCTACCCGTACATTCCTCACGAGAAGACGAGACTCATCGGCGTGGAGGCGGCGGGCGAGGGACTCGCCACCGGCAAGCACGCGGCGTCGCTTTGCGCCGGCAAGCCCGGCGTGCTGCACGGCAACCGGACGTATCTGTTGCAGGATGCCAATGGCCAGATCGTGGAGACGCACTCCGTGTCCGCGGGGCTTGACTATCCGGGCGTCGGTCCCGAGCACGCGTGGCTCAAGGATGCCGGCCGCGCGGAGTATGTCGCGGTCACCGACGCGGACGCGCTGGAGGCGTTCCAGGCGCTGTGCCGCCACGAAGGCATCATCCCGGCGCTCGAGTCGGCGCATGCCGTGGCGCACGCGATGAAGATGGCCGCCACCCTGCCGAAGGACGCGATCCTGCTCGTCAATCTCTCCGGGCGCGGCGACAAGGACATGCAAACCGTCGCCCAGCGCATGGGCATCGAGCTTTGAGATGTCGCGCATCCGGGGCCGCTTCGAGTCGCTGCAGGCGAGCCGGCGCAAGGCCTTGATCCCGTACATCGTCGCCGGCGACCCGGCGCCGGCGCTTACGGTGCCGCTGATGCGCGCGCTGGTGGACGGAGGCGCCGACATCATCGAGCTCGGGGTGCCGTTCTCCGATCCGATGGCCGACGGCCCGGTCATCCAGCGCTCCGGCGAGCGCGCGCTCAAGCATGGCGTCGGCCTGGCCGACGTGCTGAAGATGGTTTCCGAGTTCCGCCGCCAGGACGTCGAGACGCCGGTGGTGCTGATGGGCTACGCCAATCCCATCGAGGCGATGGGCGTCGAGCGGTTCCTCGACGCGGCGAAGTCGGCCGGCGTCGACGGCCTCATCGTCGTCGACTATCCGCCCGAAGAATGCGCCGAGTTCGCCCAGTCGGCCAGGCAGCACGGCATCGACCCGATCTTCCTGCTCGCGCCGACCTCGACCGAGAAGCGCATCCAGGACGTCGCACGCGTGGCGAGCGGGTTCATCTATTACGTCTCCCTGCGGGGCGTCACCGGCGCGAAGCACCTCGACTTCTCGGAGGTCAGCGCTCGCATTCCCGCGATCCGCGCGGCGACCAAGCTGCCGATCGGCGTGGGTTTCGGCATCCGCGATGCGCAATCGGCGCTCAAGGTCGCTGCCAGCGCGGACGCGGTTGTGATCGGCAGCCGTGTCATCCAGGAGATCGAAGCGGGAAGCGCCGACCAGGCCGTCTCGCGAGTCAGAGCTTTCCTGAAACCTATCCGCGAGGCGCTCGACGCCTCGGTTTCCCGATGAGTTGGCTGCAGAAGCTGCTTCCGCCGAAGATCCAGCGCACCGAGGGCGCGGGCCGCAAGAGCATGCCGGAGGGCCTGTGGACGAAGTGCGCCGCTTGCGACGCGGTGCTCTACAGCACCGACCTGGAGAAGAACCTCAACGTGTGCCCGAAGTGTGGGCACCACGAGCGCCTCGGCGCGCGGCCGCGCCTCGACGCGCTGCTCGACCCGGATGGGCGCTTCGAGATCGGCTCGGAGGTCCTGCCGGTCGATCCGCTCAAGTTCCGCGACTCGCGCCGTTATACCGAGCGCATCGCGGAGGCGCAGGAGCAGACCGCCGAGGGGGACGCGCTCGTGGTGATGCAGGGCTCGATCAAGGCGCTCGGCGTGGTGTGCGCCGCGTTCGAGTTCGACTTCATGGGCGGCTCCATGGGCTCCGTGGTCGGCGAGCGTTTCGTGCGCGGCGTACAGGTAGCGATCGAGCAGAAGCTGCCGTTCATCTGCGTGACGGCCTCGGGGGGTGCGCGCATGCAGGAAGGAGCCCTGTCGCTCGCGCAGATGGCAAAGACCACCGCCGCCCTGAGCGAGCTTGCCGAGCGCAAGCTTCCTTTCCTCACCGTGCTGACGGACCCGACGATGGGCGGCGTGTCCGCGAGCTTCGCGATGATCGGCGACGTGGTCGTCGCGGAGCCCAAGGCGCTCATCGGGTTTGCCGGCCCGCGGGTCATCGAGCAGACCGTGCGTCAGAAGCTTCCCGAGGGATTCCAGCGCGCCGAGTTCCTGCTGGAGAAGGGCGCCATCGACATGATCGTCGACCGCCGCCAGCTGCGTGACAAGCTGCACGCGCTGCTCTCGCTCATGCAGGGGCTCCCAGCCGACGCGGCGGCGTGACGCTGCTGGCAGAGCTTGTCGCGGCCTCCGCGCGGGTCGCACGCGAGAGCGGCCGGCTAGAGAAGGTCCGCGTCATCGCCGGATGCCTTCGTGCGCTCTGTCCGACGGAGCTCGAGCCAGGCATCGCGTACCTGAGCGGCGAGATTCCGCAGGGGAAGCTCTCCCTCGGGCACGCCGCGCTGCGGGGCGCCGCCGGCACGCCATCGAACGGATCGGGCCTGACGCTCCTCGAGGTCGACGCGGCATTCGGCGCCATCAGGGAAGCGAAGGGCAAGGGCGCGGCGGGCGCGCGCGCCGCACGTCTCGCGGCGCTCTTCGCGCGCGCCGCCGCCGATGAGCGGGACTTCCTCGTGCGGCTCATCGCC
>DASRKB010000216.1:0-6061 GCA_035649175.1 Burkholderiales bacterium | reverse complement strand
GGGGCCCGACCGGCGCAACCCGGACGCGAGGGTCAGGATCCTGCTGGTGGACGACCACGCGCTGTTCCGCCTGCCCCGATCTCAGGCCGGCCAGAGCATCGCGGCGCCGCGCACGCCGCTCGCGTCGCCGTGCATCGCGCGCACGATCGGGGTGCGCGGGTCGCGGTGGTAGACGTACTTGCGCAGCAGCGAGGGAACCGCGGTGTAGATCTCCTCGTGCTTGGACATGCCGCCGCCGACCACGATGACGTCCGGGTCGAGGAAGTTGATGACCAGCGAGAACGCGCGCGCCAGGCGGTCGACGTAGAGCGCCATCGCGCGCTCCTCGCCCATCGCGTCGCGGTCCCGGTTCTTCGCCGGGCCGGAGCAGAACTGCTCGATGCAGCCGCGCCGGCCGCAGTTGCAGAGCGGGCCGGGGTGCTCCCCCGGAAGCATCCAGGGAAGCGCGATGTGGCCCCATTCGCCGGCGATGAGCTGCCGGCCCCGCAGCAGGGTCTTGTCGACGACGATGCCGCCGCCGACGCCGGTGCCCAGCGTCGCGCCGAAAACGACGCGCGCATCGCGCGCCGCGCCGTCGAGCGCCTCCGAGAGCGCGAAGCAGCGCGCGTCGTTCGCGAAGCGCACCTCGCGCCCGAGCGCGGCCTCGAGGTCCGGCTTGAGCGGCCTCTCGTTGAAGGGCGTGTTGTAGGCGTTATAGACGACGCCAGTGGCCGGGTCGACCAGCCCCGGCATGCCGACGCCCACGGTGCAGGGCTCCCCCGCTTCGGATTCTGCGCGCCCGATGGCCTGCGTCAGCGCCTCGAGCGCCGGGGGATAAGCGCCGCGCGGCGTCGGAACGCGGTGGCGCAGGCGCTCGCGGCCGCCGGCGTCGAGCACCGTGACCGCAATCTTGGTCCCGCCGATGTCAACGCCCAGCCGCATGCTCCGCCAGCCCCTGCGCGAGCCAGGCGCGGACCGCGGCCGGCGCCTCGAGCCGGAAGCGCGCCTCGCTCTCGCCCTCGCCCACCTTCACCGACTCGCCGCCCATGTCGTTGACGATGCGAAAGCCGTGCTCGTCGGTCAGGTCATCGCCGAGGAACAACGGCACGCGCCCGGCGAAAGGCGGCTCGCGCATGAACGCCTCGATCGCCCTGCCCTTGTCGTAGCCGGCGGGCTTGAGCTCGAAGACCATCTTGCCGCTCTGCAGCTCCATCGCGGGTCCGAGCAAGGACGCGGCCTGCTCGGCGGCGGCGCGCGCCTCGTCGGCGAGGTGCGGCGCCAGCCGGTAGTGCAATGCGAAGGAAAGCCCCTTGTGCTCGAAGAGCAGGCCCTGGTGGCGCGCCGCGAATCCGCGCAGCATGCGCGCCGCCGCGTCGAAGGGCTTCGACGGGAGCTCGACGCGCGTCAGGCGGCCCTGCGCGTCGCGCCGCTCGGCGCCGTGCTGCCCCGCGGCGGGGAGATCGAGCGGCGCAAAGAGCGCGTCGATCGTGCCGAGCGCGCGGCCGCTGACGAGCGCCACCGCGCCGCCCGTCGCCTCCAGCAGGCGCGCGACGAGCTTCACCTCCGCGGCCTCGCGGCGCACCGCGTCGGGGCTCGTGCGGATCTCGAAAAGGGTGCCGTCGAGGTCGAGGAAGAAGGCCCGGTCGGGCCGGAACCGCGGCGGCATCCTTACGCGGCGCCGGCCTCGTGGCGCGCCGCGCGGGTGCGCGCGAGCACGCGCCGGCGGTGCCGCATGCGAGCGCCGTCGATCAGCATGCGGCCGGCCCAGCGGTAGACGTTGAACTCCTGGACGAGGTGGCGCATCGAGCGCATGCGCGCGCGCTGCTCCTCGGGCGACATGGTAAGGGCGATGTGAAGCGCCGCCGCGCTTTGCTCGATGTCGTAGGGATTGACCGTGAGCGCCTCGGCGAGCTCGCGCGCCGCGCCGGTGAACTGCGACAGGATCAGCACGCCCTGCTCGTCGTCGCGCGCGGCGACGAACTCCTTGGCCACCAGGTTCATGCCGTCGTGGAGGCTGGAAACCACGCACAGCTCCGCGGCGCGGTACATCTCGTAGACCTCGGCCGCATCGTGGTGCTCGATGCGCAGCACGATCGGCGTGTAGCCCGGCCGGCCGAAGCGCTCGTTGATCTTGGCCGCGAGCGAGCGCACCCTGGCGTCGAGGTTCTGGTACTCCTCGATCGAGGAGCGCGAGGGCGCTGCCACCTGGATGAAGGTGAACTCGCCCACCCAGCGCGGCTCGGCCTCGAGCAACCGCTCGATCGCGCTAAAGCGCTCCAGGATCCCCTTGGTGTAGTCGAGCCGATCCACGCCCACGCCGAGCTTCACCTCCGGCGCGATGCCCAGACGCTGGCGCACGCGCGTGCGGCACTCGGGCACCGGCGGCTGCACCTGCAGCGCGGCGGGCGGCCACTCGATCGAGATCGGGTAGCGGCGCACCTCGGTCGGGTTGCCGCCGTAGGAGATGGTGAAGGTCTCGCGGTCGACACGCGCCTCGAGGAAGCGGTCCACCGTGTCGAAGAAGTTGTTGCAATGGAACTGCGTGTGGAAGCCGAGGATCGACGAGCCCAGCATGCCGTCGAGAACCTCCTCGCGCCAGGGCAGGATGCCGAAGGCCTCGGGATTGGGCCAGGGAATGTGCCAGAAAGTGATGATGGTCGCGCGCGGCAGGCGCTCGCGCACCATGCGCGGCAGCAGCGCGAAGTGGTAGTCCTGCACCAGGATGATCGGGTCCTCGGTGCGCGCCTCCTGCACCACGATCTCCGCGAAGCGGCGATTGACGTTCTGGTAGTGCTCCCAGTCCGGCGCGCGGAACACCGGACGGGTGTGCGCGATGTGGCAGAGCGGCCACAGGCCTTCGTTCGCGAAGCCGAAGTAGTAGCCCTGCTCCTCCTCCGGCGAGAGCCAGACCCGGCGGATGCGGTAGCTCGGATGCTCGGGTGGCACCATCACGTGGTCGTTCTTGTCGACGGTCTCGCGGTCGGCGTTGCCCGCGCCGTGCGCGATCCAGGTGCCGGAGCAGGCGCGCACGATCGGCTCGAGCGCGGTCACGAGGCCGCTCGCCGGGCGCTGGATCTCGATCACGTTGTCCTTGCGCCGGGTGTGGATGTAGGGCTCGCGGTTGGAGACGATCAGCACCTCGTCGCCCTTCAGGTCCTGGCGCAGGATGCGCCGCAGCGCGTCCGGGCCCCAGGTGGTCTGGCTCTCGTCGCGGGCCCGGCGCTCGGTCTCGATGTCGCGCAGGAGCATCTGCAGGTCGCGCGCGATGGGCCTGAGCTCCGGTGCGGTACCCTTCAGCATCACGGGCGAGCGCAGCAGCGTCTCGCCCGAAAGCAGCGCCTTCATGCCCGCCACCCAGCCGCGCCAGCTGATCTCGGCGATCACCACCGTGATGAGCGCGACCACCGTCGCGATGGCGGCGAACAGCCACAGCACGTACTTCTTCGTGTCCTCGCTCCGGCGTTGCACGAAGCTCATGTCGTGCACGATGACGAGCTGGCCGAGGTGCGCGCCCTCGGTGTTCACCGGGTTCGCCGACACGTGCAGCGGCCCGTCGGCGAGCTGCAGCACCCAGCTGCGCCCCTCGGGCCTGTCTCCGGCCGCGCATTTCACCGCGCTCGGGAACGCGAAGCTCGCGTAGAGGAGCTTGCCGCTCGCGTCGCAGAATCCGAGCGCGTAGATGCGCTCGCCGTGCATGATGCGCTCGAAGTAGCGCAGCACCCGGGTACGCGCGCCGCGCGGCTCGCGCATCAGCTCGGCAAGCGGCTCCTGCGCGGTCTGCGCGATGAGCACGCCGCGCGCGTCGAGGTCGCGCACGAACCACTGGAAGGTGAGCCGGTCCACGAGCGGCACCACCGCGTAGGCAATGGCGGCCAGCGCGAGGGCAAGGGGAACGACAAAGCGCAGCGAAAGCGGCATCCGTCTCCTAAAAGGGCGCCCCCCTACGCCAGCGTGGATTTTACGCTACGGCACTTTGCGAAGGTAGTCCGAACGGCCCACTTCCGCGCGCGTCTCCTCGCCGGAGGCAGGGGTCGGCTCGTCAATCTCGGCCGCTTCGATCTTCTGGAATTGCTGCGTGATCTTGCGGCTCGAGACCTGCACGTCCTCCGCGTCCTCGTGCGCCTGGCGGATGTGGTCGGCGAGCTTGCGCATGCGCTCGTCGAAGCGCCGGAAATCCTGTCCGAGGCGCGCGAGCGCCTCCTTGATGACATGAATCTGTTTCTTGGTCTCGACATCCTTCAGCACCGCGCGCGCGGTGTTGAGCACCGCCATGAGCGTGGTGGGCGACACGATCCATACGCGCTTCGCGATCGCGTAGTCGACCACCTCGGCGTGGCGCGCATGGATCTCGGCGAACACCGCTTCGGCCGGCACGAACATCACCGCGCCGTCGGAGGTCTCGTTCTCGATGATGTACTTCGAGGCGATGGCGTCGACATGGCGCTTGACGTCGGCACGGAAGGCGCGCGCCGCGGGCTCGCCTCCGCCCTCGGCCAGCGCGCGGTAGTTCTCCAGCGGGAACTTGGAGTCCACGCACACCATGCCGGTCGGCGGCGGGAGCTTGAGCACGCAGTCGACGCGCGCGCCGCTCGAGAGGGTGAACTGCATCTCGAAGGCCGCGTTCGGCAGCAGGTTGCGCACCAGCGCCTCGAGCTGCACCTCGCCGAAGGCGCCGCGCGAGCGCTTGTCGCCGAGCAGCTCCTGCAGGCTCACCACGCTGCCGGTGAGCGTCTCGATCTTCCTCTGCGCCTCGTCGATCGTGGCGAGACGCTGCATGACGCTGACGAAGGTTTCGTTGGTCTTGCGGAACCCCTCGCTCAGGCGCTGATCGAGCTTGGCGTCGAGCCGGTCGGCCTGCTTCGTCAGGCCCTCGTGCAGGTCGGTGAGCATGGCGCGGTGCTTCTCCTCGAGCTGCCGCTCGACGCGCACCACGAGCCACGCGGCGACGCCGAGTATGACCAGCGACAGAAACACCGACACTTCCGCCATGCCGGTGATTCTAAGGTTCTTCCTAGACCGAGTCCCGCAGCGTCAGCGCCGGGGAGGTGCGCAGCACCTTGCGCGAGGAGAGCCAGGCGTTGAGCGAGAGGAGCGCGAGCCCCGCGAGCGGCCCGGCGACCCACAGCTCCGCCGAGGGCGGGAGGTCGAGCTCGAACACGCGTCGCGCGAGAAGCTGCCCGATGAGCGCCGCGCCGAGGGTGGCCAGCAGCCCGGCGATCGCCCCCATCGCGAGGAACTCCATGCGCTGCGCGCCGGTGACCTGAGAGCGCGACGCGCCGTAGACGCGCATCACCGCCGCTTCCCTGCGCCGCTCGTCCTCGGTTGCGACAAGAGCCGAGTACAAGACGAGCAGGCCGGCGCCGAGGGCGAAGAGGAACACGAACTGCACCGCGGCGATGAGCTGGTCGACCACCGCCTGCGCCTGGCGCACCGCGGCGGCGACGTCCACCACGGTGACGTTAGGGAAGCGCGCCGCGAGCTCGCTCACCACCGCCTCCTCGCCCGGACCGAGGCGGAAGGCGCTGACGAAGCTCGTGGGCATGCCTTCGAGCAGCGCGGGTGGGGTGATGACGAAGAAATTGACCTGCATCGAGTCCCATCGGAGCTTGCGCAGCGAGCCGATGCGCGCAGTGAAGCTCTGCCCGGCGACCGACCAGGTGAGCTCGTCGCCAAGCTTCCAGCCAAGCCGCTCGGCGATGCCCTGCTCGACCGAAAGGGCCTTCTCGTCCGGCGAAAACCAGCTTCCGGCCACGATCTGGTTATGCCCGGGTGGCGACTCCATGTACGACAGGTTGAACTCGCGCTCGATCAGGCGCCGCGCGCGCTCCTCCTCGTAGTCTTCGGCGCTCACCGGATGGCCGTTCAGAGCCGTGACCCGCCCGCGCACCATCGGATACAACTCGATGCCGATGTTCCTTTCTTTCAGGAAGCTCTCGATCGCGGGGCGCTGGTCGGGCTGCACTCCCACCAGGAAGCGGTTGGGCGCATCGGGCGGCGCGGAGCGGCGCCAGGCGTCGACGAGACGCACTGAGCACGTCGCACTGAGCACGTCGCACTAAGCACGTCGCACTAAGCACGTTGC
>DASRKB010000215.1:0-43014 GCA_035649175.1 Burkholderiales bacterium | reverse complement strand
GGCGATGCCGCCGGCGATGACGCCTCCGAACACGCGGCCGAAGACCAGGCGGAGCAAACCGCCGAGGAAGATGACGAAGAAGAGGAGCGGCAGGAGCCCGTTCCATTGGTCCGGAGCAACGCCGGGACCGCCGGTTTGCGGCGCCGGCAAGGGCTCGCCCTCGATCACGCGCATGATGCGCTCGGTGCCGGCGCGGATGCCGCCGTAGAAGTCGCCCTGGCGGAAGCGCGGCACGATCTCCTCCTCGATGATGCGCTTCGCGATCGCGTCGGGGAGCACGCCCTCGAGGCCGTAGCCCACCTCGATGTGCAGCTCACGGTCCTCCTTGGCGATGGCGAGCAGCACGCCGTCGTCGATACCCTTGCGGCCGAGCTTCCAGGCTTCCTGGACACGCACCGCGAACATCTGCACAGGCTCGGGCTTGACTGTCGGGACGAGCAGCACGGCGATCTGCGCGCCCTTGCGGCCCTCGAACTCGGCGAGCGTCTGCTCGAGAGCCTGCTGCTGCGGCGCGCTCAGCGTCCCGGTCAGGTCGTTGACCCGCCCCTTGAGGGGTGGCAGCGCGATCTGCGCGGCCGCGACGGCCGCGAACAGGAAGCTACTTGCCGAAATCGACCTTGGGAGGGCGCGCAATGGCCTTCTCGTCCTCGACGGTGAACTGCGGCTTCTGCTTGAAGCCGAACACCATCGCCGTCAGGTTGCTCGGGAAAGAGCGCACGGTGACGTTGTAGTCCTGCACGGCGCGCACGTAGCGCTGGCGCGCGACCGCGATGCGGTTCTCCGTGCCCTCGAGCTGTGCCTGCAGCTCGAGGAAGTTCCGGTCGGACTTGAGCTGCGGATAGTTCTCGGCGACCACCAGGAGTCGGGAGAGCGCGCCGGTGAGCTCGCCCTGCGCCTGCACGAAGCGCTGGAACGCCTCCGGATTGTCGACCATCTCGGGCGTCGCCTGGATCGAGCCGACCTTCGCCCGCGCGTTGGTCACGCCGAGGAAGACATCCTTTTCCTGCTGAGCGAAGCCCTGGACCGTTGCCACGAGGTTGGGAACGAGGTCCGAGCGGCGCTGGTACTGGTTGAGCACTTCGGCCCATGCGGCCTTGATGCTCTCGTCCTGCGATTGCAGCGTGTTATAGCCGCAGCCGCCCAGCAGCAGCGACAGGGCGAGGAGGGAAGGCAGCAGGAGGCGGCTCATCGGATCTCCAGTTCAGGCACGCAGTTTGCACGAGGTGCGCCGATGTATCGTACCGAAAGCGTGGTCGCCTGCGAAACCTGCGGGCTGGTCCAGCGCGCGGGGCCGCTGGGCGACGGCGCGGTCGCCGAGTGCGCCCGCTGCGACTCTTTCCTGCTGGCGGGGAGCGACGAGGGCCGGCTGCACCTCACCGCCGCGCTTTCCCTGGCGGCGCTCGTCATGTACGTGCCGGCGAACATTTATCCCATTCTCCGCATGAGCGCGTACGGGGCCTACTCGGAAAGCACCGTGTGGGACGGCACCATGGGGCTGCTTCGGAGCGGCGAGTGGTTCGTTGGCATCGTCGTGCTCGTCGCGAGCATCGTGGTGCCGTTGCTCAAGATCGCGGGCTTGTTCTCCCTCGTCGTCGCGGCGAGGCTGCGGCTGGGGCGGCGGCTGCGCAGCCAGACGCGCCTATACAAGATCATCGACGCCATCGGCCCCTGGGCGATGCTCGACGTATTCCTGCTCGCGGTGCTCGTCGCGCTCGTCAAGCTGAACGACCTCGCCACGGTGCTGCCGGGACCCGGGCTCGCCGCCTTCACGGCGATGGTGGTGTTCACCATGCTCGCTTCATCGAGCTTCGATCCGAGACTGATCTGGAGCCGGCGCGATGGCCGGTGAAGAGCTGCCGCGAGCGCATATCCGCCGGCGGCGAGTGTTCCGGCTGTCGTGGATTGTGCCGCTCGTCGCGATGGTCATCGCCGGCTGGCTCGTCGCCGAGCATCTCGAGCGGCGGGGTCCCGAGATCAAGGTGAGCTTCGGCGACGTCTCCGGGGTGCGCATCGGGCAGACGCCCGTGAGATACCGCGGCGTGGAAGTCGGCCAGGTCGTCGGCACGGAGCTCTCGGAAGACCGCGAGCGGGCGCTGGTGAGGATCCAGTTGCACGAGTCCGCAGCGGGCATCGCGCGCGAGGGAGCGCGCTTCTGGATCGTGCGACCGCGCGTCGGCTGGGGCGCGGTGAGCGGTCTCTCTACAGTGCTCACCGGCCCGGAGATCCAGGTACTGCCCTCCGGCGAAGGGGCACGGGCAGTGGAGTTCGTGGGGCTGGAGTCGGCTCCCGTGGGCCTGGAGTCCGACGGGCTGCGGCTCGTCCTTCGCGCCACGCGGCCGAAGGCGGTCCGCGCCGGCACGCCGGTCTACTACCGCGGCGTGGAGGTCGGGGCCGTGCAGGAGGTCGGGCTTTCGCCCAACGCCGCGGCAGCGGACCTGCACGTGCTCGTGTTCCGCCGCTACGCGCCGCTGGTGCGCGAGGGGTCGGTGTTCTGGAACACGAGCGGCGTCACTGCGCAGGGAACGCTGCTCAAGGGACTGGAGCTCGAGCTGGAATCGATCCGCTCGCTCGTGCAGGGCGGCGTCGAGTTCGCCACGCCCTCGGCGAAGGCGGCAAGGGCGAAGCCGGGGGCGATATTCTTCCTGCACGACGGGCCGCGGGACGAGTGGCTCAACTGGGAGCCGCACATCCGGCTGCCTGCCGGAAAGGACTGAGCGCCCTCTACGGCAGCGGCTTGATGTTGGCGGCCTGGTCGCCCTTCGGGCCCTTGGTGATCTCGAAGGAGACTTTCTGGTTCTCCTTCAGCGTCTTGAACCCACTCCCCTGTATCGCGGAGAAATGCGCGAAGACATCCTTGCCGCCCCCATCGGGCGTGATGAAGCCAAACCCCTTCGCATCGTTGAACCACTTGACCGTGCCGGTTGGCATTAGGGCCTCCTCCTCCCTTGGCTAAAATTCTTATACCACAATGGCCAAGGCGAAAACGAAGAGCCGCGCGCCGGCGAAGCGAAGGCCGCGCAAGGCCAAAGCCGGATCGCGCGGGCTCGCCGCGGCGGAAACGCGCCTGGAGGGTGTGTCGGACGAGGCGCGGGAGGCGGTGGCGCGGGTGGAGGAGGAAGGCGGCACCCTGGTCGGCAGCTACCGCGACCCCCTGGGCGGCGCGCCGCTTCTGCTGGCGGTGCTGCCCATCGACCGCGTCGAGCCCACGCCTTTCCAGCGCGACCTGTCGCAGGTCCACCACCGCAAGCTCGCCGACGTGCTCGACCGCACCGGCATCTTCCTCGATCCGGTGATCGCGGTCACCGCCCCGCACGGGGGATTCTGGACCCCCAACGGCCGCCACCGTCTCGAGGCGATGCGCCGCCTCGGCGCGCGCGCCATCACCGCGCTGGTCGTGCCCAGGCGCGAGATCGCCTGGCAGATCCTCGCGCTCAATACCGAGAAGGCGCACAACTTGCGGGAGAAGGCCCTGGAAGTGATCCGGATCTACCGCGGCCTCATCGACGAGGACGCCTCGCGCAGGGAATCGGAGTTCAAGCACTACCTCGAGGAGGCCTCGCTCGTCACGATGGGCGCGTGCTACGAGCGCAACGGGAAGTTCGCCGGCGGCGCTTACAACCCCATCGTCCGGCGCCTCGAGGTTTTCTCCGAAGAAGCGATCGGCAAGGCGATCAAGGTCCACGAAAAGCATGCCGGCCTGTTGATGGACCTCGACGAGAAGGTCGGCGCAGTGGTGGCGAAGCTGAAGGCGCGCGGCTTCGTGAGCCCCTACCTGCGCGCCTTCGTGGTCGCGCGCATCAACCCGCTGCGCTGGATCCAGGGCGAGCTCCCCGAGCTCGAGGAGGTGCTCGAGACCATGCGCGGCCGCGCGGCGAGATTCAACGTCGAGAAGGTGAAGCAGCAGGACCTCGCCAGCGCCGCCGCCTTCGGCGCCGCCGACACCGACTAGAGATTCAGAACCAGTAGTACCCCGATCGCGAGCAACGCCATCCCTCCCAGTTCCTTTCTGGACAGTCTTTCCCGGAAGAGGCGAAGCGACACGAGATAGCTGAAGACGAGCTCCACGAGCCCGAGGGTACGCACGTGCGCGACCGGCTCGAGGGCGAAGGCGGTAAACCACCCTGCAGAAGCGGCCGCCCCCATGAAGCCGGCGAGAAGCGAGGCGCGCCAGGCGCGCAGCACGCGCACGACCGACTGAAGCTCACGCACCGCCATCCAGCCGCCGAGAAGCAGCGTCTGCACGGCCTGCGCGACCACCAGCGTCGCCGCGGCGGCGACGAGGAAGGGTGCGCCCTCCAGCGCCAGAGCAGCGCCGCGGTAGCCCACGGCGGAAAACGCGAAGCCGGCGCCCGAGGCGAGCCCGAGGAGCGCCGAGCGCGAGGTCCATCCGCCGCTCCAGCCGCCGGGGGAGAGAAGCAGCACGCCCGCCATGCCGCAGAGCACTGCCGCCATCGTCGCCGGGCTGAGCGGGTCGCCGAGAAAGGCGAGCCCGAAGATCGCGACCTGCAGGAGCTCGGTCTTGGAGTAGGCGACGCCGAGCGCGAAGTTGCGCTCCTGCATGGTGGCGAGCAAGAACGCCGTCGCCGCAATCTGGCTCACCGCGCCGATGAGGACCCAGCCATAAAAGGCGCCGCCCATCGCGGGCAGCGGGCTCGCGGTCCAGGCGAGGACGATCACGAGCCAGGCAGCGGCGAACGGCAGACCATAGAAGAAGCGAACCAGCGTCGCGCCGAGCGTGCCGAGCTCTTTCGTCAGGCTGCGCTGCGCGGCGTTGCGCACCGTCTGGGCGAATGCCGCCCACACGGTGACCGGGATCCATAGCCACGCCTCGGGCGTCAAGGTGGCGGCACGCTACGTGCTAGAGATCCGGGCATGAGGACGATTCTATTGTTCCTGGCGCTCGGGCTTGCGAACCTCGCCGTGGCGGCCGAGCCTATCGGCTCCGCGAGCGAGCCGCCGCCTTACGCGCAGAGCTTCCGTGACCTCGATATCAACCGGGACGGCCAGCTTTCCTTCAGCGAGGCGTTCCCTAACCCGCTCCTTTCCAACGCGTTCAACCAGATCGACCAGAACGCGGACGGGTTCCTGACGCCGGCTGAGATCGCCGCGGTGTTCAGCGCTCGCTAAGGAATACCGGAGGTGCGGGTATGCTACGGAAGTTCGCGCACCCGTGGCCCCCGAGACCTTCCGACTGTCCGTTCGCGACGCTGAGCTTGCCGACCTGCGCGAGCGCCTGGCGCGCGCCCGCCTGCCCGACGAGCCACCGCTCGAGCCCTGGCTGACCGGGACGTCGCTCGCGTACCTGCGCGAGCTGCTTTCTTACTGGAGAGAGCAGTTCGACTGGCGCGCGCAGGAAGCGCGCATCAACGCCGTCCCGCAGTACAGGGTGCGCCTGGGCGAGGTGGACCTGCATTTCCTGCACGTACCGGGGCGCACGAAGGACGCCACGCCGCTGCTCCTCCTGCACGGCTGGCCGGGCTCGGTGGTCGAGTTCCTGCACATCCTGCCGCTCCTCACCGAGCGCTTCACGGTGGTCGCGCCCTCGCTCCCGGGCTTCACGCTGAGCTTCCGGCCGGGCCAGCCGCGCTACGGCGTCGAGGAAATGGCCGACCTTTTCGCCACGCTGATGACCGACGTTCTCGGCTACCGGCGCTTCGCCGCGCAGGGCGGCGACTGGGGCGGGTTCGTCGCCTCGCGCCTGGGCTACGCGCACGCGGACAAGCTCATCGGCATCCACCTCAACCTCCTGGCGGTGCGCCGGGATCCGAAAATCGAGGCAGCCACGGCGGAAGAATCCTTGTACCTGAAGCAATTGTCGGAATGGCTGAAAGAGGAGACGGGTTACCAGTGGATCCAGGGCACGCGGCCGCAGACGCTCGCCTACGCGCTCGCCGATTCGCCGGCGGGGCTCGCCGCGTGGATCGTCGAGAAGTTCCAGCGCTGGACCGACTGCGGCGGGGTGATCGAGAACGCCGTGAGCCGCGACGACATGCTCGCGAATATCTCGCTGTACTGGTTCACCGGCGCGATCGGCTCGTCGTTCTGGCCCTATTACGCCCGCATGCACCGCCCCTGGCCGATCCCGGAGGGCGAGACGGTCGGCGTGCCGATGGGCTACGCCGAGTTTCCCAAGGAAATCCTGCGCCCGCCGCGCTCGCTGGCCGAGCGTACCTACAGCGACATCCGGCGCTGGAGCGTCATGGCGAAAGGCGGTCATTTCGCCGCGCTCGAGCAGCCGCGGGCGCTCGCCTCGGAAATTGAGGCTTTTTTTTCCGGGAAGCGGGACTAAGCTAGCTGTCCGCATCCCCAGGGAGAACCACCATGGACCGTCGGCTCAAAGGCTTCGCCGTCGCCGCGCTTGCTGTTGCGGTGGCGTTTCCGCTTCAGGCGCAGGAGAAAAAGGAGGAGGTGCCTTTCTGGGCCATCGGCCGGCCCAGGAACCAGGTCGCGGACAAGATGGCGCCGGTGCCGGCGCACCCGATCCCGACCGCGGCCGACAAGCTGCCCGTCGAGAAGATCAAGCTGCCGCCTGGCTTCAAGGCCGACGTGTGGTGAGCGGCATCCAGGACGCGCGCGGCATGCGCCAGGGGTCACCGAGCGCGGGGGCAAGCGCGAGGTCAAGACCCTCGCCGAGAAGCTCTTCTTGCCCAACGGCATCGAGTACGCCGTCCATCGCGGCGCAGCCCTCGTTCTACGTGATCGCGCAGCTCTTCCTCTTCCGGGAAGGGCGGCGCGACTCGCAGGACATGACCGAGGTCGCGAAGAAGCTCACCGACGATGACCTGCGCGCGCTCGGCGACGCGCTGGCGGCGTTGCCGCCTCCCCCACGCCGAAGGACGCGCCGGATACCGGCAAGCTTGCGCGAGGGCGCGTCCTCGCGCAGAAGGAGCGCTGCGGCACCTGCCACGAGCCGGACTTCGCCGGCCGCGAGAACATGCCGCGCCTCGCCAACCAGCGTGAGGACTACCTCCTCAAGGCGCTGCGCGACTACAAGAAAGGCACGCGCATAGGGTACGGCAACGCGGCGATGCCGGAGCTTGTCTCCCAGCTCTCGGACGCGCAGTTGCAGGACCTGGCGCACTTCCTGCACCATTTGCACAGGTGAATCCCACGCCGCTGCATCCGCTCTTCGCCGCCGAGGTCGACGGCCCACTGGACACGATTCCGGTCGACGCGTTCCGCGCCGCGATGGACCGCTACGCTGTGCTCGTCGTGCGCAACGCCCGCGCGCCCACGAACGAGGAGCACCTCGCGTTCAGCCGCCGGCTTGGACCTCTGCAGCAGATGAAGATGCTCACCATGCTGGCGAATTCGAAGTCGCGCTTGCCCTACCTCGAGCTCGTCGATGTGGGGAATCTGGACGAGCAGGGCAGGATCCTCGCCGACGACGACCGCCGGCGCCTCTACAACAAGGGCAACCTGCTCTGGCACACCGATGTGTCCTTCGACGCCAATCGCGCGACCTATTCGCTCCTCGCCGCGCACCAGGTGCCGCCGGGCGGCGCACCGACCGAATTCGCGGATATGCGGGCCGCGTATGAAGCTCTTTCCGCTTCCAAGAGGGAAGAAATCGAGAATCTCGTCGTCGAGCACTCGGTCTGGCATTCGAGAGCGCTCGCCGGCTTCTCGGAAGTGAGCGAGGAGGAGAAGGCGACCCGTCCGCCGGCGCGGCACCGCCTGGTGCACGTGCGTGCCGGGCGCAAGGCGCTCTACCTCGCTTCGCACGCCTCTCACGTGGTGGGATGGTCGCCCGAGAAGGGGCGCGAGCTTCTCGCCGACCTCACTCGGCACGCGACGCAGCCGCAGTTCGTCTATCGCCATCCCTGGCGCCTGGGCGACGTGGTGATCTGGGACAACCTCGCCACCATGCACCGCGGCACGCCGTTCGACGACACGCGCCATCCGCGCGACATGCGGCGCACCACGGTTCTGGAAGCCTAGCTTCGCATGTCCGATTTCGTCATTCGCGGCGCCGCGGTGCTCGACGGCACCGGCGCGCCCGGCGTCGTACGCGATGTCGCCGTGTCGGGCGGCAGGATCCTTCGCGCCGACGGCGGCGCGAGGAAGGTGATTGATGCCGGCGGCCTCGCGCTCATGCCGGGGATCGTCGACCTGCACACGCACTACGACGCGCAGGTCACCTGGGATCCGAAGCTCACGCCTTCGGTTGCGCTCGGGGTGACCACCGCGGTCCTCGGCAACTGCGGCTTCGGCATCGCGCCCTGTCCGCCCGAGCACCGCGAGACGATGTTGAAGAACCTCTCGGTAGTCGAGGGCATGGATCTCGACGCGCTGCTTGCCGGCACCCGCTGGGAATTCGAAACCTTTGCGGAGTACCTCGACGCGCTGGAGCGCATCCGCCCCTACGCCAACGTCGGCGTGCTCGCCGGGCACTCGTGCATCCGCACGGCGGCCATGGGAGACAACGCCTCCCTGAAGAGCGTGCCGTCCGCAGAAGAGATGGAGCGTATGCAAGCGCTGCTGCGCGACGCGCTGCGCGCCGGTGCGGTCGGATTCGCGTCCTCCTTCTCACCCAACCACAGCGGCTGGGGCGGCCGGCCGATGCCATCGACGATCTGCGCGGATGCCGAGTTGAAGTCGATGGTGCAGGAACTGAAGAGGCATGGGCGAGGCGTCTTCGTCGTGGCCGCCGGCTCACGCGCAACGCCGGAGTATCTCGAGGAGATCGTCGCCGACACCGGGCGCCCGGCCTTCATGGTCACCGTGCTCACGATGCACAACCGCGCGGCGCCAGGCAAGGCGATGCAGTTCTTCGAGCGCTGCCAGCGGGCGATCGAGCGGGGCCGCGAGGTGTATATCCACGCGAACTGCCAGCCGCTCTCCTTCGACTTCAACCTGCGCGACCCGTACGTCCTTTACTCGCACGACGCCTTCGATCGCGTGAAGGCAGTTTCACCGGAGGAACGGGGAGTTTTGTACAAGGATGAATCTTTCCGAAGGCGTCTTCGGGAGAACTTCCTTCATCCCGCCCAAGGCATCCTCTTCTACGGCGACTGGTCGCAGGTCGAGGAGGACGGCGTCCCGGTGACCGAGCTGGCAAAGCGCACCGGCAAGGACCCGCTCGAGTACGTGTTCGACCTGCCGCTCGACACGCAGCTCGTCGCCAAGCTCTATCAGAACGACGATGCACAGGTTGCGCCGCTGCTCAAGCACCCGGCGGGCGTGATCGCGCTCTCGGACGCCGGCGCGCACCTCATCTACTTCTGCGACGCGGGCTACGGTTTGCACTTTCTTTCGCACTGGGTGCGCGAGACGGGCACGTTCACGCTCGAGGAGGCGGTGCGCCGCCTCACCAGCGACCCGGCGCGCAAGTACCGCATTCCCGGCCGCGGCACGATCGCGCCGGGCAACCATGCCGACCTTTTGCTCTTCGATCCGCAAGAGGTCGGCGTCTCGGCGCTGCAGAGAGTCAGGGACATGCCCGGCGGTGGCCAGCGGATGATCCGCCACCCGCGCGGCGTGCACGGCGTATGGGTGAACGGCGTGCGGGTGTTCGACGGAAACGACTACGCCGAGCTGCCGGGCCCTGGCGCGGTGCTGCGCGAATTCGGGGTCTGACCCCGAATTCTCATGGGTTCGGGGTCTGACCCCGAATGCATTCCTCGAGAAGCCGCAGCGCGCGTTCGGCAAACGCCCACATGTTCGCTTCGCGCTCGGCGCTTCCCGTCTCGACGGTGATCACTGCCCCCTTCGGGCCGGCGACGGCGATGCAGGCGTGGCCGGGGGCATCGCCGTAGCGGTTGCCGGTCGGGCCGCTGGCGCCGGTCTCGCCCAGCCCCCAGGTCGCGCCGAGCTTCTCCCGGGTGCGGCTCGCGAGAATCAAAGCGAAACCTTCAGTGGCGGATCGGACGTCTGCAAGGTCATCTTTAGAGAGGCCCAGCAAGACACCGCGACCTTTCGGCGTGTAGATGATCGCGCCGCCGAGGTACCACTTCGACGCGCCCGGGACTGCCACGAGGGCGGCGTTGATCAGGCCGCCGGCGGAGGACTCGGCGACGGCGAGCGTTTCGCCGCGCGCCTCGAGCAGCGCCGCGACCGCGGCCGCCGGCCGGCTACTTGTTCCAGGAATCACGCAGCGTTACGGTGCGGTTGAAGGCTTTGCGGCCGCCGTCGAGCACGAAGTAGCCGTGGCGCTCGAACTGGAACCGCTCGCCGTCGTTCGCGTCGCGCAGCGAGGGCTCGAGCTTCGCATTCGCAATCTGGAATGAGCTCGGATTCAGGTCCGCCACGCCCTCCGGGCTGGAGGCCTTGAATAGCCGGTCGTAGAGGCGCACCTCGGCGGCGAGCGCGTGTGCCGCGCTTACCCAGTGGATGTTTCCCTTGACCTTGAACTTGTCGGCGCCCGGTGTGCCCGAGCGCGATTCCGGCTCGTAGGTGCAACGCACGACGCCGTTCTCCATGCCCAGGCATTTCACCACGTAACCGAAGCGCAACCGCACCTGGTTTCCGGGATAGAGGCGAAAGTAGCCCTTCGGCGGCGAGGACTGGAAGTCCTCCTTCTCGATCCACAGCTCGCCGGAAAACGGAACCTCACGCCTGCCCCAGTCGGGCTTCTGCGGGTGGTTGGGCACGTCGACCATCTCCTCCTTGCCCTTCGGCCAGTTCTCGATGACGAGCCGGAGCGGATCGAGCACCGCCATGCGCCGCGGTGCCACCTCGTTCAGGTGCTCGCGCATGCACTCCTCGAGGACCGCGAAGTCGATGAGCTGGTTCGCCTTGGAGACGCCGATGCGCTCGGCGAAGAGCCGGAAGCCTTCGGGCGTATAGCCGCGCCGGCGTGCGCCGGCGAGGGTGGGCATCCGGGGATCGTCCCAGCCCTCAACGTGCTTTTCCTCGACGAGCTGAATGAGTTTTCGCTTGCTGAGAACCACATACGTCAGATTTAGTCGGGCGAACTCGATCTGGCGCGGCAGCGGGCGCTCGAGCAGCCCGCCCTCGGCGAGGCGCTCGAGCAGCCAGTCGTAGAAGGGCCGCTGGTCCTCGAACTCGAGCGTGCACAGCGAGTGCGAGATGCGCTCGAGCGCGTCCTCGATCGGGTGCGCGTAGGTATACATCGGATAGATGCACCACTTGCCGCCAGTGCGGTGGTGCTCGGCGTGCTTGATGCGGTAGAGCACCGGGTCGCGCAGGTTGATGTTGGGCGAGCGCATGTCGATCTTCGCGCGCAGCACGTGCGCGCCGTCCGGATGCTTCCCCGCTCGCATCTCTCTCAAAAGAGAAAGATTCTCGGAAACCGAACGACTGCGGTAGGGACTGTCGGTCCCGTGCTCAGTGAGAGTGCCGCGCGTCGCGCGTATCTCCTCGGCGCTCTGCGAGTCGACGTAGGCGTGTCCCGCCTCGACGAGATGCTCCGCCGCGCGGTACATGAATTCGAAGTAGTCGCTCGCGAAGAGCGGCTTGCCGAAGTCGAAGCCGAGCCACTTCACCGCCTCGATGATCGCGTCGACGTACTCCTGCTCCTCCTTCTCCGGGTTGGTGTCGTCGAAGCGCAGATTGCAGTGCCCGCCGTAGTCCTGGGGCAGGCCGAAGTTGAGGCAGATCGACTTCGCGTGCCCGAAGTGCAGGTAGCCGTTGGGCTCGGGCGGGAAACGCGTGGCGATCGCGCGCCACTTGCCGGAGGCGAGGTCCGCCTCGATCGCCTGGCGGATGAAGTTCGACGTCGAGCGGGTCTCGGCAGCCATACGGGGGAGGCCGCGATTTTAACCGCTCGCCTCGAGCTCCGAGCGCACGTCGAGAGCCACGCCGGCCGCCGAGGCGAGGCCCGGGCGGAACCAGGCGCGCATCGCACGGTCGTCGAGCAGCCACAGGCGCGCGGCCGCGGTGAGCATCGCGGCGGCCGCATCCTGCTGCGCGTCGCGCGCGATGTCGCCAGGCGTATCGAGGTCCGCGCACACGCGGTTGTCCGGCGAGCACAGATCCGTGTAGCCGAGGTGGTTCGCCCCCTGCAGAGTCACCAGCACGCGCGGGCGCGGGGAATGGTCGTAGACCACCTCCGGGCGCACGCGCTGGGAGGTGTCGCGCGTGCCGTCGATGACGAGCGTCACCGGCGGCGGGCTCGGCGAGGCAGGCGGGATGTCGAAGGCGGCCGGGGCGAGCAGGCCGAGGAGCCGCGCGTGCGGCAGGCGCTGGCGCGCCGACATGCACGCCGCCGCCCCGGTCGAGTGCCCGAAGAGCGCGAGCCGGCTGGGGTCGGACCGGCCGCCGAACCACGCGGGATGCGAAACGAGGTGCTCGTGCAGCGCCACGAGCATGCGCGAGCGCGCGAGGCTCGGCGGCTCGTCCCATGCGCCGGCTTCGAGCATGGGCAGCAGCCATCCCAGGTCGGGAGCCGCAACGACGAAGCCATGGGAGGCGAGGTGCGACAGGATGCGCCCGGTGCGCAGGTAGTCGCGCGTGTGATCGGCAAAGGCTGGCTCGAGCCGCAGCGCGATGTCCTCGGGGCAGTGAAGCTGCGTGCGCTTGGCATGCGCGTAAAGGATCAGCGGAAAGCGCCCCGGCGACGCCGGGTAATACACCGCGCCGGCGACCGAATCCGGCCTGAGGACCTGCGCGAGCCCGTCGCGGCAGTTCATCAGCCGTGGGCTGAACGGCACCTCCATGGGCACCGCAAGGCGCGTGGTTCCGGGGGCGGTCCCGAGGATGGCGCGCTCGACGCGATATGGCCCGGGCGAAAGGACGGCGCGCGGCGCCGCTTGCGCGCCTCCGGCGGCGGCAAGGGTGAGGGCGGCAGCTGCGCCGAGGAATCGACGTCGTGTCACGCGCATCGTCCCGAGGGACCGCTGAGTTGCCTAGGAAGTTCTTCGTCGCACGTAACTTGTGTCGCATAGGGTTACGGGCAAGGAGACCCATGGGCCGACGCCTGCTGCCGAGAAACCTACCCGAGCTGTACGCGCATGCGCTCGTCCTGGAGTGCGAGGCGGCGAAGCGCTTCGCCGAGCTCGAGCAGCTGATGCGCGACACCGGCGTCGAGCATCTCGCGGAGGAATTCGAGAGAATCGGACGCGAGGAGAAGGAGCAGTACGACTTGCTCGCGCTAGGCACCGCCGGGCGCGAGCTGCCCGAGCTCTCCGGCTGGGAATACGCCTGGCACTATCTCGGCGCCAGCGTCGATCGCGCGCCGGCGCCGACGAACGCGCGCGAGGCGCTTGCCGCCGCGCTCTCCACGGAGCGGCGAACGCAGAACTTCTACGCCGACGTGGCCGAGAACGCCCTCGACGATGCGGTACGGGCTTTCGCCGCCGAGATGGCCGCCGACGAGCAGCGGCACGTGATGCGCCTCGAGCTGCTGCTCGCGCGCGAGCCGGAGCCCGCGTCCTCGAGCGACCAGACCGACGGCGCGGCGCTCGCCTAGGAGCGCACCTCCCATTGGCCATCGCCGTGGCGGCAGGCGACGCCCTTCACCGACTGCTCCTTCTTGCCTTTCGTCGCCATGGTCGTGAACTCGCGGCAAGCCTCGCGGCCCTGCTTGAAGTCGCGGGTCGGGGTCAGCCGGTAGCTCACCCCGGTCGTCTCGTTGGTCCACACCACGGTCTTCTTCGCGCCGCCAAGCTCGAGCGCGTGCCCCATGCAGCCGCGGTCGGCGTCGTCGACCGCCTGGCCGATCTTCGCGCCGATCACCGCGCCAATCGCCCCGCCGGCGATGACGGCCACCGTGCGGTTCTCGCGTTCGGCGACGCGCGAGCCGACGACCGCGCCGGTCACGCCGCCGAGCACCGCGCCGACCTCGGCGCTATTGCAGCGGCCTGCGGCGATGCCGTAGTCCTTCTCCCATTTCTTCCCGGTGTAGCCGACGTACGTCGGATCGTTCTTCTTGCGCCAGCCGTGAGCCTTGGCATGGTCCGGCGGCTGCGCGGGCGAGGGCGAGGCGACGACGGCGAGCGCTATGACGACGGCGGCTGCGGCGATGTTCTTCATGGAGCGTCCTCCCGTTGTTGTGCGTTTATAGTACGCGCCGATGCTCGGCGTGCTCAGGATCTTTGTCACACAACGGCCGCCGGGGCGGCTCGCGCTCTCGGCGCTCGGCATTGCGCTGGGCATCGCCCTGGGCTACGGCGTGCACCTCGTCAACCGCGCCGCGGTGGGCGATGTCGCCGCCGCGGTCCGCTCGGTGGCGGGCGAGGCGGACCTCGAGGTGCGCGGCGGCCGCAGCGGCTTTTCGGAGCAGCTCTATCCGCGCATCGCGCGCCTGCCCGGAGTGGCGCTGGCGAGCCCGGTACTCGAGCTTGACGTAGGAGTCTGGGGAAGCGAGCGCACGATACGCGTGGTCGGGCTGGACATCCTGCGCGCTGCGCGCCTGCAGGCGCAGCTCGTGCTGGAGGACCGCTACGCCGTCCTCGCGCCGGACAAGGTGCTGCTCTCGGCCGCTGCCGCGGACGCGCTCGGCCTCGCCAAAGGCGGCGTGCTGCCCCTGGCGGTAGGGCAGAAGCGCGTCGAGCTGCAGGTGGCCGGCGTGCTGCCGGCCTCGTCGTTGCGTGGCATCGCGGCGCTGACCGATATTGCGACCGCGCAGTGGCGGCTGGAGCGGCTGGGCGAGCTCAACCGCCTCGACCTCAGGATCGAGGGTAAGCGACGGGAGATTCAGGAACAGATCGCATCCATCCTGCCCCCGGGCGCTGCCGTCACCGCCCTCGACGCTCTAGAGGACGCGGCGGCGTATCCGTCGCGCGCGTACCGAGTGAACCTCAACGTGCTCGCGATGGTGGCGCTCTTCACCGGCGGCTTCCTGGTGTTCTCCGCGCAGGCGCTGGAAGTCGCCCGTCGCCGCGGCGAGCATGGACTGCTGCGCGTGCTGGGCCTGACCCGTAGCGAGCTTGCGCGGATGGTGCTGGCGGAAGCAGCGGTTCTGGGCGCAGCAGGCAGCGCGGTAGGCCTCGTCCTCGGAGGCCTGTTCGCGGCGGGGGCGGTGCGCGCCTCCGGCGGCGACCTCGGCGCGGGCATGCTGCGGGCCACCGACCTCGACTTCGCGCTTGCTCCCGCCCTTGGCTACTTCGTCCTGGGCATCGCCGTGGCGCTCGCCGGTGCGCTGCTGCCCGCGCTTGACGCGGGGCGCGCGGCGCCGGCGCGCGCGCTGAAGGCCGGCGACGAGCACACCATGTTCCGGCGCCTCGCGCCGGCGTGGCCAGGCCTCGCGCTCATCGGTGCAGGCCTCGGCCTCGCGCAGGCCGGGCCGGTCGCCGGGCTGCCGCTCTTCGGCTACGCCTCGATCGCCTGCCTGCTCGTGGGCAGCATCGCGCTCATGCCGCGCATTGCACAGATCGTTTTCGACGCGCTGCCTGTTCCTCGCTCGCCCCACCTCGCCCTCGCGCTCGCGCAGCTGCGCGCGGCGCCCGGTCAGGCCGCGGTCAGCCTCGCCGCCATTGTGGCGAGCTTTTCCTTGATGGCCGCAATGGCGATCATGGTGTCGTCGTTCCGGGAGTCGGTCGACGAGTGGCTCGACGCGGTGCTGCCCGCCGACCTCTACTTCCGCACCACCCATGCCGGCGACACGGGGTACCTTGAGCCGGGCTTCGAGGAGCGCGTGCGGGCGCTGCCGCAGGTCGAGCGCGCCGATTTCCTCAGGACCGCGCGCGTGATCCTCGACCCGGCGAAGCCGGCGCTTTCGCTGCTTGCGCGCGACCGTGCGGCGAAGGCGTTTCCGCCTGTCGGCCCTGGCGTGCCGGGCGACCTGTGGGTGAGCGAGGCGGTGGCCGAGATCTACGGGTTCCGGCCGGGCCAACGCCTGGAGCTGCCGATCGCCAACGAGAAGCATGCCTTCGTGGTCGCCGGCGTGTTCCGCGACTACGCGCGCCAGCACGGGGCGCTGCTCATCGAGCGCGAGCACTACATACAGCTCACCGGCGACCGGCGCGTGAGCGACGCGTCGCTGTGGCTTGCGCCGGGGGCCACGCGGGCCGAGGCGATGGCCGCGATCCGCTCGCTGCCCGGCGGCGCGGCCCTCGACATCGGCGAGCCGGGAGAGATCCGCGAGGTCTCGCTCGCCATCTTCGATCGCAGCTTCGCCGTGACCTACGCGCTCGAGGCGGTCGCGGTGCTGGTGGGGCTCTTCGGCCTGTCCTCGAGCATCGGTGCGATGGTGCTCGCGCGCCGGCGCGAGTTCGGCATGCTGCGCCACCTCGGCCTCACGCGACGCCAGCTCGGTGCCATGCTTGCGGCCGAAGGCTGCCTGCTCGCGCTGCTCGGCGCTGGCGCCGGCCTCGCGCTCGGGGCGGCGATCAGCCTTGTGCTCGTTTTCGTCGTCAACCCCCAGTCCTTCCATTGGGGGATGGGGCTGCACGTTCCCTGGGCGCTCCTCGCCACGTTCTTCGTCGCGCTCGTCGCGCTCGCGGTGCTCACCGCGCTCCTTTCGGGCCGGGAAGCGATGAGCATGAGCGCGGTGCGCGCCGTGCGGGAGGACTGGTGAAACGCAGGGCATTTCTCGGCACGATGCTCCTGCCTTTCGCGGCGCGGGCCGCAAAGGTGGACTATCCCGTCGTCGTGCCTGGAAAGAGTCTCGAGTTTCCCCGGGACCATGGCGCGCACCCGGCGCATCGCATCGAGTGGTGGTACGTCACCGGGTGGCTGGGCGACGCGATGGGCTTCCAGGTCACGTTCTTTCGCGCGCGGCCGGAGGAGCAGAGCGACAACCCGAGCAGCTTCAACCCGCGGCAAGTGCTCTTCGCGCACGCAGCGCTCTCGGATCCCGCGCGCGGGCGCCTGGTGCACGCCGAGAACGCCGCGCGGGCCGGGCTCTCGCTCGCGGGCTTCGAGCGCGAACGCACCGGCGTGTGGATCGACGACTGGCGGCTCGAGCAGCAGGGCGAGCGCTACGTCTGCCGCATCCCGGCAAATGATCTGGACTTTCGGTTGAATTTCGAAAATCGTCGAAAGCCTGTCCTGCGGGGCGAGAACGGTTTCAGCCAGAAGGGACACCGGCCGCATGAGGCGAGCTATTACTACAGCCGGCCGCATCTAGAGGTCTCGGGCACCGTCAACGGAAGGACGGTCGAGGGCAAGGCGTGGCTGGACCACGAATGGTCGAGCGCCGTCATGGCGCCGGAGGCCGCGGGCTGGGACTGGTGCGGCATCAACCTCGGCGACGGCGGCTCGCTCATGGCCTTCCGCATGCGCGACAAGGCGGGCGGGTTGCACTATGCGCCGCCGGGTATCAGCCTGCGTCCGCTGCGTTACTGGACTTCGCCGCGCACCGGGGTGAGCTACCCGGTGTCGATGGAGGTGAACGGCTTGCGCCTCGAGCCGCTGATGGACGACCAGGAGCTCGACTCGCGAGCGAGCACCGGCACGATCTATTGGGAAGGCGCGGTGCGCGCCTACAGGGGCGGCGCGGAGGTGGGGCGGGGATACCTCGAGCTCACCGGCTACTGGAGGCCGATGAGGCTGTGAAGAGACCCGCGAGGATGAGCCCGATGCCGGCGAAGTGGTACCACGCGGGATACTCGCCGAGCACGAGCGCGGCGAGCAGCACGCCGAAGGCCGTCACCCCGTGCATCCACGGGCCGGCGCGCGCCGCGCCGAGGCGCGTGACGGCGTAGCTCCATCCCAGGTATGCGAGCAGGAACGAGCCGATCCCGGAATAGAGGATGGCGAGCATGCCGTTGCGCGAGAGAGAAGCGTGCGGCTCGGTGGCGAGCTCCCAGGCGACCCACGGCGAGAGGCAGATCGCCCCGATCACCGTCAGCACGAGCAGGAACTGCGGCATGTCGAGCGGATCGCGGCGGCGCTTGAGCATGATGGTATAGAGCGCCCACATGAACATCGAGCCGAGCGCGAAGAGGTCGCCGCGGTTGAAGCTCAGGCTGGAGAGCGCCGCCGGCCGGCCTTCGCTCACGATGGCGGCGATGCCGAGGAACGACACGCCGATGCCCAGCCACTGGCGCGCGCTGACCCTCTCGCCGAGCAGGCGCGGCGCGAGCAGCAGGATGAAAACCGGCGAGGTCGAGAGGAAGAGCGTCGCGCTCGTCGCCGTGGTGGTGCGCAGGCCTTCCCACTGCATCGCGAGGTGCACGCCGCCGCCGAAGAAGCCGGCCAGCAGAAGGGCCTTCCATTCTTCCCAGGACAGAGCTTTCAGACGCGACCTCAGGCCGGGGAGCGCGAACGGCAGCACCGCGGCCATGACGATGAAGACGCGCCCAAGCGTGGCCACGGCGGGCGAGATGTCCTCGCGCACCGCGCGGCCGACGATCCAGTTGCCCGCCCAGAGGGCGAGCGAGGCGATCAGAGCGAAATAGGCGGCCGCGCGCACGGGAGCCGCATGATATCTTCGTCGCAATGGCATTCGAGAAGGCGGCGGGCCGCAGCCTCTCGTACGAATGGGTCGGCGAGACGGGTGGCAAGCCGGTGCTGGTATTCCTGCACGAGGGGCTGGGCTCCATCCGTCAATGGCGCGATTTTCCGGCGCGGGTTGCCGCCGCCACCGGCTCGCGCGCGCTCGTCTACGACCGCTACGGTTACGGGCAGTCCGACGTGCTCGCCGAGCCGCGCAGGACGGTGCGCTTCATGCACGACGAAGCGCTCGCCGCCCTTCCGCAGTTCCTGAAAGGTCTCCATGTAGAAAACCCGATCCTGGTCGGCCATTCCGACGGCGCGTCCATCGCGCTCATCCACGCCGGCGCCGGGCACGAGGTGCGCGGCGTCGTCGCGATGGCGCCGCACGTCTTCATCGAGCCGGTGTGCCTGTCCTCGATCCGGAAGGCGAAGGAGACCTTCGAGAGCACCGACCTGCCGCAGAAGCTCGGCCGCTACCACCGCGATGCGCGCAGGACCTTCTACGGCTGGGCCGACGTGTGGCTCGATCCCGACTTTGAGCGTTGGGATATCCGCCAGGACTATCTGCCGAAGGTGCGCTGCCCGGTGCTCGGCATCCAGGGCCATGACGACGAGTACGGCACCATGGCGCAGCTCGACGAGATGGCGCGTCGCGTCGCAGGGCGCTGCGAGCTCGCGAAGCTCGAGAATTGCGGCCACAGCCCTTTCCGGGATCAGCCCGACAAAGTTCTCTCGAGAATCACCAGCTTTATCGAAACCCTTTGAGAACGGTCATCACCCTCGTCGCGCTCGCGCACGGCACGAGCCATTTCTTCCAGCTCGCGCTGGCACCGCTTTTCCCGCTCATCAAGGATGACCTCGGCGTCTCCTACGCAGCGCTCGGCTTCGCCGCGACGCTCTTCTTCGCCGTGTCGGCGCTGCTGCAGCCTATCGCGGGCTTCGTCGTCGACCGCTACGGCGGCAGGACGGTGCTGATCGGCGGCATCGGCCTCCAGGCGCTCGGCGCGCTGGTCGCCGCGATGGCGGGCAGCTACGCTCAACTCGTCGCCGGGGCGGTGATCATCGGCATCGGCAACAGCGTCTTCCACCCGGCCGACTTCTCGATCCTCAACTCGCGCGTCGAGAAGGCGCGCCTGGGGTACGCCTACAGCGCGCATGGCATCGCGGGGTCGCTCGGATACGCGGCGGCGCCAGTCTTCACCGGCACCATCGGCGCGTTCTTCGGCTGGCATGTGGCGCTCTTCGCCGCCGCGGGCGTGGGCCTGGCGGTTTTCGCGCTGCTGCTGGCGAATGCCGGCCGCTTGCACGCTGCGGAAGTGAAGTCCGCGGAAGGCAGGAGCCCCTTCGGCGCGCGCGTCCTGCTCACGGCGCCGGTGGTGATGTGCTTCCTGTACTTCGCCATCTACGCGGCGGGTTTCGGCGGCTTGCAGAGCTTCAGCGTCGCCGCCATGACCGAGCTCTACGCGGTGCCGACCGCGCTCGCCTCGAGCGCCCTGACCACGTACATGGTGGGATCGGCCTGCGGCATCTTCGCCGGCGGCTTCCTCGCGAGCCGCACCGAGCGGCACGACGTCGTCGCCGCGAGCGGACTCGCGGCCGGCACGATGATCTTTGTGCTGGTAGGAATGTCGATCTTCCCCGGCGCAGCGCTTCCTGTGGTGCTCGCCGTCGCGGGGCTTTGCGTCGGCGCCACCGGACCCTCGCGCGACATGATCGTGCGCGCCTCGACGCCTGCCGGGGCGACCGGGCGCGTCTACGGGTTCGTGTACTCGGGGCTCGACGTCGGCCAGCTCTCGACGCCCGTGTTCTTCGGCTGGCTGATGGACAGCGGCCAGCCGCAGGCCGTGTTCTACGGCATCTGCGGCTTCACCGCGCTCGCCATCTTCACCGTGCTGCAATTACCCGGCCGCAGGCCGGTCACACAGCGTATTTGATTCCCTTGCGGTCCAGCATGCGCAGCAGCGCAGGCCAGTCCTTGTGCTCGGCGGGGCGGCCGGGGCGGTTGAACTGCTCGCTCGTGGTGCGCGCGGCCTGCGCCGACATGAGCTGCACGTTCTCCATGCCGCCCGCGCACGCGTCGATCTGGATCTGGCAGGCGCAGTCGAGGTAATACATGATCTCGAAGGCCTCGCGCACCGTGGCGCCGAGCGCGAGCAGGCCGTGGTTGCGCAGGATCATGGCCTTCGACTTCGGGCCGAGGTCGCGCGCCATGCGCGTCCTCTCGTCGAGGTCGAGCGCGATTCCCTCGTAGTCGTGGTAGGTGACGTCGGCCTGGACGCGCATCGCGTGCTGGCTGATCGGCAGCAGCCCGCACTTCATCGCCGACACCGCGACGCCCGCGCGCGTGTGGGTATGGATCACGCAGCCGATCTCGGGGCGCGCCTCGTGCACGCAGCCGTGGATGACGAAGCCGGCGGCGTTGAAGCCCGAGTCGGTCGGGTCGTCGAGCACGTTGCCGTCGTGGTCCACCTTGACCAGGTTCGAGGCGGTCACCTCGTCGAACATCAGCCCGTAGGGATTGATGAGGAACTCGTCGTGCCCCATCAGGCGCGCCGAGAAGTGCGTGTAGATGAGGTCGGTCCACTTGAAGAGCGCCGCGAGCTGGTAGGCGGCGGCGAGATCGACGCGCAGCTGCCACTCCTCCTTGCTGACGCGCTCGCGGACGGGGGTGGACTTGAACTTCAGGTTGGCTGACATGCGTTTCTCCTGGTCAGGCAGCCATCATAGCGCGACCTTCGACCGCTTCCAGCGCCTCGAGCAGCAGTCCGGCGTCGTTCGCCGCCACCCGCGCCGGGTCGCAGAGCAGCCGCCGCCACAGCCGGGCGCGCCGCTCGCCGTGGTAGAGCCCCAGCATGTGCCGGGTGACGTGGCGCAGCGCGAAGTCGGGGTCGCGCTGCGCTTGGCAGTAGTCCACCATGCGCCGGACCACCTCCGCCCGGGTCTTCCCGGGATCGGCGAGCAGCCAGGGGTTCTGGTAGGCCGCCCTTCCCAGCATGACGCCGTCGACTTGGCTCAAGTGAAGATCAATGTCTTCCAGGGTCGTGATACCCCCGTTGATAACAATCTGGACGCCCGGGAAGTCCTGCTTGAGACGGTAGACATAGTCATACCTGAGCGGCGGGATCTCGCGGTTCTCCTTGGGCGAGAGGCCCCTCAGCACCGCGTTGCGCGCATGCACGATGAAGGTGCGGCAGCCGGCAGCGGAGACCGTGCCTACGAAGTCGCGCACGAAGCCATAGTCCTCCGACCGGTCCAGACCGATCCTGTGCTTGATGGTGACGGGGACTTGAACCTCATCCCGGATCCTTCTCACGCACTCTGAAACCAGAAGGGGTTCGGCCATGAGGCAGGCCCCGAAAGCCCCGCGCTGCACGCGCTCGCTCGGGCAGCCGATGTTCAAGTTGATCTCGTCGTAGCCGTAGCGCTCGCCGAGCTTCGCGCAGTGCGCGAGCCCTTCGGGCTCGCTCCCGCCAAGCTGCAATGCCACGGGATGCTCGGCAGCATTGAACCTCAGGTGGCGTTCCACATCGCCGTGCATCAGCGCGCCGGTGGTGATCATCTCGGTGTAGAGCCGCACGGTGGCGTTCACCTGGCGCAGTAAGAACCGGCAGTGCCGGTCCGTCCAGTCCATCATGGGTGCAACGCAAATGCGATGACTCTGGATAATCAGACAGTTACCTTTTGCGTCGAAGCTTACATCTCACACAATATCAGCTGGGATCAGGAAACCGAGTGTCTCGCTCAAGCCCGGAGCGCTAGCGCCGCACAAGCTCTAACACGACGGGGAGGGCGGGTGGCGGTAGGTTCTGGTGCGTGTCCATCGACCGAGCCGAGCTCTTAGCCGAAGTGTGCGAGCTGATCGCCCAAGGCGGCGCAGAGCAGGCGAAGGCTAGACTTCGTACCAAGTATCCCTCGGGCACCAGGACTACATTGCGTAGCCGGTGGCCGCTGAGCCGGCTCGTCGCTGTATTCTTCCGCGACGCTTTTACCGATCGCTATTCAGGCACCCGGCTGGTATTTCCGGGAACGCTGCGCGCATTATCGCTATTGCTAGGTAAGTCGTTTCCTTACCATCCCAATTGGAAGCAGAGCGCCACCCACCCAGCGTTCTGGGAACTGTACCCAACCATAGATCATGTCATCCCGGTTGCACGTGGCGGCGCCGACCACGAGTCAAACGTGGTGACGACGTCAATGCTCCGGAATACCGCCAAGGCGAACTGGCTTCTCGAGGAACTGGGGTGGCCGGTGCCGCGAGAGCCGAGCGAATCGGGTTGGGACGGTCTGCTTGGCTGGTTTTTTTCGATCTGGTCGAAGGAAGGGGCGCTTCGCCGCGACCAGGCCATGCAACGGTGGTACAAGGCTGCGCGCGATGCGAAAGCAGGCCTTACCTAGCGGACCGCTGTCTTTGCGGCGCAGCGCTACCGCCTAGCGTACGGGTCAGCGCGGCGGTCAAAGTTGGTTAACGTGCATGCGAAACTCTGCGCGCGACTTATCCTGAAGACCTCTCCGGCTTGCCGGATAAGAACTGAGGATGCCGCCATGGATGAAGAAGCACGGCTGATACGCGAACTCGAAAGACTTGAGCGCCTCGACCGCGAGATGCAATTCGACGCCGAAGTCGCGGAAGAGAACTGCGAGATGGATATGGAACTGCTGGTTGAGCGCGTCAGGGCAGCTCGCCTGGCTGGGGCCTGAGTCCCGCTTCGCATCGAAGCCGGGCAAGCCTAGCCAGCGAGAGCAGCGGATAGCTCTCCCTCAAGGCGCTACGCAAATGCGATGGATCACCTGCGGGTGAAGGCGAGCCATAGGCCGCCGCCAATGAGGAAAGCACCGCTTAGCCGAGAGACCAGCCGCACGCGGCTGCGCGAGAGGAGGGCGCCGGCGCGGCCGGTGAGGAGGGCATAGGCGCCGTCGGAGACCAGCGCGACGGCCATCGCCGTGACACCGAGGAGGACGACCTGGCCGACGTAGGCGCCGTTGGGGTCGACGAATTGCGGAATGAAGGCGCCGAACCAGAGAAGGCCCTTGGGGTTGGAGAGGATGACGAGCAGCCCCTGCAGGAAGAACCCGCCGCGCGGTGCGGTGGCGCGCGGTTGCGCGAGATCGTCGGGCGAGCGGAGCAGCTTCCATCCGAGCCATACGAGGTATGCGGCGCCGGCCAGCCGGATCCAGTCGAACCAGACCCCCATGACGGCGATGACGGAGGAGATGCCGACCACGACCGTCGCCATCAGGATAGCGAGGCCCGCTTGCGTGCCGGCGACGTTCAGCATGCCGGCGCGCGTGCCGTAGGCGAGGCTATTCGCCACGATCACCGTCACCGTCGGCCCGGGAACGATGGCGATGACGAAGCAGGCGACGACGTAGGCGAGGTAGACGTCGGGAGCGATCATCGCGCTAGCGCATGTCGCGCCCGCGCTGACGCGTCATGTCTACGTAGCAGGCGAGCTGCACGTCCTCCGGGCTCGCGCCCTGCGGGGCGTGCTGCGCGCGCCGCAGGCACTCGGCGTCGCGGTACTGCCTCCACTGCTCGTTCGACTTCCGGTAGTGCGCTACGGCTTCCTCGCCCTTGGCGTGCGCCTCCTGGAAGCGCTCGGAATACACCTGCGTCAGGTCGGTCTCCACCACGCGCAGCAGGAACTCGAGGCACTCGCGGGTGTTCTCACGCATCGCCTTGGCGCGCGTGCACTGCGTGAGCGCGGAGACGTTGTAGCGCGGCAGCCAGTTGAAGAATACCGGGCGCTTTTCGTCGGCGAGCAGGCAGATGAACGAGAGCTCGGCCGAGGGCGACTCGGGCAGGATCACGGCACCATTGCCGGTGAGGATCGAGGACACGTGCTGGTTGCCGAGCTTCTGGTTGAAACGCTCCATGAGGAGCGCGCCGTCCTGCAGGATGACCACTTCCTGCGAGGTGATCCCTTCGCGCTTGGCTTCCTTCACGGCGAGGTCCCGGCAGGCCTGCACGGCGGGCCCCTGGTATTGCGCCCTTGCCGGGAAACTGATCAGCAAGAGCGCGAGGAGCGGCAGAAGTATTCGCATTCGCTATCGATATTGTCCTGTGGCGGCTGCCCGGGCGCGGATGAGCCCGTAGAGGCTCTCGGTAAAGGGCGCGCGCACCCCGGCCTTGCGCGCGACTTCCAGCGTGCCGGCGAGCAGGCCGTCCACCTCGAGCGGCTTGCCGGCCTCGAGGTCCTGCAGCATAGAGGTCTTGAAGGGCCCGAGCACGCGCGCCATGTCGATGCGCGCCTCGGGGTCGATGTCGGCGTCGACGCCCACCGCGCGACCGATCTCGAGCACCTCGCGCATGATCTCGACCATGTAGCGCTTGATCTCGCGGTCCTCGATCAGGCGGTCGGCGGTGCTGACGGTGAGCGCCGAGACCGGATTAAAGCTCACGTTGCCGAGCAGCTTGACCCAGAAGTCCTTCTCGATAAACTCGCTCACTACCACCTCGAAGCCTGCGCCCGAGAGAGCTTCGGCGATGCGCCGCGTGCGCTGCGTGTTCCTCCGGCCCGGCTCGCCGACGATCAGCTTGCGGCCCATGTTGTGGCGAATGAGGCCGGGTGCCGGCGTCGAGGCGGCGAGGTGGATCACGCAGCCGACGATGCGCTCGATCGGCATGGCCGTGGCGAGCGTGCCGCCGGGATCGAGCGACTCCAGACGTTCCGAGCCGTTCTTGAACCCCAGGCGGTGGAAGAACCACCACGGCACGCCATTCATCGCCGTGACGATCGAGGTCTGCGGCCCGAGGAGCGGGGCTATGCGTCCTGCAACCCCCCCAAGGCTCTGCGCCTTCACCACGACGAGCACGTAGTCCTGCGGTCCGAGGCGCGCCGGATCCTCCTCGGCGCGCAGCCCGAAGGCCTCGACCTTGTCGCCGCTCTTCACGCGCAGGCCCTGTGCGCGGATCGCCTCGAGCTGCATGCCGCGCGCGACCACCGACACCTCGTGACCGGAACGAAACAGCCAGGCGGCCATCAAACCCCCGACGGCGCCTGCGCCGTAAATGCAGATCTTCACGGTGCTATTCTAGTAAAGACCGGAGGCCCGCCATGTTCGCGTTCATGAAAAAGCTGAAGACTCTTCTTCCCGCCGAGAGCACGCTGCCCGGGCGCGCGGAAAAGATGCCCGTACCGGACCGGCACTTCGTCAACGGCCAACCGCTCACGCCGCCGTTTCCCGCGGGGCTCGAGCAGGCGGTGTTCGGCATGGGCTGCTTCTGGGGCGCGGAGCGGCTCTTCTGGAAGATTCCCGGCGTCTACACCACTGCGGTCGGCTACGCCGGCGGCGAGACGAAGAACCCGACCTACGAGGAAGTCTGCAGCGGCTTCACCAACCACGCGGAAGTGGTGCTGGTGGTGTTCGACCCGAAGAAAGTGAGCTACGAAGAGCTCCTCAAGGTGTTCTGGGAAGGCCACGACCCGACGCAGGGCATGCGCCAGGGCAACGACGCCGGCACCCAGTACCGCTCCACGATCTACGCCTACGGAGACTTACAGCTCGAAGCGGCGCAGCGCTCGAAGGATGAATTCGGAAAAGCGTTGAAGGCGAAAGGCTTCGGCCCGATCACCACCGAGATCCGCGCGGCGCCCGAGTTCTACTATGCCGAGGACTACCACCAGCAGTACCTCGGCAAGAACCCGAACGGCTACTGCGGCCTCGGCGGCACGGGCGTGTCCTGCCCGGTGGGAGTCCTCGCCAAGGCCGGATGAGGCTCGACAAGTGGCTGTGGGCGGCGCGCTTCTTCAAGACGCGCAGCCTCGCCCAGCAGGCCATCGCGGCGGGGCGCGTGAAGGTCGAAGGCGAGCGCGTGAAGCCCTCCCACGAAGTGAAAGTCCAGCAGGCAATCGCGGTAAGGATCGGGGAGCTCGAGTGGGCCATCCATGTAAAGGGCCTCTCCGACCGCCGCGGCCCGGCTGACGAAGCACGAAAGCTTTATGAGGAAACGCCCGAAAGCCGCGCCGAGCGCGAGCGGCGCGCCGACCTGCGCCGCTGGGGCGCCGAGCCGGCGCGGGCGCTAAAGGGCCGGCCGACCAAGCGCGACCGGCGGATGCTCGATGGTCTCGGGTCGGTCGACGACGAGGGTTAGCGGGCGGCCGAGCAGGGAAGGCAGCAGGTTGGGCCTGGGCACATTGTCGGCGCGCATGAGCTCCAGGTGTCCGTAGGAGAAAGGCGAGAAGTGCAGCAGGTCGCAGAGGTGGCTTGCGCCGCGCGCGAGCCAGGCGGGCAGGCGAATCAGCAGCGCCGGGCGCTTGCTGGTTCGGCGGCGCAGCGCGGCAAGGTACCCGGCCATTGTCACGGCGTGAATCCCGCCGCGCTCCGCGTGGCGCAGGCGCGCTTCGCAGAGCGCCGCGATCGCGGTCCCGAGATCGCGGACGTCCATGGCGGCAATCCGGCCCTTCGCGTCGGCCGGCACGACGTGGACGGGCAGGCGAGCCATCGCCCGGAGCCAGCGCGCGCCGAATCCGCCTGGCCCGTCGAGGAGCGAGGGCCGCACGATGCAGTAGTCGGCTCCGCTCGAAGCCACGCCGTGCTCGCCCGCGATCTTTGAGCGCAGAAACCGGCTGCGCGCCCGCGCGGCGAGGCCGAGGGCGGAAACGTGGACCAGGCGCTTGTCGCCGAGGGCGCAGGCGGCGGCCAGCGCGGCGGGCGCGAGGTGATGGACCGCCTCGTACGATTCAGAAGGCCGCTCGCGGAGGATGCCCACCGCGTTCACGACCGCGTCGAACCCCGCAATGATCAGCAGCCAGTCGTCCCGCTCGAGCAGCCGCTCGAATCGCACCTCGTGCCGCTCGCAGGCCCGCAGGATGTCCGGCAGACGCGCCGCCCGCCCCGGGAAGCGGGTGCCGATGGCGACCGCGTGGCCCCTGGCGAGAAGAGCCGCCGCGGCATGCCTGCCGATGAACCCGGTCGGCGACCGCCGCGACCATTTCGAGACGTCGCAGGACCCTTGGGAGCTGATGCGCACCATCGTGCGCGAGCGCAAGGAGCGCGAGTTCGACCCCACCGTGGTGATGCTGCGGTCGTGCGTGCACGACCCCGGGGTTCGCAAGGCTGGACCCGGGCGCGCAGAAGCGCGTGCGCGAAACCCTGTCGCTGATGGACGCGCTCTCCGGCTGGACCGACGAGATGCTCGCGCTCGATACCACGACCCTGTCCAAGCTGGTGAAGCTGGGGGCGAAGGTACAGACGCTCTTGCGCTCGAGGACGAAGTGAGCCGGCTGCCGCGTTATCCGCTCACGGTTTTCTACGATCGCTCCTGCCCGCTGTGCGCGGAGGAGATGCACGCCCTCAAGGCGCGCGACCGCTGGGTTGTCGGCATCGAGGCCTTCGAGGTCGTGTACCGTGCCGCCGGGCTGGATAACGTAGCGCGGGTGTGGGGCGCGTAGCGCGGGTGTGGGGCGGGTGGCCGGTATTGCGGCGCGCTTACCCTTGGATCGCCCGCCACCGCCAGATGCTTTCGCTGCTCGGTATTCCGGCGCTGGTTCGGTGGCTCATTCCCAAAAGGGATGCGTGCACGCAAGACTGTCGGCCGCGATCCCTGTAGCCTAACGCCGTGAGGAAGGGGAGAAGAGCCTGGGCGATGGCGCTCGCCCTGGGTTCGGCTTCTGCACTCGCGCAGGAGGACGCGGTCGTCGTGACCGCGACGCGCGTGCCGCAGCCGAGCCTCGAGGTGCCGGCCTCGGTCGATCGCATCTACGCGGACGAGATCCGGCAGGGAAAGCCGCAGGTCAATCTCTCGGAAAGCCTCGGGCGCGTGCCGGGGATCGTGGTGCAGAACCGGCAGAACTACGCGCAGGACCTGCAGATCTCGTCGCGGGGCTTCGGCGCGCGCGCGACGTTCGGCGTGCGCGGCATCCGGCTCATCGCCGACGGCATTCCCGCCACGATGCCGGACGGGCAGGGGCAGGCGTCGACCTTCGCGCTGGGCTCGGCCGAGCGCATCGAGGTGCTGCGCGGACCGTTCTCGGCCCTCTACGGCAACGCCGCGGGCGGCGTCATCGTGGTGGACACGGAGGATCCGCCCGGGAGTCCGACCGTGGAGCCCTCGTTCTACGCCGGCAGCTATGACACCTGGAAGGCGGCCGTCCGGTTCGGCGGCGCCAACGCGCTCGGCGATCTCTCGCGCTTCGAGACCGACGGCTATCGCGAGCACAGCGCGGCGCGCCGCGACCAGCTCAACGCCAAGCTGAAGCTCGGCGGCTGGACCGTGGTCGCCAACTCGCTGCGCCAGCCCGAGTCGCAGGACCCGGGCGGGCTGGACCGCGCGGCCTTCGAGGAGGACCCGCGCCAGGCGAGCCCGAACGCGGAGCCCTTCGACACCCGCAAGACGGTCAACCAGGACCAGGCCGGCCTGCGCTTCCAGCATCGCCTGGGCGGCTCGGGCTCGATGGAGGCGAGCCTCTACGCCGGCCAGCGCGAGGTGCTGCAGTTCCTCGGCTTCGCGGGCGACTTCGGGCTCTCCTCGGGCGGGGTGGTCGACCTCGACAGGACTTATGGGGGCGGTGCGCTCCGGTTCTTCATCGAAAGCAGCCCTTCTTTGAAATTCTCCCTCGGGGCAGAGTACGACCGCATGGACGAGCACCGGCGCGGCTACGTCAACGACTTCGGCGAGCCAGGCGAGCTGCGCCGCGACGAGGACGACGTGGTGGACAGCACCGATTTCTACGCGCAGGCGGAGTGGCGCTTCGCCGAGCGCTGGACCGCCCACGGGGGCTTGCGCACGAGCCGGGTGGAGTTCCGCTCGACCGATCACTTCGTCACGGCCACGAACCCGGACGACAGCGGCAGCCGCAGCTACTCGGAGACCACGCCGGTCGCGGGCCTCGTGTTCCGGGCGACGAAGTTCTTCTCGCTGTACGGCAACCTCGGGCGGGGCTTCGAGACGCCGACCTTCGCCGAGCTCGCCTACCGCAACACGGGGACCGGACTCAACTTCGACCTCGAGCCCTCGCGCAGCAAGCATGCGGAGCTTGGCGCGAAGGCCATCCTGCCCGGCCTCGCGCGCGTCAACGCCGCGGTCTTCGACATCGACGTGAGCGACGAGATCGTGGTGGACGTGGCGGCGAACGGCCGCACCACGTTCCGCAACGCCGGCCACACCGCGCGCCGCGGCCTCGAGCTTTTCGCGGAGACGCTGCTGCCGGGCCCCTGGAGCGCGCAGGCCGCCTACACGCGGCTCGATGCCACGTTCGAGGACGGCATGAACGCCGGGAACCTGCTGCCGGGCGTGCCCCGCACCCAGGCGTACGCCGCGCTCGCCTACCGGCGCGACGCGGGCTACGCGCAGCTCGAAGTGATGCACCGTTCGCGCGTCGCCGTGAACGACGCGAACGACGAGTTCGCCGAGTCCTATACGGTGGCGAGCGTGGTGGCGGGCCTGGTGCAGCGCGGCAGGAGCTGGCGCATCACCGAGTTCGTACGGATAGATAACCTGACCGACGAGACGTATGCCGGATCGGTGATCGTGAACGAGTCGAACGGACGGTTCTACGAGCCCGCGCCGCAGCGCAACACGACCATTGGCGTGCAGGCCAGCCTTCAGTTTTAATAGTCATCCGAGAGAGGAGAACGCCGCGCTCTACGGGGTTTCCGACGCGGACATCAAGGCGCTCGCCCACTTCCTCGCCCGTGGCGGCCGCTAGGTTCCCGCGACGTAGCGCTGCAGGAAGAGCGTGACGCCGAAGCCGGCAAGCGCGGCGAGCGCCAGGCCGGGGAAACCGGCGCCGGCGATGAGGAGCGCATCGAGGAGCGAGATGCCGGCAATCAGGCTGACCACCGCGCGCGGGATGTCGCCCTTCTGGCGGCGGCGCAGGAACCACAGCGCGACCAGCACCCAGGCGCAGAAGAGCCCCCAGTAGGGCGCGGCGAGGGGCGCCACGGGGAGAAGCCACGCGCCGTAGACGACCGGCGCGGCGAGGAAGAGCAGGGGCCAGAGGTTCTCGACCCGGGCGAGGGTTTCCTGCTTGGCGATGTAGGTGAGGCCGATCAGGTAGCACAGGAGAATCAGGGCACCCGACCACAGGGCCTGCGGCACGACCACCGTATAGCAGAGAGCGGCCCCTATGTAGATGAGCGCCCGGCACAGGCCCATGACCACCGGGCTGAGCGGATTGGCCTTGTGGTACCAGTCGTAGAAGACGATGACGCCGGCGAGCGCCATTCCCGCCATCGCGGGCTCCAGGCCGAAGAGCGCGAGGAGCAGCGCGCCGGCGGCGAGCATGCCGAAGCCCCAGAGGAAGACCTCGCGCGCCCCCGCCGCGCCCGAGGGAATCGGGCGCCCGGGCCGCTCGCGCGCATCCCAGGGCGCGTCGAACGCGTCGTTGAGGAACATGCCGCCGGTGTAGAAGAGCGAGAAGGCGAGGATCGCGGCGGCGAGCTCGGCGCCGAACCCCGCCGCGCCGGCGAGCGCGGCGCCGGCCAGGGTGTTCGTCCAGACGGTCGGGACGTTGGAGACGCGCCCGAGCGCGAGCGCCGTCCGGAGCCTCACGCCCCGAGCTGCGTCTTGACCCAGCCGAGCTCGCGCGCGATCGCGGCGCCGAGCTCGACGTTGCGGTACGCGGGCGGGAGCACGTCCCAGGTGTACGTCTCGACCTCGAGGTGTGCGCTGATGGGCTCGGCGCGGTGCAGGCGCAGGATCTCCGCGAGGAAGGCCTGCGTCGTGCCGAAATGCTCCATCTCGCCGAGGAACACCGGCACGTGGAAATGCACGCGCCACTCGGCGCCCGCGGCGCGCCCGGCCTCGGCGAGGGCCTGCGGCAGGTCGACGAAGCGGCGCAGCGCGCCGCTCGACTTCTGGACCACCTGGTGCAGGTATACCGGCTCGGCGAAGGCCGAGAGGTGGCGCGCGCTCTGCGCGTCGACCCGGGGAACCCGGAGCGCGGAGCTGAGCTGGATCTTGGGAACGGCGATTCCCTCCTCGCGCAGGCTGCGGAGGCTCTCGCGCGGATCCTCGAACTCGACGGCGGCGTGGCACACGTCGTAGCACACCCCGATGTGCCGGCGCATCGCGCGCTCCGCCTCGGCGGCGGAAAGCCCGGCGAGGGCCGCGAGCCGCGAGAGGCCGGCGCGGCCGAGGAGATGCTCGTGGAAGAACGCGACCGTCTCCTCGATGGTCTCGAGGTAGCAATAGGGCTCGGGCTCGATGGCCAGGGAAATGCTTTTCCCGGTGGACTTCTCGATGCCCACCAGGTGCGAGACGTGCCGGATCAGGTTCTCGGTGATCGCATCGAGGCGGCCCGGCGCCCAGGGCTTGAAGGTGCAAGGCACGGTGCTAACGCTGCCTTCCTGGCCGGGGGGGAGGAGCTCCGCCAGGATGTCGGCCAGGTGGTCGGTATACGAGAGCCGCTCGGGCTCGCTCCAGTCCGGCCGGTAGGCATCTTCCTTCACCTTGCGGCCGTGGAACGCGCCGTAGGGAAAGCCGTTGATGGTGAAGACGTAGTAGCTGCCCTCGGCGAGGAAGCGCTTGAGCGCCGCGCGCTTCGCCGGATCGCGCAGCGCTTCGGCCGCCGCATGCCCGAGGCGCAGCCCGACGCCGAAGGGCGCCTCGGTCTTCATCCCGGCGCGCACGACGGGGAGATGGCGCGCGAGGCTCGCCATGACCTCCTCGAGGGGCTCGCCGGCGTGGATGTTGGTGCAGTAGGTGAGGTGGCCGAGCCGGCCGAGGTCCATCAGCCTTCCCCGCGCCGGCGCAGCCAGAGCATCGCCTCGCGCACGCGGCCGGTGTCCATCTCGTGCACCTCGACGCCCTTGCCGATGCCGGCGAGCAGCGTGATCGTGAGCTCGCCCCCGAGGTGCTCGCGGAACTCGTCGAGCCCCTCCAGGATGACCCATTGCCCCGTGAGGCCGGTGCGCTCGAGCGCCGGATGCCACAGCGTGAAGCCGAGGTACTCGAGCAGCGCGCAGATGCGCTCTTCCTCGCCGGCCGGCAGCAGCCCGGCGAGCACCGAGTAGCGCGCGTCGAGCGCCATGCCGATCGCCACCGCCTCGCCGTGGCGCAGGTGGTGGCGCGTGAGGCTCTCCAGCTTGTGCGCCGACCAGTGGCCGTAGTCGAGCGGGCGGGCGCTGCCCGACTCGAAGGGGTCGCCGCCCTGGCCGATCTGGCGCATGTGCAGCTCCGCGCAGCGGCGGATCATGTAAGCCATCGCATCGGGCTCGAATGTGGCGAGGTCGTCCATGCGCTGCTCGATCCAGCGGAAGAACTCGGCATCGCGGATGAGCGAGACCTTCACCGCCTCCGCCATGCCGGCGACCTTGTCGCGCTCGGGCAGGGTGAGGATGAAGCGCATATCGTTCAGCACGGCGAATGGCGGCGCGAAGGTCCCCACGAAATTCTTCACGCCGTGCAGGTTGACGCCGTTCTTCACGCCCACGCCGGAGTCGTTCTGCGCGAGCACCGTGGTCGGGATGCGCACGTGACGCACGCCGCGGTGCGTGGTCGCGGCGACCAGGCCGATCGCGTCGAGCAAAGCGCCGCCGCCCACCGCGATCACGAACGAATGCCGGTCGATGTGCAGGTCGAAGAGCTTCTGCTGCGCGCTCTCGACGAAGTGCAGCTCGGTCTTGACCTTCTCGCCGCCCGGCATCGCGACGGGCGGGCACGCCAGCTCCATTACGTCTCGATGCCGTTCTGCATAGGCATGGATCGCCGGCACGTGGGAGGAAAGAGCGTCGTCGAGAAACACGACTACGCGGTGGCGCTTGGACGGCTCGAGGCGGCACAGCACGTCGCGCAGGGCGGGGTTCCCGGGGTCGAAGACCCCCTCGGTGAAGACGACCGGGAACTCGTACGGAACCGCGAAGCGCTGCCAGTGCGTCGCCGCCTGGACCGGCCTGGATTGGGCGTCCGCCATGGTTAGAGTAGAGTGTACGACATGCGCTATGTGAACATCGCGCTCGGCGTGCTGATGATCGCGTTCGTCGCGGTGCAGTACAACGATCCGGACCCCTATGTCTGGATGCCGATCTACGGCATCGCCGCAGCCTGGGCGCTGGGCGCGGCGTTCTGGCTGCCGCGCTTTTCGGCGGCTCCGATGCAGGCGCTGCTGGCGGCCAGCCTGCTCGCTTACATCGCCCTGACGGTCTACTACTGGCCGAAGTCGCCCGGCTTCTGGCACCAGGAGGTGTGGTGGAACGAAGAGGAAGCGCGCGAGGGCATGGGCATGATGATCGCCCTCGCGGTGCTGCTGTTCGTTTCCTTCGCCGCCTTCAGGGCCAGAAGTCGTCGCTCTTGATGTAGGCGACGACCGCCATCCGGTCCTTCAGCGAGAACACGTCCTTCCACGCCGGCATCTTGCCGAAGCCGTAGGTGACGCGGTGGTAGATGAAGTCCGGCTCGAGCTCGCCGGGCTTGAGCTTGGGCGCCTTGCCCGGGTAAGCCTTCGCGCCGTGGCAGTGCGTGCACTGTGCTTCCCACACCGCCTTGCCCGCCTCGATGACCGCGGGGTCGGCGAGGAACTTCCGCTCGAATTTCGGCAGCGGCTCCTCGCCGGCCTTCTGCTGCCCACCGGCCGGAAGGGCGCAGAGCAGCAGGAAGGCGGCGAAGAGGGCTGGCTTCAGCATCCTTCTCCCAGGTGGCAATTACTGTGCCGGAAGGATCCGGTAGATCGTGTCGAGCGAGCCGTTAGGCCCGGTCGTCTGCGAGGTGAGCGCGTAGACCTCGCCTTTCTCGTCCTGGGCGAACGCCAGCACGTAGGGCTTCTTGCCCTTCATGTTGGTCGCTTCCGCCACTTCCATGCTCCACTTGTCGCCGCTCTTCGTGGCGATGAAGATCTGGCCGTCCATCTCGGCGAACGACTTGCTCCAGTCGCCGAAGATGTACTTGCCCTTCCACGGGCCATGGCTTCCCTGGTACACGTAGCCGCCGGTGACCGAGATGCCGCGGCAGCCCTGCGGCTTGGCGGTGCAGTTGTTGTACTCGAGGATCGGCGGAGTCAGCCCGGCCTTGTCGCAGCTCGCCGGGTGGTCGTCGGGCTTGGCGTAGTCGAAGCAGTGCGTGGCCTCCATGCGCCGCCAGCCGAGGTTCTGGCCCTTGCCGATGATGCTGACCTCCTCGTAGCTGTTCTGCTGCACGTCGCCGCAGAAGAGCTGCTTGCTGCCGGTGTCGAAGGAGCAGCGCCACGGGTTGCGCAGGCCGAGCGCCCAGATCTCCGGCTTGGCGTTGCGGTCGTTGACGAACGGGTTGTCGGAGGGGATGCCGTAGGGCTTGTTGCCTGTGCGCGCGTCGACGTCGATGCGCAGGATCTTGCCGTGCAGCGACGACATGTCCTGGCCGTTGCCCATCGTCACGTGGTGGCCGATGCCCCAGTCGTTGGCGTAGCCGCCGTCGCCCATGGAGATGTAGAGCTTGCCGTCGGGGCCGAAGCCGATCCAGTGGCCGTTGTGGTTGAACTGCGGCCACGCGGTCGACAGGATGCGCCGCGCGCTCGACGGGTCGGCGAGGTTGCGGTCGCTCTTGTCGATCGTGTACTCCTCGACCACGTTGCTGTGCGAGTACCAGAGCATCTGCCCCAGGTCCGAGCCGAAGTCGAGGTGCGCGCTGTAGGAGACGTAGAACTTGCCGTTCGACTTGAAGTTCGGGTGCAGGGCGATGCCGAGCAGTCCGCGCTCGTCGAAGTCGTGGTGCAGCGGCTTGTGGATCTTGCTGCGCACGTCGAGCAGCGGCGCCGGGCGCAGCTTGCCGTTGTCGACGACGCGCACGCGTCCCCACTGCTCGATGACGAAGAAGCGGTTTTCGCCGGGCACCTGCACCATGGCGAGCGGCGCGTTCACGCCAGTGACGAACGGCTCGAGTCGGATTTTCGTCTGGGCGAGCGCGCTTTCGCCGGCGAGGGCAAGCACCAACGCGGCGGACAGCGCCCCACCCATCTTTGCCAGTTTCATTTCTAGACTCCTCCCAGAAGTCCCCGGGACCGGGGATAAGGCGAGTATACGGCGGCGCGGGCCTACTTGATGATGAGGTCGTCCATGCTGCGGCGCGGTTGTTTCGCTTCCTCGACCATGGGGTCCCTCCCACCGCGCAATATGGAGTTGCCTTCGTAGAGGTTGCGCTGGTCGATGGGCGGCGGATTTAGCCAGTCGTCCTCCTTGATCTGGCCGCTCTGCCCATACGCCGCGAGCGCGTTGCGGTAGCACGCAAGCTCCACGTCGGCCTGGGAAATTCCCTTCTGCAGCGCGAGCTTAGCCGTCTTGGCGACGCCGAGCGGCTCGGAGATGCCCCAGTCGCAGGCGGAGTCGACGATGATGTTCCTTGCACCATACTGACGCAGGATCGCCACCATGCGCTCGTTGCCCATCTTCGTGGAGGGATAGATGGAGAAGGCCGCCCAGTAGCCCCGTTCCAGGGTCTCCCGCACCGTCTCCTCGTTGTTGTGGTCGACGATGACCTTGCGCGGGTCGAGCTTGTGCTCGTCGCAGACGTCCATCGAGCGCGAGGTGCCGCGCTTCTTGTCGCGGTGCGGGGTGTGGATCATGACCGGCAGGTCGAGCTTCTTCGCGAGCTCGAGCTGCAGCCGGAAGTACTTGTCCTCGAGCTTGCTCTGCTCGTCGTAGCCGATCTCGCCGATGGCCACCACGCCCTCCTTGAGTGCAAACCGGGGAATGAGCTCCATGACACCCTCGGCCAGCTCCTCGTTGTTCGCCTCCTTGGAGTTGAGGCCGATCGTGCAGTAGTGGCGGATGCCGAACTGCCCGGCGCGGAAGCGCTCGAAGCCGACGATGTGGGAGAGGTAATCGAGGTACGAGCCGACGTTGGTGCGCGGCTGCCCGACCCAGAACGCGGGCTCGATCACCGCGACCGTGCCCGCGGCCGCCATGCGCTCGTAGTCGTCGGTGGTGCGGGAGATCATGTGGGCGTGCGGGTCGATGAGCATCATGGGGTCTTACCTCGTATTCGCTTGCAGCAGTTGCCTCGCGCGCGGATCGCGCGAGGCGAGGAGGGCGGCTTCGGCGGCGCGCCGCTCCTCTGCATTCTCGCTATTGAGGACTCGGGAAAGGTCTTCGACCGCCTGTCCCTCGGCGAAGGGCCCGACGCAGCGCCACACGTCGGGGGGCACGGGGCGGCTCGCCGCCCAGCGCTCGTGGGCGAAGTCACACAGGATGCGCGCGAGCTCCGGGTTCGCGCGCTCGTCGACGCCCTGGATCGGATCGAGCGGGCTGCCGATGAAGAGCGCCTTGAGCACCATGTGGTTCCAGCGGTGCTGGTCGAAGTGCCGGCGCGGATAGGGGTTGCGGTGCGCGATCGCCTCGAACACCGAGCGCATGTTGCTGCGCAGGCCTTCGCCCACCTGCGGCTCGAGGGCGGCCGGGTCCGGGTAGAGCGGCAGGCCGCGGTACAGCGACACGAGCTCCGCCACGTCGGCGGTGCGGCAAAGCTTCTGGAATCTCTGCCCGAAGCCTTCGGCCGGAAGGCCGGACAGCATGAGAACCCTCGCCGCATCGACCACGCTCCAGCCGTGCGGGTCCCAGCCCTCGAGCGCTTCGCGGGCCGCCGCGGCATCGAACTGCAGGTCGGCCTTGCCGAGGCGGCGGGGCGCCATCCCCAGGGCGATGGCGAGCGTGCCGTCGGAGGGATCCTCCTCGAGGTTCGCGAGCTGCTCGTCCAGCCACGCGTTCTGCGGCTCGTCGAGCTGCCGTCGCAGCCACCCGCGCAGCAACTGCCTTGCCGCCTCGCTCATGACACTATAGTAGCCCAATGAATCGCGTCCTCGTGATCCTCGCGGTGGGGCTTTCGCCGGCGCTCGTCGGCGAGCATACGCCGGCCCTGAAGCGCCTCGCCGCGCGCGGCGCGATGCGCCCGCTGCGCACGGTGACCCCCGCGGTCACATGCACCGTCCAGTCCACCCTCGTCACCGGCCTCATGCCGGGCGGGCACGGCGCGGTGGCGAACGGCTGGTACTTCCGCGACCTTTCGGAGATCTGGCTCTGGCGCCAGTCGAACCGCCTGGTCGCCGGCGAGAAGGTCTGGGAGGCGGCGAAGCGGCGCGATCCCGCGTTCACCTGCGCCAAGATGTTCTGGTGGTACAACATGTACTCGAGCGCCGACTGGAGCGCCACGCCGCGGCCGATGTACCCGGCGGACGGGCGCAAGATCCCCGACCACTACGCCCACCCCTACGAGCTGCACGACGAGCTCGACGCGAAGCTCGGGCAGTTCCCGCTGTTCAAGTTCTGGGGGCCGATGACGGACATCTCCTCGACCCAATGGATCGCGCGCGCGACGCAGCACGTCATGGAGACGCGCGACCCGACGCTCACGCTGGCCTACCTCCCGCACCTCGACTACAACCTGCAGCGGCTGGGACCCGACCTCGCGCACCCGCGCGTGCAGCAGGACCTGCGCGAGCTCGACGCCGAGTGCGCGGCGCTCATCGACTACGCTGCCGCGACGAGGCGGGAGGTGGTCGTCGTCTCGGAGTACGGCATCACGCCGGTGAGCGGCGCGGTCCACGTCAACCGCGCCCTGCGCAAGGCCGGCTTCGTCAAGGTCCGGCCCGAGGAGCACGGCCGCGAGATCCTCGACCCCGGCGCGAGCGCGGCCTTTGCCGTCGCCGACCACCAGGTCGCGCATGTCTACATCAATGAGAAGGAAAAGATTGCTGCTGTAAGAGCGATCCTGGAAAAGCTGGACGGCGTCGAGCAGGTCCTCGACGAAAGCGGCAAGCGGGCGATCGGCCTGGAACACGAGCGCTCCGGGGAGCTGGTCGCCATCTCGAAGCCAGACCGCTGGTTCAGCTACTACTACTGGCTCGACGAGCGCCTCGCGCCGGACTTCGCGCGTACCGTGGACATCCACCGCAAGCCGGGCTACGACCCGGTCGAGCTCTTCGTCGATCCGGAGATCCGCTTTCCGCTCGCGGCCACCGCCTGGCGCCTCGCCAAGCGCAAGCTCGGCATGCGCACGCTAATGGACGTGATCTCGCTCAAGGACACCGGCCTGGTGAAGGGCTCGCACGGCCGGCTTACCGACGACCCGCAGCACGGCCCGCTCGTCATCGGCTCGCGTGCGGACCTGCTCGGGCCGAGCGAGCTCGAGGCCGCCGGTTTCAAGCAGCTCCTGCTCGATCACCTCTTCACGTAGCGCTCGATCTCGCGCGCCTCGAACCACGAGAGATCCTTGGGGATCTCCTCGGCGACCAGCCGCGCGGTTTCCTTGCCGAGCTCGCTGCGCAGCGCGCCGAGGAACTTTGGCGGGGCGATGAGGACGAGCTCGTCGAAGCGGTGCTCGCCGCGCGCCTTCTCTAGGTAGTCGCCCACGCGCTTCGCGAAGCGCTGCACCACATGCTCGGAGGGACTGACCGGGTCGAGCATGCTGTTGCCGCCCGGCCGGTCCGGCCCGCTCCAGCGGCCGAGCGAGTCGCTCGCGAGCTCGCGGTCGTGCAGCCGGCCTTCCGGGTTGAGAAGGTCCTCGATCTCCTCGAGCCGCTGCTCCCGGCCCGTAACTTGCAGCATGCGTGCGCGGCTGGAGTCCGCCGCGACGATCCATGTCGTTTTCATACCCTTTCGACCGCGAGGAGCCGATATGAATCCCGTCTTCGTTGGCGGCGCCCTTGGCGCGCTCGCCATGTACCTTCTCGACCCGCAGAGCGGGCGCCGCCGCCGGGCGAGGGCGCGCGACCAGCTCATGCATGCCTCCCGCGTGCTGAACGACGCGGGGAAGGTCACGGCGCGGGACGCGGCGCATCGGGCGCAGGGCATCGCCGCGGGGGCCCGCAAGCTCTTCAATCGCGAGGAGGTATCGGACGAGGCGCTGCTCGGGCGCGTCCGCGCCGCGCTCGGCCGCGTGGTGTCGCATCCGCACGCCATCGAGGTCGCCGCCGACGGGGGACACGTGACCCTCGGGGGACCGATCCTGGCCGGCGAGGTCCGCCCGCTCCTGCGCGCGGTGCGCGCCGTGCCGGGCGTGCGCGCCGTGGCCGACCAGCTCACCGTGCACCAGAGCGCGGAGCACGTATCCGCTCTGCAGGGCGGCGTGCCGCGCTCGGGACGTCGCTTCGAGCTCCTGCAGGACAACTGGTCGCCGGCGGCGCGCCTGGCGGCGGGCGCGGCGGGCGCCGGCATGCTCGCGGGCGCATTGCGGGCGCGCGGCGGCCTCTGCGCGCTGCTCGGCGTCGGCGGCAGCGCGCTTCTCGCGCGCGCCGCGACCAACATGGATGTCGCGAGCCTCCTCGGCTTCGGCCGGCGCGGCATCGCCGTGGAGAAGATCGTCGACCTCGACGCGCCGGTCGAGCGCGTGTTCGGTTTCTGGACCGACTACCAGAGCTTCCCGCGCGCCATGCACAACGTGCGCGAGGTGCGGCAGATCGACGGCAATCGCTCGCGCTGGGTCGTGGCCGGCCCGGCCGGCGTGCCGGTGCACTGGGACGCCGAAGTCACTCGCATCGAGCCGAACGCCCTCATCGAGTGGCGCAGCACCGACGGCTCCGACGTGCGGCACGAGGGCGAGGTTCGCTTCGAGCCGCGCAACGGCGGCACGCGCGTGCACGTGCACCTCTCGTACGTCCCGCCCGGCGGCGCGCTCGGCCACGCCGTGGCCGCGCTCCTCGGCGCCGATCCCAAGAGCGAGATGGACGCCGACCTGCTGCGCATGAAGACCATGATCGAGACCGGGCACGCCCCGCACGATGCCGCGCGGCGGACGGGGTGATGCGCCGGAAAAACGGATAAACCGAGCGATCCAGCCGGCATTCTCTTAGCGGGCGAGCAGTCGCGCGCCCCTCTGCGCGCCGGTATTAGGATCGACCGGTGGCATTTACCACGTCTCCTCGCCAGTCAGGTTTGCGGAGCGCTCAATGTGCGTATGTGCCATCCGCGGGCGAGCGCTCAGCTAGGGCAGAATTGAAGGCAATACGGAGGTCCCATGTCCACGGCCAAGGAAGAGTTGACGAAGCTCATACAGCGGCAGCCGGACGATAGCTCGCGCGAGGACATCGTGCGTGAACTTGCTTTTCACGTCATGGTTGAGCGAGGGCTTGCAGACGCCGACGCGAAGCGCACGGTTTCAAATGAAGAAATGGGGCGGCGCATCCGCTCATGGCAGAAATAGGGTGGACGGACGAGGCTCAGCGCTGGCTGCAAGACATCTACGAGTACATTGCCGCCGATAATCCCGGACGCGGCGGCTCGGACTGTTCAAGGCATCTATCATCGAACCGGAGATCAACTATGTCGTCTGAAGTCGCTGAAGTCACACGCGTTGTCAATGCCTTTGCCGAGACTTGGAATCGGCACGATATGAACGCCTTCGCTGAGCTCTTCGCAGAAGACGCCGAGTTCGTTAATGTTGTCGGTATTTGGTGGAAGGGAAGGTCCGAGATCAAGGGCGCGCATGAATTCACCCATCAGACGATGTTCAAGAACAGTCGATTGAGCATCCGGGAAGTCGCAACACGCTTCCCCACGCCAGGCATTGCAATCGCGCGGTGTCGCTGGACGCTAGAAGGTCACGTGTCCCCCGAGGGTGAAGCGCTTCCAGCGCGAAACGGCGTCTTGGTCAATACGCTGCAGAAGATTCGTGGTGCTTGGCGAATAATCGACTCGCAGAATACCGACGTCGTCGAAGGCGTTTTGTCTAGGCCCCAATAGCCCCGCGTGCTGATTGACGGGAATATCGCCAGTGACGCTTAACCTTTTCATCGAGGGGACAGATAGGGTTTCTGGTCTCGAGGCCTGTCCTCGCGGGACCGTTTTGACGCCTAACATGGCGTTGGTGCGGACGCGCCGCGAGCCGGCGTGCTTATTCAACCAGCGTGCCGCGGCGCGCCGCACAACTCCACGTTAGTTGCCTACGTTCGCTCGAGCGCCGTTCGGCGCTACGATCACAGGCACGTTCCAGAGAAAGGAGGAGTGAGAACGATGGTTACGGTAATCGTCAATTTTCCGATACCAACCGGATTGTCGTTGGAGGACTTCAATGCGCAAATGATTAAATCAGTGCCGAAGTACCAAGCTATGCCCGGGCTAGTACGCAAAAGTTACATCGTCGACGCAAAGAACCGCGTTGCAGGCGGCGCCTATTCTTTTGCATCCCGAGAACATGCGGACGCATGCTTTTCGGAAGACTTTATAAAAGGTGTCACGGATACCTACGGAAAACCCGACATTCGTTTCTTCGATACGCTAATTGAAGTCGACAATCAACGTCAGGTCGTTACACGGTAGGAGGAACCGATATGACCGATGTCCATGAAGGTGGCTGCTTGTGCGGCGCGGTGCGCTACAGCGTAAGCGACGCTCCCATGCGTGCGATCGTATGTCACTGCACGTTCTGCCAACGCAGAACGGGAAGTGCGTTTGGCTTCATGCCCTATTTCAAACAAGATCGTGTGAAGATCACTGGCGCGCTGAAGTCCTACGAGCATCGCTCGGACGAAAGCCACCGCATCCTTCGCATCGAGTTCTGCCCGAACTGCGGCACGACGGTGTCGATGACCGCTGAGGTGTTTCCAGGCCTGCGGGGCATAGCCGGTGGCACCTTTGACGAACGTTCGTGGATCAAGATTGATCGGCAGGTCTGGACAGCGTCTGCTCATCCGTGGGTCACCCTGCCTTCGGACAGTGAAAAATTCCCAAAGGCGTCCGTACCGCCGGCACCTCAAAGCAAATGAGTGCAAGGAATGGGTCCCTTTAGGCGGGGAAGTTGCTCATCCAGTCAATAGGTCCATGGTTGGCAACTAACGATCGGTTGTTGGGCGACGCTTGGGATTCGGAGCTAATTCGCGCCTCCTACAGCGCGCCAAAACCGCGGCGGTAGGCCGCAATGAAGCTGTACACCGCCGCCGATAAGCAGGCGCAGCTAAGAGCCTTTGTCCAGGCCCTGCGCGACGCTATAGCTGCTGGCGATGTGGACGCTAATCGACAAATCAATCTTGAACCGCTTGCTACGTGCCTCGGTGCGCCTGCGTCCAGGAAGAGCGGCCGACGTAGCGGATCTCGTTTCTCAAGAGCAGCGCCTGCAGCCTCTGGCGCGCCTGGCGCTGCATGCACACCGCGTGCTCTCGGGTGCGCACCAGGTCGCGGATCGCCTCGTCGCGCGCATCCGGCACGTAGATCGGCTCGAGCTCCCCGGCACGCGCCAGGCGCGCAAGCTTCATCGCATTGTCTAGGCGGCTCACACGACCACCAGCGCCCATACAGCGCTGGCCTAGAAAGCTGACGCCCGATGGGGGCGAGCGCTAATAGATCCTTAATTTCCGAAGCTCAAACTAGAAGCACAGTCAGCGTCGACTGGAACCGCTCGAAAGGCAGGAACATGAATCTCAGCAACATTGGCGTAGCGGTGTGCCTTGCGGCAGCCGTGACCAGCATCTCCTCGTATGCGGGTGACCATCGCAAAGAATCGCGGGACAATCGTCACCACGGCTCAGCCATGCAAGCGGTAACGGGCGCTGCCAAGCCCGGTGAGTCTGGCCATGGCTGGCGGTACTTCTCCGATTCACGCAGGAACCGCGCAGTTGTCATCAGCCCCAGCGGCGACTACTACTACAGCTATGGCGAGGGCCTCGAGCTAGTGTTCAAGGCAAGTGCCGCCGCCTAACCCTTCGCTGCACCCGACCTAAGCTGGACGAAGGTACCCGCTTCCCGCTGTGCCGTCCGGAGGCGCTCGAGAAGCTCTTTGCCGGCGCCGGACTGAAAGAGGTCGAGGTGAGCTCCATCGACATACCAACGTCGTTCGCGGATTTCGATGACTACTGGCAGCCCTTCCTCGGCGGCCAAGGCCCGGCGCCCGCCTAC
>DASRKB010000214.1:0-11418 GCA_035649175.1 Burkholderiales bacterium | reverse complement strand
CCGGGCGCGCTTCCCTGTCTACGCGCTCGAGGGCTGCGCGGAGCGCTGCGCCGCGCGCTGGCTATGCGGGCTCGGCGTGTCCGTGCAGCGCACCTTCGTGCTCGATCCGGCGAAAGACGCCGCCGCGGAAGCCGGCCGCATCGCCGCCTTGCTGTAGCATCTCGCGGCAGTGACGCCCCGCGACCGCCGCGCCGTCGCGGCGTGGCTCTACTTCTGCGCCGCCCTCGTCTTCGCCATCGTCGTGGTGGGCGGCATCACGCGCCTTACGCGCTCGGGGCTGTCCATCGTCGAGTGGCAGCCCCTCGTGGGCACCATCCCGCCGCTCTCCGAGGCCGACTGGCTCGAGCTCTTCGAGAAGTACAAGCGGACCCCGGAGTTCCGGCAGGTCAACTTCGACATCACGCTCGAGGGCTTCAAGCGCATCTTCTGGTGGGAGTACGCACACCGGCTGCTGGGGCGGCTGATCGGCGCTGTCTTCCTGATTCCCTTTCTCTATTTTCTCTTCAGGAGAAAGCTCCAAGGGGCGTTGACTTGGAAGCTCGCGGGGGTCTTCGTGCTGGGCGGCCTGCAGGGCGCGCTCGGCTGGTACATGGTGAAGAGCGGGCTGGTCGACGATCCGAAGGTGAGCCACCTGCGGCTCACGGCGCACCTCGGCCTTGCGCTCGCGATCTTCAGCGCGCTGCTGTGGCTCGGGATGCAGGTCCTCTCGCCGCGCATCGATTTCGGCACACTGGAAGCGGCGCTGCCTCTCATCGTGCTCGCCATGGCGCTGTCCGGCGGCATGGTCGCCGGCTTGCGCGCGGGCTACGCCTACAACACCTTCCCCCTGATGAACGGGCACCTCATTCCTCCCGAGGTGCTGATGCTCGAGCCCTGGTGGCGCAACTTCGTCTACAACATGGCGACGGTGCAGCTCGTGCACCGCGCTTTCTTCTGGCTGCTCCTGATTCTCGTCCCGGTGCTCTGGTGGCGCTGGCGCAGCTTTGCGGGCGCGAACTTCCTGCTCCTCGCTTTCGCCGCCCAGGCGGCGCTCGGTATCGCGACGCTGCTCGCCGGCGCACCGCTGCACCTCGCGGCGCTCCACCAGACGGGCGCGGTGCTCGTGCTCGCCGCCGCGATCTGGAGCGCACACGCCTCCGGCGCCCGGCTGTCGCAGCAATACGCGCCGATTCAAGACAAGCAACGCAATTCTTGATGCGGGCCCCGCGATCCGCCGCCGTCAGGTCCCGAGGAGCCGGCGCAGGAGCCAGAACGCCGCAAGCGCAAGCGGCAGGATGATCGCGAAGAACGCCACCTGCCGGTTCTGAAAGCGTGCTCCGCGCATCCTTTCGATGCGATCGAGCACCCAGTCGGCGCCGAAGTACAGCGCGATCGCTACGACCGTGAAGTAGACGATGTCCATAGCGCGCGCACCACGATGACGGCGAAGAGGATGCCCCCGGCGACCGCGAGCAGGCCGCCCAGGCCCATCAGGCCCATGCCGGCGATCTGCTCGGCGCTGCGCAGCACCTGCTCGCCGCCGGCCACCTTGCGCTGCACGCCGTAGCCGCCCGACCAGAGCAGCCCGACGATGTGCAGAAGCTGGCCCCCGCCGTAGAGCGCGGGCTGCAGGCGCGCGAGGCGCCCCTGCGGACCGCCGAAGCCCATGCGGGGCAGCAGGTAGTAGACGAGGCCCATGAAGGCGAGCGTCACGCCCACGATGCTGCCGTGATAGTGCGCCGGGATCTTGACGTTGCTGCCGTTGATGGCGAGGCCGATCAGTCCGCCCGCGCCGAAGAGCACGAGCGACCAGGCGAGAGAGGCTTTGAGGGGCGCATCGACCCGCGAAGCAGGAGGAGCCTTGATCAGGGCGAAAGCGACTGCGGCGCCGAAAGGCACGATCGCCAGGCCGCCGCCGATGCGCATGAGCCAGGTCTGCATGCGGTAATGCTCGACCGAGACCACGTCATAGGCGAGGTAGATGACCGGCGTGGCGAAGACCGAGGCGAGGGCGATGGCGAAGAGCAGGATGGCGATGCGCGGGGAGAGCGGCACCCGCGCACCGATGGCCTCGGCGAGCCACAGCCACGCGGCGAACATGAGCAGCGTCCAGGTGAACTGCAGCACGTGCCCCCCGCCCCAGAAGAGCACCTCGAAGTACGCCTTGCGCTCGACGTCGCCCGGCACCGCGGCGTAGGACCAGGCGAACGCGAGGAGCGCCACGGCCGCGGAGACCGCCGCGGCGTTCAGGCCGAAGCGCAGCGCCGCCGCGCCGTCGGGATGCGTGCCCACGCGCGGCGCCGCGGCGAGCGCGCGCGCCACCACCAGCAGGGCCGACAGGGCGAAGAGCGCGAGCGCACCGAGGAACACCGGCCCGTCGAGCACCGGGATGTAGTTGCTCATGAGCGGCACGCCGGGCTCGAGGAACGGCGCCGCGCACAGCGCCGCCGTGGCGGTGGCGGCGCCGGCGAGCCCGGCCCAGCCCAGCGGCAGCAGGCGCGCGCCGCCATGCAGGCTCCAGAGCAGCCCGGCGAATGCCGAGAACCACACCAGCACCGAGAGGTCCACGTGCACGACGAGCGCCACGCGGAAGAAGTCCGCCAGTGGAAAGACGTCCTTCACGTACGGTGCGCGCGCGAGCACGAGCAGGATGGAGAAAGCGCCGGAGGCGAGGAGCGCGCCCAGGGCGAGGGCGAGCCAGCCCACGGCGAGCGTGCGGCGCTCGTCGACGGGGACGGGAAGGGCGAAGCGGGCCGGGACGCCCGCCGCGCGCGCCTCAGCGGTAAGAGAACCGGTGCTCATCGTCGTGGCTTTCGTGGCGCACGGTGCGGCGCAGGCGCGGCTCGCGCTCGCCGGCGAAGCGCTCGCGCGCGAGCGCCGGGCCGAGGCGGTAGGCGCACTCGCCCTCGCGGCAGGCGGCGACGCGCACGCGGCGCGCGCCGTTGCGCAGGGCGTACTCGATGAAGGAGGGCGGAAGCATGGCGACGCACGGAAGCGCGATGCCACCCGCGCCGCTCTTCTCGCATCGGAACACGACCTCCTCCGCGGGCAGGCTCGCCTGCAGCTTCCTGCGCAGGTCGTGCACGGTGAGATCGGGCAGATCGATGCCGGAGACGAGCTCGGCCACGCTGCGGAAGGGCGTGGAGGACGGGCACGCGCCCGCGCAGATGCCGCAGGCGGCGCAGCGCTCGGCGAGCACCGATGCTTTCCCATCTTCCAGTCGAACTGCTTCGTAAGGACAATCTGCTACGCAACGGCCGCAGCCGTTGCAGTTGGCCGGATCGACGCGCGCGGCTCTCGTCCTCAATCGCTTCAGGTAGGGAAGTGCCGCAAGCACGGCCGTGGCGCCCAGCACGAGTGCCGAGAGCGTTCCGGGCGAAGTGGCGTACATGAGGGGGTGCGCGAAAAGCAGGAACCAGTCGAGGGCGAGCGTCGCGGGCTGCGCGGCCGGCTCCCAGCGCGCTTCGGAGGACACGGGCGCTATGAGGGCGAGCGCGAGCAGGAAGGCGAGCATCGCGCCCGCGAGCAGGCGCGGCGGCGCGGTCGCGGGGCGGCCGAGCCGCTGCACGTGCACCCACATGCCGGCGAGCAGCGCGAGGGGCAGCCCGATGTGCAGGAAGACGAAGAGCGAGAACAGGCGATCGGAAGGCGTCTCGACGCCCGCGGCGCTGATGTCGGCCCATTCCAGGGTGGCGAGGTAGGAGAACTGCGAGCGCGCGTCCCATACCAGCCAGTAGCCGACGATGCCCGAGGCGTACATCAGCCACACGAGCGGCACGCCGGAGATCCAGGAGAACGCGCGCCACCCTCGGAACTTTCCTTCCCAGAGCTCCTTGATGAGATGGGCTACGACGACGACCACGAAAGCGTCGGCGGCATAGCGGTGCACGCTTCTCAGCACGCCGCCGAACCACCACTCGAGCTCGCCGATCGAAGCGTAGGCGCCCTCGACCGAGGTGTCGAAGCGGATATAGAGGGTGATGCCGCTCGCGGCGAGCGCCCAGAAGAGCCAGAACCCCAGCGCGCCGAGATGGCGGAGCGGCGCTTTAAGCGCGAAATACAAAGCCGCCTCTCGATGCGACGAAGTCGATGAGCAGCACCCGCCCGGGCGCGAGCTCCACCGTCTCCTCCTTCACGTAGTTGAAGCCCTCGCCTGGCCGGTCGCGCAGCCGCGCGACCACGCGGTGCCGGCCCGCGGGCAGCGGCAGGCGGTGGTACACCGTGGCGTTGCCGTCGCGCTGCAGGCCCGAGGGCTCGACCTGCCGGCGCAGCACCAGTGCGCCGTCGATCTCGAGCTCGACGAGCAGCGGGGCGCGCGCTCGCGGGCAGTCGAGCGCCGCGCGCATGTTTGGGGCGAGCTTCGCCAGCTCCTCGGCGCTGCGCTGCCGGCAGGGCTCTTTACGCTCGGCGGCGTGCACGAAGGAAAGGCGCACCAGCGCCTCGTCCTCGCCGAGCACGGCATAGCGCGGCGAGGTGGAGAAATAGCCGATCAGCGCCATGAGCGGCACGTAGAGCGCGAGCTGGGCGGCGATGCGCAGCGCCTGCCTCACGCCGTGCCTCCCAGCTTCACCATCTCCGGCCGCGGCGAGAGCCGGAACGCGTCGGAGAAGCAGTCGTCCTCGGCGAGGCCGCGCGCGCGGAACGCGGGATGCGCGGCCTCGACCATTGCGGCCGAGCCGCAGGCGTAGACCTGGTAGCCGCCGAGGTCGGGGAAGTCGGCGAGGATCGCCTCGTGCACGAGCCCGGTGCGTCCGCTCCAGAGGTCCCCGGGCTCGGGCGCCGAGAGCACCGGGACGAAGGTGAAGCTCGCGTTTTCACGCTGCCATTTTTCCGGAAGCTCCGCCAGGTAAAGATCCTTCAGGCTTCTCGCGCCCCAGTAGAGCAGCATGCGGCGCTTCCGTCCCTGGCTGAACGCGTACTCGATCATGCTCTTCACGGGGGCGAAGCCGGTCGAGCCGGCGACGAAGATGATCGGCTTGTCGGAATCCTCGCGCAGGAAGAAGGAGCCGAGCGGCCCCTCGAAGCGCAGCCGCTCGCCCGGGCGCATGCCCTCGAAGACATGCGTGGTGAAGCGCCCGCCGGCGATGCGCCGGATGTGCAGTTCGATACGATCGGTCGCGCCTTGCGGCGCAGTGGCGAAGGAGAAGCTGCGCCGCGCGCCGTCCTCGAGAAGCACGTTGATGTACTGCCCGGCGTAGAACGCAAGGCGCGCCTTGTCCTCGATCTTCAGGATGACGCGCATCACGTCGGGCGCGAGCGGCTCCAGGCGCTCCACCGTCGCGCTCCACAGGCGCGCGGGAATCCCGCCCGGGGCGCGCGTGGGCTGGTACTCGATCTCGAGGTCACCCAGCGCGGTCGCCGTGCACGCGAGCACCTTGCCCGCGGCGCGCTCGTCGGCGCTGAGCGCCGCGCTCTGGTAGGCGCCGTAATCGACTTCGCCGTAGGCGAGCGTGACCTTGCACTTGCCGCAGCCGCCGTTGCGGCACTCGTAGGGCAGCGCGAGGCCCTCGCGCAGTCCTGCGTCGAGCAGCGTCTCGCCCGCGCGCACCGGCACGATGCGATTCTCGGGCCGGGCAAGCATGAAGTGCCCCGCGGCCTTCTTCGCCGGGGGCAGCCAGGGCAGCACGAGGAAGAGCGCGGTCGCCCCGGCGACGAGCAGCCACACCCCGCCCGGTGTCCAGCGGTAAAGGAGCGCGTACACCGGCAGGTAGAACCAATCGTAGGCGACGCTCGTGACGGCCGCGGCGAGATCGGCGCGCTCCTGCGAAAGTGCAGGATGGATGAGCGAGAGCGCGACGAGCGCGCCGGTGAGGGTCAGGGCGATCGGCAGCGGCGGCGCGGTGCGCGCCTGCGGCACGCGCTGGGTATGCACCCAGAGCAGCGCCAGCACCACGAGCGGGGCGCCGATGTGGATGAAGGAGAGCAGCGAAAACAGGCGGTCGCTCACGTTCTCCGGGAGCACGAAGTTGCGCGCGAGCGCCCCATCGAACACCGGCAGCCAGTCGAGCCACTCGGCGGTGGCAATGACCACGAACTGCGAAAGGCGGTCCCAGGGCAGCATGTAGCCGTTGATCCCCGAGACGTACACCAGCCACAGCAGCGCCACGCCGCTCACCCAGGAGAACCAGCGGAAGCCGCGGTAGCGATCGAAGGCCCAGTGCCGCGCCATGTGCAGGAGCATGGTGAGCACCACGCCGTCGGAGGCGTAGCGGTGGATCGAGCGCACCACGCCGCCGGCGCCGAAGTGCCCGTGCGTGACCGCTTCCACCGATTCGTACGCGCCGGTGACGCTCGTCTCGAAGAACGCGTAGAGATACAGCCCGCTCGCCACGACCAGCCACATCAGGTAGTAGGAGATCGGGCCGAGGTAGTAGAGCGGATTCAGCCGGTCGCCAAAGGCGAGGTTGAACAGCGCTTCCGTCCTCAGGAAGAGCCACTGCGGGATGCGGCGGAGGCGGGACGTCACCACCGGCCCATGCTAGGGCGCGTGCGTCAGCGGTCTTTTGACGTGCATCAAGCGCCGGCGGCGCCATTCGTAGAGGAGAAAGCCGATTCCTCCCAGCAGCACGCTCGCGCCGACGATCAGCTCGACGATGACCACGTAGTTGAGGCGGTAGCGGCCCGCCACCGGGTCGTACACCGTGCACAGGAGCCGCACCTGCTCGAGGAACCCGCCCAGGTCGCCCGCCGGCACCGGCCGGTTCTGCGCGAGCTCGAGCAGCGGCCCGACGAAGAGCGGCGCGTCGAACGAGTCGCCGTAGAGCTGGCGGTACACGCGCCCGTCGGCGTCGATGATGGTGGCCTGCAGCAGGTGGTCGAAGCCGGCCGCGGTCTCCTCGTAGCGGAAGCCCACGTCGGCGATGAGCTGCGGCAGCGTGTCGGCGCGAGGGCTGAGGAACAGCCAGTCGGGCGAGCCGATGCCGAACTTGCGACCGAACGCCTTCATCGCCGGCGGGCTGTCGAAGGGCAGGTTGAAGCCCACCGTGGCGACGCGGAACGCGCCGCGCCCCAGGGTCTTTTCCGCCTCGGCGACTGCCGTGGCGAGGAACTTCGTGCTCGCCGGACAGACCTGGAAGCAACCGGTGTAAACGAAGTGCAGGACGAGCGGTTTGCCGCGCAGGTCCGCGAGCCGCACCTCGCGGCCCTCGGCATCGGTGAGCCGGTAGTCGCCGATCTGCCGCCCGATCGCCGCCTGGCTTTCCTTCAGCGCCGCTTTTTCGTCAAGTGCCGCGGCGGAGGAGCAGAAGGCGAGGAGGAGAAAAAGGCTAAAACAGTGCCGCATCGAGCATCGCCCCGGCGAGCACCGCGCCGAGCTGCACCAGGGAGGCGAGGAAGGCGGCGCGCGCGGTCTCGCGGCCCGGCCGCTGGACAAGCGTCCTGCATCGGAGGAGGAAGAAGGCACCGCCTGCAGCGGCCGAGGCGAGATAAAAGATGCTCATGGAGTACAGGAATGGGACGAGCGAGGCCGCAACCAGCAGGACTGCGCTGGCAAGGATGGCGCGCGCGGCGCGCGCGTCGCCCACCACCACGGGGAGCATGGGAACGCCGGCGGCCTCGTAGTCCTTGCGGCATGCGATCGCCAGGCTCCAGAAGTGCGGCGGCGTCCACAAAAACAGAACCACGGCGAGCGCGAGCGCCTCCGGCCCCGGTCGCACCGAGACCGCGGCGGCGCCCGCGAGCACGGCGAAGCTGCCGGCCAGGCCACCGATCACGATGTTCCACCAGGTGCGGCGCTTGAGCCACACGGTGTACACGACGCCGTAGGTGAACGCGCCCAGGAACACGTAGGTTCCGGCAAAGAAGTTACCCGCCATGGACGCGGCGAGCACGGCAGCGAGCAGCATGAATGCAATGACCCACAGCCAGAACGGCCCGTGGGCGAGCCGGCCGGTGACGAAGGGGCGGTTGCGCGTGCGCCCCATCCGTGCGTCGAGGTCGCGCTCGACGTACTGGTTGAACGCCCCCGCAGCCGCCGAAGCCACGAGGACTGCAAGCACCAGAATCGATCCCTCGGAAAGGCTTGGCTTCGAGCCCCCTTCCACCGCGAGGCCCGCTGCGGCGGCGAGCGCGATCGCGACGCCGATCCGCAGCTTGAAGAGGTTGAAGACGTCCTTCACGTGGCGCGTCCTATCTCAGCGGCCAGACCGTGGCGAGGTACTTCCAGTTGACGTAGTAGTACAGGACGAAAGCCACCAGGAACACCATGGCCAGCGTGAAGGTGCCCGGCGCCATCATGCCGGCGGAGCCGTAGCCGGTCACCGCGGCCGCCGTGGGCCGGGGCTCGCGCGGCGCGGGCTTCGCCACGCCGTCCTTCGCGCGCACGTGCTGGAAGCCCGGCGTCTCGATCCTCCTGCCGAGGAACACCGACCAGACGGTGATGAGGAGGTACATGCCGCCGCCCACGATGGCGACGAGCCCGGTGAGGCCGGCGAGCGCCATCATCAGCCAGGCCGCCCCCGGGAATTCGTGCGCGAACACGTTGCCGGCGAAGCTGATGTCCCAGTGCCGGCGCGGCACGCCCAGGGTCCCCGCGCCCATGAGGAACAGCGCCACCGCGCTCATGCCCAGGCCGAACACGTAGGGCTGCCACTTGGCGAGCGTGGGGAAGGCGAGCTCGCGGCGGAACAGCACCGGGATGAGGAAATAGGTGAGGCCCATGAAGGCGAGCGTGGTGCCCACCACCACCGTGGCGTGGAAGTGCCCCGGCACGTAGATGGTGTTGTGGATGATGAGGTTGAGCTGCTCGGTGCCCATCATCACGCCGGAGATGCCGCCCAGGAAGCCGAAGCCGATGAGCGAGATGAACATCGAGGAGAACACCGGGTTGCCCCAGGGCGCCTTGCGCAGCCACTCGAACAGGCCCTGGGTGTAGCCTTTCTTCCTCTGCGCCACCTCGACCGCCCCCGGCACGGTGAGCCCGTGCACCATGGAGGCGAGCACCGCGAGGTACATGGCGTAGCTCGTATTGAAGATCTTCCAGTTCGAGGTCAGCCCCGGGTCGGTGAGCAGGTGGTGCGCGCTCGCGAGCTGCAGGAACAGGATGTAGAGCAGGAACGCCGTGCGGCTCACCTTCTCCGACATGGGCTTCGCGCCGAACACGATCGCGGCCATGAGATACCACACCGAGACGTGCGCGGCGACGTTGATCTGCTGCGAGGAGTGCCCGAAGGCCCACCAGATCGTGCGGTACATGAGCGAGTCGATGTGCTCGACCAGGCCCACCGACCACAGGAAGGTGGGGATGAGGATGATCGCCCCGGCGGCGATGGTAAACACGGCGATGATCGCCGCGGTGATCGCGCCGAAGGTCACGAGCGGGACCGAGTTCGTGTAGGTGCGCTCGGCGCGCGCCACGATGAGCGTGCCGAAGAACACGAAGCAGGCGATGAGCGCGCCCACGGCGAAGAGGATCAGGCCGAGGTAGAACGTCGGGTGCGCCCCCATGGGCGCGTACGAGGTGAACATGACGCTCGAGTCGCCGCGGTACACCGAGTAGTTGTTCGCCAGCGCACCGGCCACCATCAGCACGAACGCCGCCCAGGCGATGCCCGGCGTGGCGAGGCGCGCCTTGAGCAGCGTCGAGGCGGCGAAGTAGAGCACCGCGATCTCGAAGAAGATGATCCAGAACACCAGCATGTTCACGCCGTGCGCGGTCAGGAACTGGTAGAACATGTCGGCGGGGAGCAGGTGCACCGCCTGCCAGCGCGTGAGCACCACGCCGATGGCGAGCAGCCCCCCGAGGAGCAGGAACACCACCGCCGCGACGGCGTTCCAGCGCATCAGCTTTTCGGCGGGCTCGTGGAAGACCAGCCCGCTCGAGGGGCAGGTCCTGAACATGCGGTTGACGGCCATCGCTTCCCCCTTATGTGCCTTGCTTGACGACGTACAGGCGGCTCGCCATCGTGTGGTGGTTGATGCCGCAGTACTCGTTGCAGATGATCGAGTAGGTCCCCGGGTTGGTGGGCGTCACGGTGATGATGTGCTCATAGCCGGGGTGGACCTGGATGTTGATGTTCTCCGGCTGCAGCGAGAAGCCGTGCAGCCAGTCGAGCGACATCAGGTGGATGCGGTAGGACTGGCCCGCCTCGAGCTCGAGGATCGGGTACCAGCGCCAGAGCTGCGCGATCAGGTACACGTCGCTTCCGGCCGGCGGGCGCACCACCGGAATGGCGAGGTCCCCGCCGTCGTCGCGCACCTTGTACTTGGCGATCATGTCCTCGGTCTTGCGCACGAAGTCCTCGGGCTTCGCCCGGTAGGCCTCGTTGGCGAGGTTCTGCTGCCCGTAGATGTGCCAGTAGGGCATCATGAAGAACATGATCAGGCACCAGATGAGCGCGATGACGATCCACACGAGCTCGGTGCGCTCGAGCGGCTCCTTCCACCAGGCGCGCTCGGATGTCGAAGAGATGGTCATGGCCGCTCCCTATTTCGCGATCGGCAGCGACACGATCTCCATCACGCCCCACACGATGTAGAGCACGGTGGGCATCGCGATGCCGAGGAAGAGCAGCAGGAACGGGTTGTCGAGCAGCTGCTGCATGGCGGGGATCGGCTCCTCCGGCACTTCCTCTTCCGGGAGCTCCTCGTGCCGCGCTTGCTTGGGGATGCTTGCCATATCACCTCCGCTGGTGGACTGCGGGGGACGTTACGGGAGGCGCGGGGGAGCGAGTTTGATATTGATCAAGCTTTCGCCGGCTGCCCGCGCGCAGGATTGCGCATGATCAAGCCCCCGGGCGAGCGCGCGCGCCGCGTTCTCGCCGCAGCCGGTCTTGCGCTCGTGCAGGTTATCCTCGTTGCGAGCGGGGTGATCCGCCTGTCCGGGCATGACCTGGGCGCGTGGATGGCGCTGGTGCGCGGCACGCATCGCGTCTCGGCTTCCGTAGCCACCGTTCTCATCATCGCCCTCGCTTTCCTTGTCTGGCGCGCCGGGCATCGCTTTCTCGCCGTGGCGCTCGTCGCCCTGACCGCGGGGCTCTCGGTCCTCGGCGCCGCCACGGGCATCGCCCCGCCGCCGCCCGCGCAGGCGGCGAATCTGCTCGGCGGGCTCGCGCTCGGCGCGCTGCTTGCGATGCTTCTTGCCGAGGAAAGAGGATGGCCTCGACATTCCGGGGGGCTTGCCGTCCTGATGGGCGTGCAAGTGTGTCTCGGGGCCTGGCTCTCCATCTTTGCCGATGAGCTCTGGTCCTGGGCGTTATTGGCGCACGCCGCGCTCGGCGTCGCGCTCGCGGCCGGGGCGGTGCGGCTCGCCACAGGCATCGATCATCCCGGTCCTCGCCTCGCGCTCGCCCTGCTGGCGGTCGCGGTTCCGGCCGCCGGCGTCGCGGCGGCGCTGCTCGCGCCGGCCTTTGCGCCAAGCCTCGCGCACGCCGCGGGCGCGGCGCTCTTTGTGAGCGCGCTTGCATGGCGCTTGACCCATATCAAGGGCGCGAGCCGGGTCGC
>DASRKB010000213.1:0-33002 GCA_035649175.1 Burkholderiales bacterium | reverse complement strand
TCCTTAGACCTTCTGGATGTTCGAGGCCTGCTTCCCCTTGGGCCCCTGGACCACGTCGAAGCTCACTTTCTGGCCCTCTTTCAGGGTCTTGAAGCCCGACATGTTGATCGCCGAGAAGTGGGCGAACAAGTCCTCGCTGCCGTCGTCGGGTGTGATGAACCCGTAGCCTTTGGCGTCGTTGAACCACTTCACCGTGCCTGTTGCCATGCGCTCTCCCTGTTGTTGCCTGGTTGTTGATTGAGCTACCGGGCGTTGTGACCGGAGCCATGCCTGGAACTCCACGACCCGCCGCCCCGGTTTTCCCCTGATGGCGAAACAGACAGCCTGAATCCAAACACAGCCCGCCTTTTACGCGCCCGTCCGTGGCTCGTCAAGAGCCGTGCCAGCCACCGCCGCGCGCGCGCAAGGCCGTGATACAGCACCGGAATCCTGCAACATCGGCGTGCCGCTTCGATTGCGCCGCCCCCCCACATTGATTAGGATAGTCCAGAGGAACCGACGCCCGGCGAGCGGGTCAGTTTTTTGCGGGGGGTAAAGGCGCGTAGCGAGCGGCATGGCGCAGTCCAAGGACGACACCTTACTGGAGGCTCAGCGCTCAAAGCTGAAGCCCCCGCCGATGTTCAAGGTCATGCTGCTCAACGATGACTACACGCCGATGGAGTTCGTCGTGGTGGTGCTACAGAAGTTCTTCAGCATGACCCGGGAGCGAGCGACCCAGGTGATGCTGAAGGTGCACCGTGAGGGGATCGGCGTATGCGGGGTGTATCCGCGTGACGTGGCGGCTACCAAGGTGCAGCAAGTCGCGGCATACTCACGAAAGCATCAGCACCCTTTGCAGTGTGTGATGGAGGAAACGTAGCAACATGATCGCGCAGGAGCTCGAAGTCAGCCTTCACATGGCGTTCGTGGAGGCCCGGCAGAAGCGACACGAGTTCATCACCGTGGAGCACCTGCTGCTCGCGCTTCTGGACAATCCGACGGCAGCCGAGGTCCTGCGGGCCTGCGGCGCGAACATGGACGAGCTGCGCAAGAGCCTGACGCAGCACATCGCGGAGCAGACGCCGCGCATCGCGGCCGACCGCGAGGTCGACACCCAGCCCACGCTGGGCTTCCAGCGGGTCATCCAGCGCGCCATCCTGCATGTGCAGTCCTCCGGCAAGAAGGAAGTGACGGGCGCCAATGTACTGGTCGCCATCTTCGGGGAGAAGGATTCGCACGCAGTGTACTTCCTTCAGCAGCAGGGCATCGCGCGCCTGGACGTGGTCAACTACATCTCGCACGGCATCACCAAGACGCCGCAGGCGCATCAGGGGAAGTCCGAGCAGGACGCCGACCAGGAAGGCCAGGCCGAGACGTCCAACAGCCCGCTCGACAACTACACGCAGAATCTCAACGCGCTCGCCCTGGCGGGCAAGATCGACCCGCTGATCGGCCGCGACAGGGAGCTCGAGCGCGTCGTGCAGACGCTTTGCCGGCGGCGCAAGAACAACCCGCTGCTCGTGGGCGAGGCAGGGGTCGGCAAGACCGCCATCGCCGAGGGCCTGGCGCGTCGCATTGTGGAAGGCAACGTGCCAGATCTTCTCGCCAAGTGCACGGTGTACGCGCTCGACATGGGGGCGCTGCTCGCCGGCACGAAATACCGCGGCGATTTCGAGCAGCGCCTCAAGGCGGTGCTGAAGCAGCTGGTCGACAACCCGAACGCCATTCTCTTCATCGACGAGATCCACACCGTGATCGGCGCGGGCGCCGCCTCCGGCGGCACGCTGGATGCATCGAACCTGCTCAAACCCGTGCTCTCCACCGGCCAGTTGAAGTGCATCGGCGCCACAACCTACAACGAGTACCGCGGCGTGTTCGAGAAGGACCACGCGCTCTCGCGGCGCTTCCAGAAGATCGACGTCATCGAGCCCTCGGTTGATGAGACAGTGGAGATCCTGAAGGGGCTGAAGACACGCTTCGAAGCGCACCATAGCGTCAAGTACACGGCCAACGCCCTCGCGACGGCGGCCGAACTCTCCGCCCGCTACATCAACGACCGCCACCTTCCCGACAAGGCGATCGACGTCATCGACGAGGCCGGCGCGGCCCAGCGCATCGCCCCCAAGGCCAAGCAGAAGAAGGTCATCGGCAAAGCCGAGATCGAGGAGATCATCGCCAAGATCGCGCGCATCCCCCCGCGCAGCGTCTCAACCGACGATCGCAGCGCGCTCGCGAACCTCGACCGCGACCTGAAGGCAGTGGTGTTCGGCCAGGACCAGGCGATCGACGCTCTCGCCTCGGCGATCAAGATGGCGCGCTCGGGGCTGGGCAACCCGCAGAAGCCGATCGGCTGCTTCCTCTTCTCCGGCCCGACCGGCGTCGGCAAGACCGAGGTGGCGCGCCAGCTCGCTTACTGCATGGGCATCGACCTCCTGCGCTTCGATATGTCGGAGTACATGGAGCGCCACGCCGTGTCGCGCCTGATCGGCGCGCCGCCGGGATACGTCGGCTTCGAGCAGGGCGGCCTACTCACCGAGGGCATCACCAAGAAACCCTACTCGGTGCTGCTCCTCGACGAGATCGAGAAGGCGCATCCGGACATCTTCAACGTGCTGCTGCAGGTGATGGACCACGGTACGCTGACCGACAACAACGGGCGCAAGGCGGATTTCCGCAACGTGGTGATCGTCATGACCACGAACGCCGGCGCCGAGTCGCTCGCGCGCACGCAGATGGGCTTCACGCCGTCGGTAAAGGTGGGCGACGAGATGGAGGCGATCAAGCGGATGTTCACCCCGGAGTTCCGCAACCGCCTCGACGCGATCATCTCTTTCCGCGCGCTCGACCAAGAAATCATCCTGCGCGTGGTGGACAAGTTCCTCATGCAGCTCGAGGAGCAGCTGCATGAGAAGAAGGTCGAGGTGCAGTTCACCGCCGTGCTCAAGGCGCACCTCGCCAAGAAGGGCTTCGACCCGCTCATGGGCGCGCGCCCGATGGCGCGGCTCATCCAGGACACCATCCGCCGCGCACTCGCGGACGAGCTGCTTTTCGGCCGGCTGCAGAACGGCGGCAAGGTCACCATCGACCTCGCCGAGGACGAGAAGATCCAGCTGAAGTTCGAGGAAGAAGCAGCCCCGGTCGCCTAACTCCCCCCGGTATTGGCGCGACGACAAAGCCGCCTCGAGCGGCTTTTTTCTTGACGGCGCCCGCTCTGCGGCGGAAACTTTTTCCATAACCATTCACTGGAGGGGGTCTCATGAGAATGCTCATCGTGGCGGCGCTAGCGCTTCCGTTCGGCGCCGGGGCCCAGGACATGAGTGTGGCGCGCAGCCTCGCCGCCACGTGCGCGAACTGCCATGGGCCGCAAGGGCATAGCGCGACGTCGACGGTCGCGTCGCTTGCCGGCCGGCCGAAAGGCGAGATCGTCGCGGCCATGCAGGCCTTCAAGTCCGGCGCCAAGCCGGCGACCGTGATGCACCAGCTCTCGAAGGGGTACACCGACGAGCAGATCGAGATGATGGCCGGCTTCTTCGCCGCGCAGAAGAAATAGGGGGAAGACATGCACAGCTTCAATCGACGCGAGTTCCTGAAACTGGCCGCCGCGGCGGGCGCGCTGTCGCTGGCGGGGTGCGCCACGCCAGGCGCAGGCAAGGCCCGGGTGGTGGTGATCGGCGGCGGGTACGGCGGCGCGACCGCCGCACGCTACATCCGCACTTTCGATCCCGGCATCGACGTGGTCCTGGTCGAGCGCGAGAGCATGTTCACTTCCTGCCCCATGTCCAACCTGGTCATCGGCGGGCACCGCAACATCAACGACATCCGTCGCGACCACAACGGCCTCGGCCGCCACGGGGTGCGCGTCGTGCATGACGAAGCGACGGCGGTGGATGCGTCCAAGCGCGTGGTGAAGCTCGCGAGGGGCGGCGACCTGCCCTACGATCGCCTGGTCGTATCGCCGGGCATCGATTTCATGTTCGACGAGATCCAGGGCTATGGGTCGGCCATGGCGGGCGGCCGGGTGCTGCACGCATGGAAGGCGGGCGACCAGACGGTCGCGCTGCGCCGGGCGCTGGAGAGCATGAGCGATGGCGGCGTCTACGTTCTCGCCGTTCCGCCTTCGCCGTACCGCTGCCCGCCCGGACCGTACGAGCGTGCCTCGATGGTGGCGAGCTATTTCAAGTCCGCCAAGCCGCGCTCCAAGGTGCTGATCCTCGACGCGAACCCCGATGTGACCTCCAAGGGGCCGCTCTTCAAGCGCGCCTGGCAGGACCTCTATCCGGGGATGATCGAGTACCGGGGCAATGCCAAGGCGGTGGCCGTGGAACCCGGTACGGTCCGCACCGAGTTCGACACGGTCCGCGGCGACGTCCTCAACGTAGTGCCCCCCCATCGCGCGGGCGACATCGCCGTCAAGGCCGGCTTGATCACCCACAACAACCGCTGGTGCGATGTCGACTGGCAGACCTGCGAGTCGAAGGCCGTCAAGGGGATCCACGTCCTCGGTGATGCGACGCTGTCGGCGCCCGGCATGCCGAAATCCGGCCACATAGCGAACTCCCAGGCCAAGGTGTGCGCGGCGGCGGTGGTGGCGCTGCTCAACGGCCGGGCCCCGAACGCGAGCCCCGTGCTGAACAACACCTGCTACAGCTACGTCTCCCGCAACGAGGCGATGCACGTGGCGTCGGTGCACCGGTGGGACGCCGGCCAGGGCACAATCATCCCGATCAAGGGCGCGGGGGGCGTATCGTCCGCGCGCAACGAAATGGAAGCGAACTTCGCCTGGAGCTGGGCCCAGAACATCTGGGCGGACATGTTCGCCTAGGCTGACGCCGCGGGGAGCATCCCCGCGACGTGGGCGACGAGCCTGCGGGCCAGGTCGATCTTGGCGCCGCGGCCGAGCGGATGCTCGCCTTGGTCGTCGTACAGGGTGATCGCGTTCTCCTCGGCGCCGAGCGCGTCCTGCGCAAGGTTGGCCGCCAGCAGCGGGATGTTCTTTTTCACGCGCTTGGTTTTCGCGTTCTGCGCCAGGTTCTCGCTTTCGGCCGCGAAGCCGACGCAGAGAGGCGGCTTGTCAAGCGAGGCTACGTAGCCGAGGATGTCCGGGTTCTCCTCGAACTCGAGCGCAAGGCCCTTGCCGTCGCCCTTCTTGATCTTCTGCGCCGACGGGTTCTTGACGCGATAGTCGGCGACCGCGGCGACGGCGATGAAGACGTCGGCGCCCTTCACGCCCTTCTTCACCGCCTCGAACATCTCGCGCGCGGTGCGTACGTCGACCCTCGCCACGCCGGACGGCGTGGCGAGCGCCACCGGGCCGCTGATCAGTGTGACCTCGGCGCCCGCCTCCCGCGCCGCGCGCGCGACGGCGTAGCCCATCTTGCCGGAGCTCCGGTTGGTGAGCACCCGGACCGGGTCAATCGGCTCCTCGGTCGGCCCGGCGGTGACAACGATGCGCTTGCCCTCGAGGAGCTTCGGTAGAAAAAAAAACTCTACATCGGCAAGGAGCTCGGTGGGCTCGCTCATGCGGCCCATCCCGAGCTCGCCGCACGCCTGTTCGCCGGACGCCGGGCCGCTCAGGAGAACCCCCTCGTCGCGCAGGACCCTGGCGTTGCGCTGCGTCGCAGGGTTCTGCCACATCTCGACGTTCATCGCGGGCGCGACCATGAGCGGGCAGCGCCGGGCAAGGCATAGCGTGGAAAGGAGGTCGTCGGCCAGGCCGCCAGCGAGCTTCGCCATGAAGTTCGCGCTTGCGGGCGCGACCAGGATCAGGTCGCGGTCGCGCGAGAGTTCGATGTGCCCCATGTTGTCGGCCACGCGGGTATCCCAGAGGTCCATCCATACCGTCTGGCCGGAGAGGGCCTGGAGCGTGACCGGGGTAACGAAGCGGCTACCAGCTTCGGTTAGGACCACCCGCACGTCAGCGCCCCCGCGCACCAGGAGGCGCGTCAGCTCGGCGCCCTTGTAGGCCGCGATGCCGCCCGTAATGCCAAGGAGGATGCGCTTTCCCGTCAACGCCATCGGGGATCCGCCCGTTAAGGGGAAGAGGATTCTAAGGGAAACCCTGCACCATGGCGATTTCGGACTGGCCGGCCATGGAGCGGCCGCGCGAGCGGCTGCTCGACAAGGGCCCGGAGCACCTCAGCGACGCCGAGCTGGTAGCGGTGCTCCTGAGAACGGGCGTGCGCGGCAAGAGCGCCGTGGAGCTGGCTCGTGATCTTCTGAGGCAGTACGAGGGGGTGACCCGCATGCTCGAAGCCGGCGCCCGGCTTCAGGAAGTCAAGGGCCTGGGGCCGGCGAAGCGCGCGCAGTTCGCGGCAGCGCTGGAGCTGGCGCGCCGCGCGCTGCGCGAGCGGCTCAAGCAAAATGCCGCGCTCACTTCACCCGGCGCCGTACGCGACTACCTGCGCCTGATGCTGGGCGGCCTCGCGCACGAGGTTTTCTTCTGCATCTGGCTCGACGCGCAGCATCGCGTCGTGGATACCCAGGAAAGCTTCCGCGGGACCTTGACGCAGACCAGCGTGTACCCGCGGGAGATCGTCAAGGCGGCGCTCGCGCGCAACGCCGCAGCGGTGATCTTCGCCCACAATCATCCGTCGGGGGTCGCGCAGCCAAGCCGCGCGGACGAGATGCTTACCCACGACCTGAAGGCGGCCCTCGCCCTCGTCGACGTCAAGGTGCTCGACCACTTCATCGTCGCGGGCAACCAGGCGATCTCGTTCGCGGAGCGGGGGCTGCTGGTGTAGAATCCGCGGCTTTCGCGAATTCTCCGGAGCTTCCCATGTCCCGCGTCTGCCAGGTCACTGGCAAGAAGCCGATGAAGGGCCACTACGTGTCCCACGCCAACAACAAGACGATCCGTACCTTCGAGCCGAACCTGCACTACCGCAGGTTCTGGGTCGAGAGCCAGAACCGGTGGGTGCGGCTGCGCGTGTCGACCGCAGGGCTGCGTCGTATCGACAAGCTCGGCGTGGAAGCGGTGCTGGCCGAGATCAAGGCCCGCGGCAAGTCGAAAGCCTGAGGAGAGCGCCATGCGCGAGAAAATCAAGCTCGAGTCTTCCGCCGGCACCGGCCACTTCTACACCACCACCAAGAACAAGCGCACCACGCCGGACAAGCTGGAGATCAAGAAGTACGACCCCAAGGCGCGCAAGCACGTCATCTACAAGGAAGGCAAGCTGAAATAAGAAAAGCCCGCGCAAGCGGGCTTCTTGTTTCTGCGCCCGACCGGGCGCTAGGCGAGCTGGTAGGAGCGTAGGCGCCAAGAAAAGTCCACGAGCGCGGCCACCCCGCTCGCTTCGGCCCGATGGCACCAGTCCTGCAGTTGACGCAGCAGCTGCTCCTTGGACGCGCTCGAGCGCTCCCACAGCGCGACGAGTTCCTGCCGCATGGCGATCACCTTGGCGAGACCGCTCGCTTTCTTGAGCGCCTCGGCAAGCTTCGCTCCCTCATTCCCGGCAATCGCCTGCCCGCGCAGCAAGGCACGCCTAAGGGAGCGCAGCACCTCCGCGTCCCCCGGCGACCAATGCTTCAAGCGCTCGAGCTCCTCCGCGTACGTCCGCTTGATCGATTTGGCGTAGCTCGAGAGCACGTCGTACCGGTTGGCGATGACCGCATGCAGCGTCTCAAGGTCCGCTGCGGGCTTGGGCGCCGCAAGGCGCGGCTTGGGCGCAACCTTCTTCACGGTGGCAAGGCCGAGCGCGTCGAGGATGCGGATGTACAGCCAGCCGATGTCGAGCTCGTACCACTTCGAGGACAGCTTGGCCGACGACGCAAAGGCGTGGTGGTTGTTGTGCAGCTCCTCGCCGCCGATGAGGATGCCCCAGGGAACGATGTTCGTGCTGGCATCACCGACATCGTAGTTCCGGTAGCCGAAGTAATGGCCGACGCCGTTGATCACGCCCGCCGCCCAGAACGGAATCCAGGCGATCTGCACGAGCCATATCAGGAAGCCGGGCACGACGCCGAAGATCAGCGCGTAGAGCGGCAGCAGGAGCGATACGCCGATGTAGGAGTTCCTAGAGTAGACCTTCCGCTCGAGCCAGTCATCGGGCGTGCCGTGGCCATAGCGGTCGAGCGTTTCCTGGTTGAAGGATTCCTTCACGTACAGAAACACACCGAGCCAGAGGACGCGGTTGATCCCGTACACCTGCGGGCTGTGCGGATCGTCGGGCGTCTCGCACTTCGCGTGGTGCTTGCGATGGATGGCGGCCCATTCGCGGGTCACCATGCCCGTCGTGAGCCACAGCCAGAAACGGAAGAAATGCGCCACCGCCGGATGCAGGTCGAGCGCGCGGTGCGCCTGGCAGCGGTGCAGGTAGATGGTCACCGCCGCGATGGTCACGTGTGTGAGACCGAGCGCGCTGAGCGCGTAGCCCCACCAAGGCAGGTCCAGCAGTCCGGAAAAGAGCGTCAAGCGATGGGTCCCTGAGGGTCGTGGTTGAAGTGCGCGGGCCATTCTACGCGAATGCCTTGCGAGCGTCCCGCGCCCCGTAAGTACTTTTGCATAAAGGAGTTTTCCTCAGACACGGCCGATCCCGATTCGTTCATCGCTGCGCTCGAACGCGGCAGCGAAGAACCCGTCGGTGCCGTGGAGGTGGGGCAAAAGGCGAAGGCGCTCGCCGGTGTCGAGGCTGATGCGCTGCGCCGCGAGCAGCGCGGCGCAAGAAAGGGGCCGAAAGTCCGGGTGCGCCGTGCCGAAAGCGTCGGCAACACCCTCGTTCTCCTCCTGCAAGATGCTGCAGGTCGCGTACACCAGGCGGCCGCCGGGCTTGAGCAGCCGCGCGGCCGCCTCGAGGATGCGCCCCTGCTTCGCCGCAAGCTCCTCGATGGCTGCGGGCCCATGCCGCCACTTGAGGTCCGGATTGCGCCGCAGGCTACCGAAGCCGCTGCAAGGCGCGTCGACCAATACGCGGTCGAGCTTGCCGGCGAGCCTTCGCGTGCGCGGGTCGTTGTCACCGGAAAGTACTATGCTGTAGATGTTCGTTACCGCGGCGCGCGCGGCGCGGGGCGCCAGCGCGCCGAGGCGCTTCGCGGAAATGTCGAGCGCATAGACTCGCCCGCTCCCGCGCATCAGCATGGCGAGGGCAAGCGTCTTGCCGCCTGCGCCGGCGCAGTAGTCTGCGACCATCTCCCCGCGCCGCGGTGCGAGCAACCAGGCGAGAATCTGGCTGCCCTCGTCCTGTACCTCGACGAGCCCCTCGAGGAACAGGCGATGTCGATTGACCGCCGGCTTCCCGGCGAGCCGGATTCCCGATGGTGAAAACGGCGTCGGCGCCGCTTCAATCTCGAGCTGACGCAACGCCTCCTCGCGCGAGATGCGTGCGAGGTTGACGCGCAGATCGAGCGGCGCAGCGTTGAGCAGTCCCTGCGCGATGCGAGTCGCCTCCCCGGCGCCCTGCTGCTCGACGAGGCGAGTCCATAGCCAATCCGGCAGGTCGGCGCGCACGGCGTCGGGCATATCCTCCTCGCGCGCGTTGCGCACGCGCGCGAGGAGCATCTCGTCGGCGAAGCGCTCGAGCGATCGGCCGGAGAATCCGAGCACGCGGAGTAGCGCCGCCAGCAGCAGCGGCCTCGCGCCCGCCGACCCGGCGGCGAGCTCGAGCGAGCGCCGGCGCCGCAGGACCGCGAACACCGACTCCGCGACGAAGGCGCGGTCCTGCTGGCCGAGCTGCCGATGGCCGCGGAAATAGCGCGACAGCGCCTCGTCCGCAGGGCCGGCGAGCCGAAGGACGGTGGCGAGCGCCGCCTCGGCATGAGCGAGCAGCGGGCGGTTCAGCCTCACCTGCGGCGAATGCGCGTCGCCACCTGGTCGTAGCGTGTGCCGTCCTCCTGCGTCACGAGCACCCGCAGCGGCAGGCGTCCTTGCTCGATCGCGAGCCAGATCTCGCTGCGCTCGTCCTCTTTCTCGCGCAGGATCTTGACGGCCTCGAAACGGCCGGCCGGGATCTCGATCGTCTGGCGGCCGACGACCTGGTACTCGTGCCGCGAAACGCCGCCCTTGCCGTCAGCGATAGAGAATCGGATCGGGTTGGTCCCCTCGGGCACGAACGCGAGCGCGAGCAGGAACGAAAGCCGGTCCTGGGCGTTGGGCGGCATTTCCTGCGTGCGGCGATCGCCCCGATACTCGGAAGTGATCGTTCCCGCCTGCCAGTCGAACCAGGCGCGCGCCGTGGCCCGTCCGGTGCGCTCGTCGGAGAACTCCACCGGGCGCAGCCCGTCAACGGCGATCCTTCCCCGGCTCACTCGCTTCGCCGTGCCGAGGAGGCGGTACAGTCCCATCCCCTTCCACGTCTCGGTGAGGTGATAGCGCCCTTCACCATGCTCGAGGCGTTCCTGGACCTCGGCGATGGCGTTCCCGTTGCGCCTGAGCTCGTAATCGACCTCGATACGCGCCGGCTCGGCCTGCGCGAGCGCGGCGGCGCTAAGCAGCAGACACAACCAGTTGCGCATCGCCTCCCTTCACTCGCACCCTTCCTTCCTCCAGGATCAGCCTGTCCTCGAGGAACCAGCGAACCGCAAGCGGATAGATCACGTGCTCCTGCGCGAGGACGCGCGCGGCGAGCGCGTCGGGGCCGTCGCCGGGGTGCACGGGCACAGCCGCCTGGATGACGATCGGCCCGCTGTCCAGCTCGGGCGTCACGAAGTGCACAGTGCATCCATGCACCTTAACGCCCGCGGTGAGCGCCCGCTCGTGCGTGTTCAGACCGGGAAAGGCCGGCAGGAGCGACGGGTGGATATTGAGCACCCGCGAGCGATACCGCTGCACGAAGCCGGCCGTGAGCACGCGCATGAAGCCGGCGAGCGCAATGAGCCGCGGCTGGCGCCGGTCGACTTCCGCGGCGAGCGCTTCGTCGAACGCCTCGCGCGCCGCGAAGCGGCGGTGGTCCACGACCGCCGTCGCGATGCCGCGCGAGTACGCCGTCTGCAGCCCCGCGGCGTCCGGGCGGTTGGCGATGACCGCGGCCACCGGCAGGCCGGCCTCGACGAGAGCCTGCATGTTGCTGCCCCTGCCGGAAATGAGCACGACCAGCAAGTCAGAGCACCCGATCGGCGCGGTAGCCGTCCTGCTCCAGCAGCGCCAGCACGCCGCTCTCTCCGTACAGGTGCAGCGCGCCGAGCGCGACGAACGCGCCGCCGCGGCGAAGCTGGCGCTGCATGCGGAAGGCCATGACGACGCTGCGGTCCTGAACCACCCTCTTGGTCATCACCGCCTGATGGGCGGCGATTGCCGGGTGGCGCCGCACGAACGCCTCCCGCAGCTCCCAGATGCCGCGCAGATCCCCGGCCAGATAGGCCTCGAGCGTCTGCTGGCCGAGCTCGAGCAGCTCTTCCCGGTGAGCAAGCGAGTGCTTGAGGAGCGCGACCTGCGAGTCCATCGGGAACTCGTCGAAGGTGAAGATCTGCTCTTCCACCTCTTCGATCTGGTAGAGCGGCATGCGGCGCGCGCGCGCGCGGCGCAGGAGCTGCGTATCGAGGGTGGCGCCCGCGTCGCCATCGGGGTTGCGCAGGTTGAGCAGCACGCCCCAGGGCTTGAGCTTGTTGACGAACTCGCGCGAAAGCCCGATGGGCCGAAGGTGCTCGAGCGCCCGCTCGAAGTCCTCGGTGCCGATCTTCTGCTCGAGCGTCTGGTTGTCGAGGAACATCGCCGCCTCGAGAAAACGGGTGCGCGAGTAGGGATCGGGGAGGAACTCGAGCATGAGGCTCTTCGCGGCCTCGAATACCGTCAGCACCTCCGAAGGAATGTCGGCAAGGCGCTGATCGGCGACGTGGATGGTGCCGTACACATGGCTTGCCCCGACGCCCTTGCGCGTCACGCGCCACAGCAGCCCGCGCGAGAAGCGCCCTCGCGCCGCGAGCGCGGAAGGCGCGGGCAGGCCAGCGAGCGCAACCCAGCCCAGGAAAGCGCGCCGCTTCACGTCCCTGGACGGATCATCGCCTCCGGCCGCACCCAGCGGTCGAAGTCGGCCTCGGTCACGTAGCCGAGCGCGAGCGCGGCCTCCCGCAGCGTGGTGCCCTCGCGATGCGCTTTCTTGGCGATTTCCGCCGCGCGGTCATAGCCGATGTGCGGGGAAAGCGCGGTCACCAGCATCAGCGAGCGGTGCACCAGGTCGGCGATGCGTGCCTCGTCGGCCTCGATGCCGCGCGCACAGTGCTCCTCGAAGGAGCGGCAGCCGTCGGCGAGCAGCCGCGCGCTTTGCAGGAAGGCGTGGATGATCACCGGCTTGAACACGTTGAGCTCGAGGTGCCCGGAGGCGGCACCCATATTGACCGTCACGTCGTTGCCCATCACCTGGGCGCATAGCATCGTCACCGCCTCGGCCTGGGTCGGGTTGACCTTGCCGGGCATGATCGAGCTACCCGGCTCGTTCTCCGGGATGCGCAGCTCGCCCAGGCCCGAGCGCGGACCGGAGGCGAGCAGGCGCACGTCGTTGGCGATCTTGCAAAGCGCCGCCGCGAGCGTCTTCAGCGCGCCGTGGGCGAAGACCAGCGCCTCGTGTCCCGCAAGCGCGGCAAAACGGTTCGCCGCCGGCGAGAAAGCCGCGCCGAGCTCCGCGGAGAGCCGCTTGCACACCTCCTCGGCGAAGCGCGGGTGCGTGTTGAGCCCGGTACCTACCGCCGTGCCGCCGATCGCGAGCTCGCGCAGCCCGGGAAGCGCGGCCCGCAGCGCGGCGAGCGCCTGGCCGAGCTGTGCGACGTAGCCGGAGAATTCCTGTCCGAGGGAAAGCGGCGTCGCATCCTGCAGGTGCGTGCGCCCGATCTTGACGATGCCTTTGAAGGCCGCGCTCTTGGCGGCAAGCGTTGCGCGCAGCACCTCGACGGCCGGAATCAGCTCGGCGTCGAGCGCGCGCGCCGCGGCGATGTGCATCGCCGTGGGGAAAACGTCGTTCGACGACTGCCCGAGGTTCACCTCGTCGTTGGGGTGCACGCGGCGCTTCTGGCCGCGCTCGCCGCCGAGAAGTTCCGATGCGCGATTCGCGAGCACCTCGTTCACGTTCATGTTGCTCTGCGTGCCGGATCCGGTCTGCCATACCACGAGCGGGAACTCGTCGTCGTGGCGCCCGGCCAGCACCTCGTCGGCGGCGCGCTCGATCGCCTCGGCCTTGCTCTTTTCCAGGAGATTGAGCTCGTGGTTGACGCGCGCCGCCGCCTTCTTGACCGAAGCGAGGGCGTGGACGACCGCGGGCGGCATGCGCTCGCCGGAGATGCGGAAAAAGCGCCTGCTGCGCTCGGTCTGCGCACCCCAGAGGCGCTCGGCGGGCACCTCGATGGTGCCGAAGCTGTCTTTCTCGAGGCGCATGCCGCTCATCGCGGCACCAATGTTACTTCTTCAGCAGGCTGCGCAGCATCCAGGCGTTCTTCTCGTGGATCTGCATGCGCTGGGTGAGCAGGTCGAGCGTCGGCTGGTCGTCCGCGCGCTCCGCGAGCGGCAGGACCTCGCGCGCCGTGCGCACCACGGCCTCCTGGCCCTCGATCAGCAGCCGCACCATCTGCTCGGCCTTGGGCACGCCCGGCGTCTCCTTTACACGGGCGAGGGCGAGGTACTCCTTGTAGGTGCCCGGCGCGTAGTGCCCGAGCGAGCGGATGCGCTCGGCGACGAGGTCGATCGCGTTCCAGGTCTCGGTGTACTGTTCCATGAACATCTGATGCAGCGTCTGGAACATCGGCCCCTCGACGTTCCAGTGGAAATTGTGGGTCTTCAGGTAAAGGACGTACGTGTCGGCGAGCAGGCGCGAGAGGCCCTGCGCGATGGCGGCGCGGTCCTTGGCGGGTATTCCGGTGTTCATGCTCATGGCTATCTCCCTGTGGGGTTCGTTCGTTGCAGTCTATGGCGCCCCCCGGCCCGGAAGCCAATGCTTTGTTTCGATCCGGCCGATAGCTACTTCTGGGCCTTGATCTCCTCGTGCACCTTCTGCATGTCGAGGGCCTTGGCTTGGCTGATCACCTGCTCGAGCGCCGAACCCGGGATCGCGCCGGCCTGCTGGAAGAGAACGACCTTCTCGCGGAACACCATGAGGGTCGGGATGGAGCGGATGCCGAAGGCGCCCGCGAGATCCTGTTCCTCGTCGGTGTTGACCTTCGCGAACACGACGTCGGGATGCGAGTTCGAGGCCTGCTCGTAGACCGGTGCGAAGCCCTTGCAGGGACCGCACCAGGGCGCCCAGAAATCGATGATCACCATCGGGTTGTCGTTGACGGTCTTCTCGAAATTCTCCTTCGTCAGCTCGATGGTCGCCATGCGGGCGCCGCCTTTCGAAAAAAGTGGGCAGTGTACTCTAGACAGTCATGTACACAGGGCGGTTCGCGCCATCGCCCACCGGTCCGCTGCATTTCGGCTCGCTGGTCGCGGCGCTGGCGAGCTGGCTCGATGCGCGCGCAGCCGGAGGAAGGTGGCTGGTGCGCATCGAGGACCTGGACGGCCCGCGCGTGCAGCCCGGCGCCGCGGACGACATTCTTCGCGCGCTCGAGCGTTTGGGTCTCGGCTGGGATGGGGCGGTGGAGTACCAGAGCCGGCGCACCGCGCTCTACCGCTCGGCGCTGGAGCGGCTGCGCTCACAGACGTACTGGTGCGGCTGCACGCGCCGGGAGATCGCCGATTCTTCGCTCGGTCTTGCGCCGGACGGCGCGCAGATCTATCCCGGAACGTGCCGGGATGGCCTTCCCCCCGGCAAGGCGGCGCGCGCGTTGCGCGTAAAGGTCGACAACGCCCCCATCGCCTTTGCCGACCGTGTGCAGGGCTCGGGCGAGCAGTACCTCGCGCAGGACGTCGGGGACTTCGTGCTCTACCGTGCCGACGGGCAGTTCGCCTACCAGCTCGCGGTGGTCGTGGACGATGCGGACCAGGGCGTGACCGACGTCGTGCGAGGCGCGGACCTCATCGGCTCCACGGCCCGACAGATCTACCTCCAGCACCTGCTGGGATACGCGACGCCGCGTTACTTCCACTTCCCCGTGGTGCTGAACGACGCCGGCGAGAAGCTCTCGAAGCAGACAGGCGCCGAGGCGCTCGACCTCTCGGCGCCGCAGCGCGAGCTCGGCCGCGCGCTCGCCTTCCTCAACCAGCCGGAAGATCTCGGCGACGCACTGCGCGGCTGGAATCCCGCGCTCATCCCCGCGCGGACGGCTTCGGCGCCGGCGCCACGACGCTGAGGAGCGAGCCAAGCACGAGCACGAGCGAGGCATATTCCGCCCAGCTCGGTCGCTCGCCGAGGAACAGCATGCCGCTCAACACGCCGACGGCGGGAATCACCAGCATGCTGAGCGAGAATACCGTTACCGACACCGAGGTGGCGAGCTTGATCCAGGCCCAGTGCGCCCAGGCGAAGGCGATGAGGATGTTGTACGCGACACCCAGCGCCGCCCCGAGGCCGATGCTCGCGAGCGCGGCTGGATCGTCGAAGAGCATGGCGCAGGCGAAGATCGGCACGCCGCCGAGCAGCATGATCCAGGCGCTGTACGCGCCGGGCGGCATCGTCATCGGGAAACGCTTTTGCAGCACCACGCCGAGCGCCCAGCTCGCCGCCGCGCCGAGCACCAGCAGCGAGCCGACCGGCGCACGGCCCAGGCCGAATGCCGCTTCTCCGAGGAGCAGCGCAAGCCCCGACATTCCAAGCACGAGCCCCGTGACCTTCCGACCGGTGATCCGCTCCTTGAGGATCCAGACCGACAGCGGGATGGCGAGCGCCGGCATCGTGTAGGCGAGGATCGCCGCACGCCCCGACGGGATCATCGTCATGCCGAATGCGACGAGCACGTTCCAGCAGGTGATGTTGAAGAACGCGAGCATCGCGAGCCTCGGCCACTGGCCGGCCGGCACCGAGAGCCGCTGACCACCGCCGCGCAGCGCGAGGAAGAGCACCGCCGACCCGAGCCCGAGGCAGAGCGTGCGGAACGTCCACGGCGGCACCTCTGCCAGCGCCACCTTCATCGCGGTCCAGTTGAAGCCCCAGGCGAGCGTCAGGCCGGCAAGCAGCCACCACAGGTGCCGCGGGAGGTGATCCTGTCCCGCGCCGCTCACGCCCTCACGCGCAGAGGCATGGCCGACATGCCGCGCAGCACCAGCGAGTCGATCCACGTCACCGAACCCGCCGGCTCCAGCCGACGCCAGCGCGCGAGCACGGCCGGCAACGCGATCTGCCCTTCGAGCCGTGCGAGCGGAAATCCGAGGCAGATATGCGGGCCGAATCCGAAGGTCAGGTGGGGTGGCCCGTGGCGGCGCAGGTCGAGGCGGTCGGGCTCGGGGTAGGCGCGGGCGTCGCGGTTCGCCGCGTTTAGCAGGACGAACACCCGCTCGCCCGGCCGTAGCCATTTTCCGTGGAGCTGTTGCGCCGTGGTCACGATGCGCACCTGGGCGCCGATCGGTCCGTCGTAGCGCAGCAGCTCTTCCACCGCCGCCGGGGCAAGCCCAGGGTCACCGCGCAGGCGCCCGAGCTCCGCGGGAAACCGCATGAGCGCGGCCAGCCCGTTCGCGAGGTGGTGCGTCGTGGTCTCGTGCCCGGCGAAAAGCAGCAGCACGCAGGTCGCCACCAGCTCGTCGTCGGTCAGGCGCTCGCCGTCTTCCTCGAGATGCACCAGCTCGCTCAGGAGGTCGGCGCGCGGCGCAGCGCGGCGGGCGGCGATAAGCTCACGGAAGAACGCCGCCATCTCGCGCGTGGCCGACTCGGCTCGGTCGTATTTGCCGGCGGTCTCGCGCGCGCTGCCGATGAACAGCGCCATCTCGTCGGAAAGCCGCTTCACGCGCGCAAGCTCCCCGCGTGGCACGCCCAGCATGTCCATGATCACGAGCGCCGGCAGCGGGCCGGCGAAGTCGCCGATGAAGTCGATCTCCTCGCGCTCGCCGATCCGGTCAAGCAGCCAGCCGGTGATCGCCTCGACGTTGGGGCGCAGCGCGTGCATCGAGCGCACGTTGAAGACGCGGCTCGCCAGGCGCCGCAGCCGCGTATGTTCCGGCGGATCGCGGAACACCATCCACAGCGTCAGGATGCGAATCAGTTCCTGCATGCGCCCGGCCTCCGCCGAGGGCAGAGAAGCGAAGAAGGGCCTCAGGCGATCCGACGACATCCCGGTGTCCAGACAGATCCGCTTCACGTCCTCGTAGCGCGTGAACACCCATCCCTTGAGCCGCGGGCTCCAGTGCGCCGGGTCGTCTTCCTGCATGCGCCGGTACAGGGGGAAGGGATCCGCCAGCACCTGCGGATCGCTCGGGTGGTAGTCGAACGTCACTGCCGGGTCACCATCCATACCGCGAGCATACCGAGCGCCATGCCGGCTGCGGCCGCCAGGGTGTAGGTTTCGCCGAAGAGCGGCCATGCGATCAACGCGGTGGTGGGTGGCACGAGGTAGAAGAGGCTCGCCACCTTGGTCGCCGCACCCTGGCGGATGAGGTAGAGCAGTAGGAAGATCGCGCCGAGCGACAGCACCAGCACGAGCCAGGCGAGCGCGAAGACGAATTCCCCGGTCCAGCGCACTTCCGTCGTTTCGAGCAGAAAGGCGAAGGGCGCCATGACGAGGGCCGCGGCGAGGAACTGGATGGCCGCGCCGGTTCGCAGGTCCACCGCCGCGCCGTGGCGCTTCTGCCATACCGTGCCGAGCGTGATGCTTGCGAGTGCGAGCACCGAGAGCAGGACAGCGTCCAATCCGAGCCCCTCGACGATGATGCGGTCGCCCACCACGAGCAGCACGCCCGCCAGGCCAATGGCGAGCCCCGCCCACTGTCGCGGGCCCGTGCGCTCTTTCAGGAACGCTGCGCCGAGCACCGCCGTGAATACCGGCTGCAGGCCCGTCACCAAGGCGGACGCACCCGCGGGCATGCCGGCATGCAGCGAGGCGAAGACGCCGCCGAGGTAGCCGGCCTGAAGCAGCACGCCGGACACCGCCATCTTCCAAACGTCGCGCGGGGCCGGCCATGTGGCGCCTAACGCCCAGCAGAGCGGCACGAGCAGCGCAGAGACCAGCAAGAAGCGAATCAGTAGGAACGTGGCCGGGTCAGCGTAAGGAAGCCCTAACTTCGCACCGATGAACCCGGTACTCCAAAGTAGTACGAAAAGGCCCGCAAAAGTTCGATGTAGGGGATTGTGCGATACACCAATCACATGCACTACTACCTTTAAAGTCCTTGACTTCCTACGTTAAAAGCCTAGAATCCGTTTTGCTGCATCGCACAAAACCACCTAGGAGCTGCAAAATGTACGTGACCCCAGAGCAGATTCAAGCGGCCAACAAGGCCAGCGTGGAGGCGCTCCTCGCCGTCGCGAATGCCCAGTTCGCCGCGCTCGAGAAGCTGGCGAACATCAACGCCGGCGCCATGAAAAGCGCTTTTGAAGACTCTATCGCGAACACTCGCGCCCTGCTCGGCGCAAGGGACGTCCAGGAGTTCGTAACCCTGCAGAACGGCTTCGCCCAGCCGGCCATCGAGAAGGCGATCGCCTACTCGAAGAGCGTGTACGAGGTCGCCACCGAGGCGAACGCCGAGATGTCCAAGGTCGCCGAACGCCGTGTCGCGGAATGGAACGAGAACTTCGTCTCCCTGCTCGACAAGGTATCGAAGAACGCGCCGGCCGGCTCGGACGTCGCGGTCGCAGCGGTGAAGTCGATGCTGGCCGCCGCGAACTCGGCCTACGACAACATCAACAAGGTAGCGAAGCAAGCGACCGAGATGGCTGAAGCCAACGTCGCCGCCGCCACTGAGACGGTGAAGGGACTCGCAAAGGCAAAAAAGGCCGCCTGAGCGCCAAACCGGCCGCCAAGGCCGCATCAAGCGCAAAGCGCAGTCCGCGCAGGAGGAAGCAGGGAAAAGCCCGCCGCTAGGCGGGCTTTTTATTTGGTCGGGAAGCCCGCCTTGCCAACCAGCTCGCGCAGCGTCGCGATCGCCTCGCCGACCTGGGCCGGTGCGCCGCGGACCCCGAGCTCGACATGAAGCCTCGAGCCGTCGGCCGCGATCGAAGGCAGGCTGAACACCTTAATGCCCGGAAAGCCTGCCTCCACGGCCTGCATGGCCGGGATGAGCTGGCTCTCGCCCGCCTCGAAGACGAGCATGGAAGCCTCGCTCCAACGATCGCGGTCGAAGACATGCCGGTACTTCTCATCGAGCACCCATTCCACCATCGGCCAGGCCATCTGAGGAAAGCCCGGCACGAAGTGGTGCCCGAGCAGCGAGAAACCGGGAATCCGGTTCACGGGATTGGGGATGATTTCCGCGCCCTCTGGGAACTCGCCCATCGCGAGCCGCTGAGCCGTCACCTCGGCGCCAAAGCGAGCCCGGATCTCGCGTTCGGCCTCGGGATGCAGGCACAAGGCCACGCCTGCGGCCGCCGCTGCGCACTGTCGCGTGTGATCGTCGGGCGTGGCGCCGATGCCGCCGAAGCTCAACACCGGCTCGCCCGCGGTGAAGCTGCGGGAGAGCGCGGCCGTCACCCGTTCGCGATCATCGCCGAGGTACTGGGCCCAGGCGAGGCGCAGCCCCCGCTTGGCGAGGGCCGCGATGAGGAAAGAAAGATGCTTGTCCTGGCGCTTACCAACGAGGATCTCGTCCCCGATGATGTAAGCGCCGAACAATCAGGCTGCCTTTCTCGACCAGCGCTCGAGGTCCTCGAGACTGCCGATGTGCTGGCCGTTGATGAAAACCTGCGGCACCGTTCCCTTGCCCGTGACGGCGCCCACCACCCGCGAGCGCTCGCTATTGTCAAGGCTCACCTCGGCGTAGCGATAGCCGAGCTGGGTCAGGAGGTGCTTCGCCTTGGTGCAGTAGCCGCAGCCCTCTCGTGTGAAGATCGCTACTTGGTCGGGCTTCTTCGCCTTGGGGTTGATGTAGCCGAGCATGGTGTCGGCGTCGGAGACCTCGAAGGGGTCGCCGGCCTTCTCCGGCTCGATGAACATCTTCTCGATCAGGCCGTCCTTGACGAGCATCGAGTAGCGCCACGAGCGACGGCCGAAGCCGAGATCGCTCTTATCGACCAGCATGCCCATCTTCTCGGTGAATTCGCCGTTGCCGTCAGGCAGCATGAGGAGATCGCCGCACTCCTGGCTGCGTGCCCATTCGTTCATGACGAAAGCGTCGTTCACCGAGACGCAGACGATCCGGTCAACGCCGTTAGCGAAGAACGCGGGCGCGAGCTCGTTGTAGCGCGGCACGTGGGTGGAAGAGCAGGTCGGCGTAAACGCGCCGGGCAGGGAGAAGACCGCGACAGTCTTGCCCTTGAAGATATCGTCGGTCGTGACGGGCTTCCAGTCACTCTCGCCGCGGGCGCGGAAGGTGACTTGCGGGACCCGTTGTCCTTCTCGATTCGCGAACACGTTGACTCCTTAGGTTGGGATGCCGGGAGTCTAGGCAAACGACGTTCCCGCCGCCAATTTCTTGTCCGCATTACCGCGATAGGCGGCTGCTATTCAGCGAGCCTAGCAGGTAGTGTATGAAGGCGAGGCCAAACAGCACTGGCGCGACCAGCCCGATGAGGGGTATGTAGGCGGTCAGCGCCATGAGCACGCCCAGCAGATACATGGAGCCGCGCTCCTCGCGAAACAGGCGCTGCATCTCCCCGCCATCGGCGTGCTCGGCCACGGCGTCGTAGCGCAGGAGCCGCTGGTTTACCCAGCCGAAGATGGCGATTGGGATGAGCGGCCAGAGCGGCGGCAGCAGCCATAGCGGCAAACTCACGATCCCGAGCCCGAGCATGCCGAAGAACGCGACGAGCGCGTTCCAGCCGCTGCCGGCTGCGCCGCCGCCGCGGCGGCGCTCGAGCGACGGGTACGCGCGCGCCGCGACGTGCTCCACCATCTTCTGCATGCCGAAGATGCTGAGGATGAAGACGGCGGTCAGGTACACGAGCGGCACGAATATGAGGAAGAGCACCACGTGCGCCGCGATGAGCGCCGCGCCGGCGAGGTCTATCTGCAGGAAGACCATCGCGGACTCGAGCCAGCGCTCGAGGAGGCCGGCGAGCCAGGTCGCCGTGCGGGTCCACAACGCGATCGCCACCGCGCCCCAGAGGAGGAGAGACACGAGCATCGGCCAGAGCATCAACCAGAGCATCCGTGGATGCACCAGGTTTGCCGCCGCGTAGAGAAGCGACCCGGCGATGCTCATCGGCGCACAGTCTGCCAGAGTTTCGTCAAACGCTTGGCCGAGACAGGAACCGGCGTCTTCAGCTCCTGGGCGAACAGCGACACGCGCAGCTCCTCGAGCAGCCAGCCGAACTGCCCGAGCGCGCCGGCCGGCTTGCCCTCGCGCGCCCTCGCCGCGGCCTCGCGCCGATAGGGTTGCTCGAGCGCGGCGAGCTCCGTGGCAAGCCTCGCATCGCGCGCCGGGTCGGTGCGCAGCTTCTCCAGCCGCAGGGAGGCGGCCTTCAAATAGCGCGGCAGGTGCTGCAGACGCTCCCAGGGCGTGCGTGCGAGCCAGCCCGGCGCGAGCAGGCGGCCGAGCTGCTCCTCCACGTCCCCGGCGGCGGTGGGAAAGGCCTTTGCGACGCCGTTGAGCTTCTTCTCGAGCGCGGCACGCTCAGCGAGGATGCCCGCCGCCGTGCGGGCGATCTCCTGCGCGATCAGGGTGAAACGGCTGCGGCCCTCCGCGACCCGCCGTGCGAAGTCGGCGGCGGTCATGGGCAACGAGTCCGCGAGGAACGTGCGCTCGAGCGCCGCGGCGATGATGTCCTCCTTGAGCGGCGCGAGCACGAGATCCTTGCCGAACCCGCGCTCGAGGTCACGGATCCGATCGCGGAACGCGATCGCGAGGAGCCGGCGCGCGCCGCCACGGTGCTCCTCGCGGGCGCGCTCGGGCGAGTCGAACACCTGGAGCGTCACGCCATCGCCCGCGTCGACGAGCGCGGGATAGCCGATGAGCGTCCGGCCGCCCCTCTCGATCTCCAGGAGCTCAGGCAGGTCCCCCATCGTCCACCCGCCGTGCTTCTCGCCTTCGAGCTCCTGCTGCAGCAGCGCCTCCGCCTGCGGCGAAAGCTCGCGCTTGAGCGCCGCGAGGTCTCTGCCCATGCCGAGCTGTCGCCCGTCCTCGGCAAGCACGCGGAAGTTCATCTGCAGGTGGGGCGGGGCCGAGTCCGGCCGGAAGGCGTCCACGGGCACTTCGACGTTCCTCTGCGCGCGGATGTACCGCGCAAGCGCTGCCGCGAGCGGGGTGTCGGAGGCCGGCACCTCGGCGACGAAGGCATCGGCGAACTCATCGAGCGGCCCAAGGCGGTGACGCATCCCCTGCGGAATACCTTTGAGGAGGGCGCGCACCTTTTCCTTGAGCAGGCCGGGTACCAGCCACTCGCAACGTCCGGCCGGCACTTGGTTGAGCGCCCCAACCGGCACGCTGAGCGTTACGCCATCCCGCGGCGAGCCGGGCTCGAAGTGGTACTCGAGGGCAAGCCGGCTGGGCCCAACCTCGAGCGCGGGCGGAAAGTTCTCGGTGGTGATGCCCGCGGCCTGATGGCGCATGAGGTCCGCGCGCGAAAGGAAGAGCAGCCGAGGATCAGCGCGTTCGGCCTCCCGGCGCCAGTGGTCGAGCTGGGCCGCGCTGCATACGGTCTCTGGGATACGCCGATCGTAGAAGGCCTCGATGAGCGACTCGTCGACCAGTATGTCCGGCCGGCGCGACTTGTGCTCGAGGCGCTCGATCTCCGATACCAGCTTACGGTTGTGCACGAAGAACGGCGCGCGGCTGTCGTAGTGCCCCTCCACCAGCGCGGCGTGGATGAAGATCGCCCGCGCGCCAGTCGGATCTACGGGACCGTAAGGGATGCGACGGTTGGCGTAGACCGGGAGGCCGTAAAGCGTACCGCGCTCGAGCGCCACCACTTCTCCGCGCGATTTCTCCCAGTGCGGGTCGTGCCGCTCGCGGCGTACGAGGTGCGCGCCGATGTCCTCGAGCCACTTCGGATCGATGCCGGCGATCGAGCGCGCGAAAAGCCGGGTCGTCTCCACCAGCTCTCCGGCCATCACCCAGCGTCCCGGCTTCTTCGTTCCCGAGCCGGGATGTATCCAGAATTTGATGCCGCGCGCGCCGGTGTAACTCGTCTCGCTCTCGTCTCGCATGCCGATGTTGCCGAGCAGCCCGGCGAGCAGCGCGCGATGGATGGCGCGATAGCCCTCCGGCGTTTCTGCCCTCGCCGAAGACATCGGCCAGTCGAGCTCCTCGAGGCTCCTCGCGAGCTGCGCCTCCACGTCGCGCCATTCGCGCATGCGCGGATACGAGAGGAAGCTTTCCCGGCACGCGCGGCGCAGACCGCCTCCCGCGTGCAGCTTCCAGAGCTTGAGGTAGGCGAGGAAGTCGGAGCGCTCGTCCGAGAAGCGCGCATGGCGCTCGTCGGCGGCCGCCGCCTTCTCCAGCGGGCGCTCGCGCGGGTCCTGCACCGAGAGCGCCGCGGCGATGACGCGCACTTCGGTGAGGCAGCGCTCCTCGCGCGCCGCCACGAGCATTCGCGCGACCCGGGGATCGAGCGGCAGCTTGGCGATCTCGCGCCCGATATCGGTCAGGTTCTTCTGCGCGTCCACCGCGTTCAGCTCCGCGAGGAGCGCGTACCCGTCGGCGACGGCGCGCGGGCTGGGTGGATCGAGGAAGGGAAAGCTCTCCACCTCGCCGAGACCCAGACTCTTCGCACGCAGGATCACCGAGGCGAGCGAGGAGCGCAGCAGCTCCGGATCGGTATAGGCAGGCCGACGGTCGTGGTCCTCTTCGGAATACAGGCGAATGCACACGCCATTCGCCACGCGCCCGCAGCGCCCGGCGCGCTGGCGCGCCGCCGCCTGCGAAATGGGCTCGACACGAAGCATCTCGACCTTGTTGCGGTAGCTATAGCGCTTCAGGCGCGCGTCGCCCGTGTCAACGACGAAGCGCACCCGGGGCACGGTGAGGGAGGTCTCCGCGACGTTGGTCGCGAGCACCACGCGGCGCTCGCCTCCCGGCCTGAACACGCGATCCTGCTCCGCGGCGCTGAGGCGGGCGTAGAGGGGGAGGAGCTCGATGCCCCTCGGTCCCCTCTTCCTCAAGGTGTCGGCGGCATCGCGGATTTCGCGCTCGCCAGGCAGGAACACCAGCACATCGCCCTCCCCCTCGCGGCAGAGCTCCTCGACCGCGTCGGCGAGCGCCTGCTCCTCCTCGTCGCGCGTCGTATCCTCGGCGTCGCCCCCTACCGGGCGGTAGCGGATCTCGACCGGGTAGAGACGTCCCGAGACCTCGATGACCGGCGCGCCGTCGAAATGCCTGGCGAAGCGCTCCGCATCGATCGTGGCCGAGGTCACGATGACTTTCAGGTCGCCTCTTTCGTGCAAGAGCCTTTTCAGATATCCCAGCAGGAAATCGATATTCAGGCTGCGCTCGTGCGCTTCGTCGATGATGAGCGTGCCGTACTCCGAGAGCCGCCGGTCGCCCTGGCTCTCCGCGAGAAGAATGCCGTCGGTCATCAGCTTGACGACGGAGCGTGCGCCGACCTGGTCATGGAAGCGCACCTTGCAGCCGACGAGCTCGCCAAGCCCGCTACCGAGCTCCTCGGCGATGCGCGCGGCGACCGAGCGCGCGGCGATGCGCCGCGGCTGCGTATGGCCGATGCGACCCGCGGCGCCTCGGCCCATGTCGAGCGCGATCTTCGGGAGCTGCGTAGTCTTTCCGGACCCTGTCTCGCCGCACACGATCACCACCGGATGACGCTCTATGGCGTCGCGGATCTCGTCGCGTCGCGCGCTGATCGGCAACGCCGGGTCGAAGCGGATCTGCTTCATGAACTTGGCAAATCCTACAAGGTCCGACGTAGGGCATGGACCAGGCCGAGCGCAAGGACACCGCCCAGCACGCTTTGGTCTACGTCGGCATCGGGGTGAGCATCGTCGTGCTGCTCGTGCTGCTCTGGTACGCGATCGACGTGTTCCTGCTTCTCTTCATCGGCATCTTCATCGCGGTGCTGCTGCGCTCGCCGGCGGACTGGCTGGCGCGACATACCGGGTGGAGCGAGGGTCTGACGCTGAGCCTGGTGCTCGTCGTTCTCCTGGCAGTCCTGGCGGGCGCGGGGTTTTTCTTCGGCCGCACGATCGTCGACCAATCCTGGCGGCTCACGCAGCAGCTGCCCAAGCTCATCGAAAAGGCGCGTGAGCGCCTGAGCCGCACGGAGGTCGGCGAGAACATCGCCGCGGCAGCGCAATCGCCGCCGCCAGAGGCGAGCGCGCAGGTCCTCGGCAAGGGCCTGCGCCTCATCGGCTCGACCTTCGCCGCGCTGGCGAGCCTTGTCGTGGTGCTCTTCCTCGGCATTTTCCTCGCCTGGCAGCCGAGCGCTTACCGCAACGGCTTCGTGCGGCTGTTTCCCGAGCGGCGGCGAAGGCGGGCGCGCGAGGTGCTGAACGCCATCGGCGCGGTGCTCGAGCGATGGCTTGTCGGGCAGCTCGTGCTGATGACCATCGTCGGCATGCTGACATGGATCGGCCTGCACCTGCTCGGCGTGCCCTTCGCGCTGCCGCTCGCGCTCTTCGCCGGGCTCGCGGAGTTCGTGCCCTATATCGGGCCGATCGTGGCCGCGGTTCCGGCGGTGCTGGTGGCCATCGGCGAGAGCCCGGAGCTCGCGCTCTGGACGACCGGCCTCTATGTGCTGGTGCAGTCGGTCGAGAGCTATCTGCTCACGCCGCTGATCCAGCACCGCGCGGTTTACCTGCCGCCGGCGCTGCTGCTCCTCTCGCAGGTCGTGCTCGGCGTCACCGCCGGCCCGCTCGGCGTGGTGGTGGCGACGCCGCTCGCCGCGGCCGGCCTCATCGCCGTCAACAAACTCTATGTGGAAGACGTGCTCGGGGACAAGAATTCAGGGCCGTGATTACGGGCGAGCAGCGTCTCCACATAGCGCGCTATAAGGTTGAAGCGGCGGGAAGTCGTTGATTTCACGCTAGACACCGTGGCGCCGCTGTTGGATACCGTCGCAGATACCGTCCGCAGCGCCCGCTACCCACTGCCGCAAGCATCAAGTCTGCTCGGGGCGGCTACTTCGAGCGCACGCCCGCCAGTTCGCGCTCGGCCGCAGCGAGGCGCTCGCGATCCGCCTTCACGAAATCGGCGAACGCGCTGCACGCCTGCTCCTGGCTGGCCGTTTCTTCCGCCGCCCACTGTCGAGCCTCGCTCGAGCTCGCGCCCAGCAGCTCACTCCTGGCAGCGTTGATCGGCTCCTTCATGCGCGCGGCGAGCAGGTCCACCAAGCACTCTTGCTCCTGGATCTGGCTCAGCTTCAAAGCGAATTGTCGATTGTTGACCTCTTTCGACCAGTAGCGCTCGGGGTGAACGCGACGCTCGTACTGCGCGCTGATCTCGTTGCGAAAAGCGTAAGCGGCGCCGCCAGTGATGACGACGGCGACAATCCCGATGACGAACAGCCGATCGCCTTTGCTCAACCCCGCGGGCTTCTGCGCGGCCAGTGCTACGCGAGCCGCCGGCTGCGGTTCTCCCCGCGTGGTCGCCGGCTCGATAGGCGCGGATCCCTCGCCCTCGGTCTCTTCCTTGCCGAGCACGATCTCCGCCGGGATCGCGTCGGCGCCGGGCTCACGCGGCTCAACGGGCTTCGCCACGGCGGCTATCATGTACCCGATGACCACGGCAGCGGAACAGCCGAATGCGGCCACCGGCGACCGAAAGCCGATGACCGCGCGCCGACTCGTCCAACGCCGGCTCGCTCGCGTGCTGGCTGGCAAGGCGACGCGCCTCGCGATCCGGGAGGCCGCCGGTGTGATCTTCAGGAACCGGCCGCTCTGCGGCGCCTTCGCTCGCTCTACCGGCCGGCCGTGCGAAGCGCCGTGCTGGGTGCGTGCTGATGGCAGCATCGCCCCGCGGTGCAAGCTCCACGGCGGGAAGTCGACGGGCCCAAAGACCCAGGCGGGCAAGAACCGCTCGGAGCTGGCGCGGGTCGTCGGCTATTACAGGTGGCTCGAGAAGCGGCGTAACGCGCTCTTCGATTCGCTAGGTGCTGCGGGTCGCTGGCTGAAGAAGAACCGGCCGACGCCGGGAACCGACCTCTAGCCCTTCGCCCACCAGGGGGGCACCCCCGCGTAGCGCGAGCCGTTTTCTCCATGGGGCCCCAATGTGTGAACGGAGGTCGATTCCCTCAATTATGGGACCCGGCCGAAATGGGTCCCATCCGAGCAGGTCCCATCGCGCCGGACTGGCTGGAGAAAGGGGACCCGCTGGAATCCGGGGGCCCAACCTGGGGGAGACAAGGCCGCCCGCTTGCCCCCCTGGCGCGTGCGGGCGCGCTCCGGCGCGCCCGCGTGGTCTCCAGTGCCGGGGGCTACAGCCTACAGCCGTACACGCACTGCCAGACGCCGCGGTAGTAGCGCCCGGTGCCGGGTTTGATGTTGGCGAAATGCCGGGTCTTGCATACGCGGCACTCCATCAGCCTTCTCCATGGTCGCTCCTTCGACGGCGAACGGCGGCCGAGGACCTCTACTTGGTTGCCTCCTGGGACGACCTGCGGCGTTGCTCTTACTTTTTCCCAAAATACGTAGAGAAGTGACCGCTACCGTCGTCATGGAGTACAGGTCACTTCCCCGCTTGCGCGCGCTGGATGGCCCGGGAGTAGCATGCCAACCGAGAATCAACCGAATCGCCCTCAATGAGCCCGAAAGTCGGTCTGCCCCGCGACAAAGAAATCGGCGAAATCTTCGACGAGGTGCTGGCAGAAATGCTCGAGGAGGAGCGCGAGCGGGAACGCCGCGGCGAGCCCCCGCCGGCAAGGAAGCCGCTCTCCCCGGAACTGGAGCAAGCCGGCGAGGCGCTCAAGGCGATCTTCGAGGGCGAGCATCACCTGACCGCGGACCTGTCCTTCGACCAGGTTTACGCGAAGGTCCTACCCCACTTCATCACGATCTGGAAGCACATGATGCGCGAGCAGGCCGTGGTCGATTCGCATCAGCCACCGCCGGACCATGGCCACGGCTGAGCAACCCAGGACGGCTCGCCCGCACGACGACGGCGACGTACAAGCCCCGTCAACCGGGTACGCGCTCATCGACCAATTGGCCGCCAGCAAGCTGTTCGGTGATTACGTCTCAGCCTTCCCGGCGGCCTCGCGCGACGCCGGCGACATGCTGAGGGTTGCTGTCCAGGTTGGGCTCGTCGGTGAATACCAAGTCCTTCTCGAGCAAGCGCTTCGCGCAGGGCGCGCAGTGCCGGACGAAGCCTGGCATGCGCTCCTTGCCAAGGTTTCATGGCCTCGCTCGTTGCCGGAATGGGACCGCGGGCCGATCGGCGATTGGCGGTTGCGCTGGAACCACGCGGCGACGGCCAACTGGCCCGAGGATTCCATCACCGGCTGCCGGTTTGGATTCCGGCATCCCGAGAGGGCGTGGCCCAAGCGGAAGAGCATATGGGAGAGGATTTCGGGTTGGTTTGTTGATCGGTGGCGCCGGCGCGCGATTCTAAAGATCGAGAGGTGCCATGGAGCCAATGGTCAAGGGGAAGCGCCGTCCCGCTGACTACCGCGACGACATCGAGCACGCGGAGGTCGCGGCCGCGCTTTCCGAGCTGCCGGAAGATCATCCGGCGCGCGCGTGGCATACTGCAACGCGGCCGCGTCGGATAGCATCGTCCTAACGCATATGCTCAAGGATCGCCGCGATCTCGTTGAACGCCTGGTCGCCGCTTACATGGGCCACACCGGGCGGATCTGGGCGCGACAATCCGGAGGGTTCCGAACACGATGACATGCGCGCAACTTCTGCTCGAGATTCGGCGCCGAGCGGCCGCCGCGCCGCACGACGTACCGCGCAGCGCAGCGCTGAAGCAAGCGGCGCGGGAAGTCCTGCAGATCGGTGACGGCGAAGAGCTCGATGTGGAGCTCCTTGACGCGGCTGACGCCTGAAGCGGTCCTACACATCGACATTGCGCACTCCAATGGCGCCGTCGGCGCCGCCCGAGCTCTTCGCGCGGCCGTGATTCAACGGGTGACGTGAAGTCGATTAGCCGCGAATCGAAAGCAGATCACTTCACCGTCGCCCGTTTCTCGCTTATACCGTGCAACTGGTCCGCGAGCGCGTCGGCCACTGAATAAGCCATGCCGCTCCCTAACGATCCTTTGGCTCGCTGCTGGGTTGAAATCGCGGAAGCGAACCAGGGGGTGGCCGACGACTTCCGACAATGCCTCCTCGCACTGCTCGCTTTCGGTCCGAGCAAAGAGCCTGCGCTCGTTGGCACGGCGTTCGTCATCGCTTACGGCGATGGGTTCGCCTTGGCCCTTACCGCGCGTCACGTTCTCCCCGCCGGGGTGCATAGCTCGCAACATCCCTCGGCGCGATATGCCCCCTCTTCGTTGTTCATCCCACCGAGCTGGTCCGAGCCTTCCCTGGACCCAAAGAAACTGAAGACGCTCTGGATGGGACCGCGGACGGCGGAGGCGCTGAACCTCGCGCACGTCAGTTATAACGACTCGCTCGACATCTCCTCCTTCCTCGTCGTCCCGCAGGAGGGATTCGATACGTTCCGCCCGGCCATGATCCCGCTCGACACTTGTGTCCCGAAGGTCGGCGACGTCGTGCATATGGTCTCGAACGATCAGCTCGACGTAGAGGAAACCCGGGCACCGGTCGACCACGACGGGAAGGGCCAGGAACTAGAGGTCGGCCGCCGGGTGAGCATCCGAGTCGGCGAGGTAACCGGCGTTTACCAATCAGTGTATCGGCAATTCCGCTGGCCGTGCTTCACGACGTCCATTCCAGTTCGCCCTGGCATGAGCGGCGGGTTCGTGTTCGTTCCGCGCGATGGCGAGACCGTCGCAGCCTGCGGAGTTGTCAGCGCAGACTTGTCGGAGCCGGCCGCTCACGAGAGCTTTGCGGTCTGCGGGGAGTCCGTCATCGCGTCCGTCTGGCCTGCGCTTTGCCTGCCAATTCCAGTCATGATGAGCAGGGAGCTCACCGATCCTCCAACTACGACGCTGCTCGAAGCGATGAAGCTAGGGCGGCTTCAGACGGCGATCGGCGGGATCGACCATATTGAGATCCTGTCGGCTGAGGGAGGAGGATTTCAAGTTCGTAACCATCGGGTGCGTTTGTGATCTCGATCGCCGGCGCGCCTCGACTTATAAACCTATGCCGCAGCTACATTTCGAAGACGCCCTGAGTTATCTGATCGGCGAATTGGCGAACGAATGCAGACGCTCCAAAAGATCCTTCACCGAGTAGTTCGAGAGCAATCAACCCCCATGAAGCTTCTCTCGAGCCTCATCGCCATCAAGTTGAACGAAGCGGGCAGCTCTGACGCTACAGCGGACGACAAAGCGGTTCAGGAAGCAGCCAGGCGCATCCTCGCGGGCGAGAAGTCCTTCACGGTGGACGATGGCAAACCAGGCACTTCGCGCAAGATCGAAATAACGGCCGAAGATATTGATCGGACGATCGAGGCCGTCGGGGCAACGGTAGAAAAGCTAGTTCCGGATATGGCAGAGCGCTCCGCGAAGATGATCTTAAAAACGGCGAAGAAATCTGCCAGGGAAGGTCTGGAAGCGCGGCGTGTCGAACAGGACTACTTCGTCGCAAAGCTACGCCAACGGTGGGGCCGTGCGTTCGACGGTCTCGCGCTCGAGGTAGAACTCGCGGCAGAGGCCGGGAACGAGATGGCGCAATGGCAATACTCGCGGCGTCGAATCAAGAATCCATATCTGCTGGAGGCCCTTCACCGACTACATGCTCGAGCGTGCCTAACCGCAGGGGAAGTGCAGGCGCTCCTAGAAGCCGGCTTTGCAGATGGGGCGCTCGCAAGATGGCGGACTCTTCATGAAGTTGCCGTCGTCGTTTCGTTCTTGCGCGAAAATGGAGAGCGATCGGCGGAGCGTTACCTGCTCCATGACGGCATCGACTCGTTGCGAATCGCCGAGCAATACAACAGGCAGGCGGCGGCCACAGGCACCAAGGCGGTCCCCAAGAAGGAGATGGAGGCGCTACAGAGGAACGCGACTCGTTTATGCCGGCGATTCGGTAAGGCATTCGGCAATGAGTACGGCTGGGCGGCCGAAGCTCTGAAGAAAGAGAGTCCGAGGTTCGCTGACATTGAGCGCGCTGTTGGCCTTAGCCATGCGCGCCAGCATTACAAGATGGCAAGCGGTGTCATCCACGCCGGCGCGAAAGGCACCATGTTCAAGCTAGGGCTGATCGCTGGGTATGAGTCTGCGCTGTTGGCTGGCCCGAGCAATGCCGGGCTCGATGAAGCTGGACGGCTCACGGCGTACTCGCTCTGCCAGGTCACCTCCGATTTGCTGTTGAGTCACCCCACGCTTGACACTATCGTCTGGTCAAAAATCATGTTTGCGGTACAGGAAGAGACCGCTGCCTTATTTGAACGCTGTCAACAGCAGCTCGAGCGCGAGGAGCGTAGGGGCGGCGCGAAACCACGCCGAAAGCGCTAGAGGGGCAATACGGCAATGCCTCGAGCCGGCCCAGATGGAAGGTTCTCAACGTCCAGTCGTCCTCGATAGAGCACGTGAAGTCGAGCCCGAAGCCCTCGAGCTGAGCCTTTCGCTCAGGGAGCATCAATTGCTCCCATAACTCCGCCTCGGCGGTGCGTTGCCGCTCGACGTCCAGCACCGCAACGAGGTCAATATCGCGGCGTGAGAGCTTCTTGGCAAGACGGTAGTCATGAGGGTCATGAGGGTTTGCCGGTTTGATACGTCACACGCGCGCGCGTAACGGGTTATATGTACGAACCCTCATGACCCTCATGCCGAGGCTCCCGCGACCTTGAGAGCGACGCCCTGGAACCACACGTACCCGGCCCGCGGTGCCTTGCGGAACCGCTGCTCGAGCAGCGGTTCGCCCACCACGCCGAGCGCCTCGAGGTGCCAGCGCTCCACATCAGCCTTTCTGTAGCGGCTGCCCACAGCACGCGCAGCATCCGAGGCCCACGACGGTTGCCTCGATCCTGGATATGGCCTTTTTGATCGACTGACGTGAAAGGCGGAACCCGCGGGCAGCCGACGCGATTTGCCAGCCGTTGCAAAGCACTTCCATCGCGGCGTCGTAGGAGCGATTTTTGCGCCCGTTCTCGTAAACGCCGATCCGCTCCAACGCCGCGACGAAAATTGCAGAGTCAAGGCGCTGTCCGCCGCGCCTCATACGGCCTCTGCTTCGACCGAGGTAGCGCTGCGCATCCCCTCTGCCTCGACCGAGGTAGCGCTGCGCATCGCGGCCTGCAATTCATCCCAATGGACGTGCATCAGGACCGGGTGTGCCCACTTGCGCAGCTCCGGGTTATTCAGGGCAACTTGGAATGTCTTTTTTACCGCACCAAGCGATACCTTCCGCTGTTTCCGAAGCTCGCTAATAGCGCTCGGCCAGGTGTCGAACCAGCCTCTGTTGGTCTTGCGCGCCATCATGCGGGACGCTGCCAGGTCCGCTGCACTCGGCTCGGGCGCCGAACCCCTGTGCCTTGCTCGCGCGCGCTTCGCCGTGTGCTGCCTCACCGATCCTCCCGCTGACGGCGCGTCTGGGACCGGCTGCGCATCCTCCCAAAGTGGAACCGGCTTCGTCGCCGCCGCATCGGGCGAGGCTGTTCGGTCGGCATCGTCGCCGGCGGTGATGGAGTTGGGCTGGCGATCCTGACCGAGCGGCCGACCCTGCTCGACGGCGGTTGATGACTCGGTCGACGATGCTCGTGCCGCTTGCCCCGGCGCCTGGTGGCCGAGCGGAGCGAACTCCCCGGATGGCGCCGATTGGTTGAGGGCGAGGCGGGTGCTTCCGACCAGGTTTTTCTCCTGACGCGCCATCAGTTCCGCCCGCGGTCGGGAGAACTCGACCACTTTGCGCATCCACGTGCGCCAAGCCGCGTTCCAATCGCTGAAGCGCGAGCCCTTGGCCTTGTGGTGGTCGAGGAAGTGCTCCGTCTGCTGCTTGAGCGCTTCAGGCGCGACGCCGATTTCCACCGCCCAAGCTGCCATGTCATCGGAGACGTCAAACGAATCTGGGCAATGGGACTCCCTTTCGCGCTTGCGTGTGGAGCTATTCCCCCCTTCAAGGGGGGATAGAGGGGGGTTTCCAGAAGATGAAGATGAAGATGAAGAAGAAGAAGAAGGGCGCAAGGCCTCGCCGCT
>DASRKB010000212.1:0-6573 GCA_035649175.1 Burkholderiales bacterium | reverse complement strand
GAGCCGGCGGCGCTCGTGTCGGCGGTGCGCCGCGGCGCGGCGCTACGGCGCGAGCTGCCCGGCTGGCGCGCCATGCAGCGCGCGGGCATGCAGCGCGACTTCGGCTGGACGGCGTCCGCCCGTCGCTACGCCGATCTGTATGCGCGGCTCGCCGTGGATCGGCCAGCGGCTGTTCCATAGGTTGAAGCGCGGCCGCTGGCCCATCGCGTCCTGCTGCGCTGCGGCGAGGGCGGAGAGCGTGCCCACGTCGCGCCAGTAGGCGCGCTCCTCGTGCTCCTGGACGCCGGGCACGCGGTTGTCGCCGAAGTCGTAGGCATAGACCCGCTCGGCCGCGCAGACGCGGGGCAGCAGGTCCCGGCCGAAGTCGGTGTGGCCCTGTTCGCGTGCCTCGAAGAGAACCCGCTCGAGAACCTCGGGATCGAAGAGGTAGTTGCCCATGGAAGCGTAGATGCGGTGGGGATCGCCCGGGATGCACGGTGCCTCGGTAGGCAGGGGCTTCTCACGGAATGCCCGCACGCGAGCGTCGGGCGAGGTGGAGAGCACGCCGAACCTCGCCGACTGCCCGATCGGCGCGGCGACCGCCGCGACCGTCACGTCGGCAGCGCGCTCGCGATGGAAGGCGACCATCTGCCGCACGTCCATGCGGTAGACATGGTCGGCGGCGAATACCGCCACGAGGTCCGGCGCGTGCGCCTGGAGAAGCTCGAGCGACTGGACGACCGCGTCCGCGGTGCCCTTGAACCGGCCGGCGAGCGTGTTCGAGCGGGGCAGCAGCACGCGGATGTGGCCCTGGCCGTCGTCTAGCCGCGGCGACCAGGCCGTCGCGATGTGCCGCAGCAGCGAGTCGGGCTTGTACTGCGCGAGCACGTAGATCGTCGACACCCCGGAATTCACGAGATTGCTAAGTACGAAATCCACGATGCGGAAGCCATTGGCGAACGGCAGCGCGGGCTTCGCGTGATCGGCGGTCAGCGGATAGAGCCGCGTTCCTTCACCGCCGGCAAGTACCACCGCTACGATTTTCATCCGGGTCCAGGCCTTTCCTCGGGGGGTGCTTCTTTCTGGTTTCGCGAGTCCCCGCGATGATATTGAGCCGTCGCGGAAGCGACTATCGGCCGGACTTGATTCCGCGTGTAGCGCCCGGCGAACAGCGCGTAGTCGGGAAGCGACAACATTTTCCGGCAAGCCCGACAGCGCGGCCCGTGCCGATCAGCCTACGATTTGCCGATGATGGAGGCCAGGTCCCTGCCGGCGGTCATGCTGCTCGCGACGGCGATGCTCGCGCCGGCAACGGCGATCGCGCCGCCCATGAGCCTCGCGGGCTTCGTCCCCATGCCGCCGCCCACGATGCCCGAGCCGACCCTGGACGCGGCGCAGGAGGCGCTGGTCGAGCACCTTGCGCGGCGTTATCGGGTCGCCGTCGGGCCCACCGGGCACATCGTGCGCACGGCGTACCGGGCGGCGGGGCGCATGAACCTCGACCCGCTGCTCGTGCTCGCCGTGATCTCGGTCGAATCGCGCTTCAACCCGATCGCCGAGAGCGGCATGGGCGCGCGCGGCCTGATGCAGATCATCCCGAAGTACCACCTCGAGAAGCTCGCCGAGCACGGCGGCGAGGGGGCGGTGCTCGACCCGGAGAGCAACATCCTGGTCGGTACGCGCATCCTGCGCGAGTACGTGCGCCGCACCGGCTCGCTCGAGGCGGGGCTGCAGTTCTACAACGGCGCCGCCTGGGACGAGACGGCGCGCTACACCCGCAAGGTGCTGGCCGAGCGCGAGCGCCTTGCGCGGGTGGTCGAGCCCGCGCGCGCGGGCATCTGAAATCCCGCGTAATCTAGGGCGCTGTGGAGGCGCCCGCCCGAGCCCTGGTCGCGCCAAGCGCCGCCTGGCGCGGCCGGCCTTCGCCCCTGGGCGCGACCTGGGATGGCGAGGGAGTCAACTTCGCGCTGTACTCCGAGCACGCCGAGCGGGTAGAGCTGTGCCTGTTCGATCCCAAGGGCCGGCGCGAGATCGAGCGCGTCGAGCTGCGCAACCGCACCGGGTTCGTCTGGCACTGCTACCTGCCCGAGGCGCGGCCGGGGCTCCTCTACGGCTACCGAGTCCACGGGCCGCAGCTGCCGGAGCTCGGCCACCGCTTCAACCCGCACCGGGTGCTGCTCGATCCGTACGCTCGGCTTGTGTCGGGGAACCTCTCCGCCGGCGCCGGGCGCTCGCGGGTCGTCGACCCGGCGTTCAGCTGGGGCGAGGACCGGCCGCCGCGCACGCCCTGGCAGGACACCGTCATCTACGAACTGCACGTCAAGGGCTTCACGCAGCGTCACCCCGGCGTGCCCGAGCAGCTACGCGGCACCTACGCCGGGCTCGCGAGCCCCGCGGCGGTCGAACACCTTCGGCGCCTGGGCGTCACCGCGGTCGAGCTCCTGCCGGTCCATGCCTTCGTCGACGAGCGGCGCCTGCTGCAGCAGGGGCTGCGCCAGTACTGGGGCTACGCGAGCATCGGCTACTTCGCCCCCGAGATGCGCTACTGCGCCACCGGGGGAGCCGGCGAGTTCAAGACCATGGTGAAGACGCTGCACTCGGCCGGCATCGAGGTGATCCTCGACGTGGTCTACAACCACAGCGGGGAGGGCGATCACCACGGTCCCACGCTCAGCTTCCGCGGCATCGACAACCGCACCTACTACCGGCTCGATCCGCACAATCCGCGCCACTACGCCGACACCACCGGCACCGGCAACTCGCTCAACCTCGCGCACCCCGCGGTGCTGCGCCTGGTCATGGACAGCCTGCGCTACTGGGTCGAGGAGATGCACGTCGACGGCTTCCGCTTCGACCTCGCCACGACCCTCGTGCGCGACAACGCGAGTTTTCTATCTGCAATGTTCCAGGATCCGGTGCTCGCGCAGGTCAAGCTGATCGCCGAGCCCTGGGACCTCGCCCCGGACGGCTACCGCCTCGGGCGCTTCCCGCCGCCCTGGTCGGAGTGGAACGACAAGTACCGCGACTGCGTGCGCGCCTACTGGCGCGGCGACGAGGGCCGCCTCGGCGAGCTTGCCGCGCGGCTCTCGGGCTCGAGCGATCTCTTCGAGGCTACCGGGCGCGGCCCCGCGGCGAGCATCAACTTCGTCACCGCGCACGACGGGTTCACGCTCGAGGACCTGGTGAGCTACAACGAGAAGCACAACGAGGCGAACCACGAGGGCAACCGCGACGGCGCGCACGACAACAAGAGCTGGAACTTCGGCGTCGAGGGACCCACGGACAACGAAGAGATCCGAAGCCTGAGAGACCGGCAGAAGCGCAACCTCCTCGCGACGCTCGTCTTCTCGCACGGCGTGCCGATGCTGCTCGCGGGCGACGAGATGGGCCGCACGCAGCGCGGCAACAACAACGCCTACTGCCAGGACAGCGAGCTCTCCTGGATCGATTGGGATCTCGGGGTTACGGAAGAGAATCTCCTGCAGTTCACGATGCGCCTGCTCGAGCTTCGCCGCGCGCATCCCGCCTTCCGCCGGCTGCGCTACTCGCGCAACATCGAGTGGCTGAGCCCGCGCGGCGAGCCGATGAGCGAGGCGGAATGGAATCTGCCCCACGCGCGCGTGCTCGGTGCGCTGCTCTCGGGGCGCAAGCTGCCCGAGCGCGGCGCGAAGGGAGATCCAGTCGTGGACGACGACCTCCTGCTGCTTCTCAACGCGCACCACGATCCGGTCGGCTTCGCGCTGCCGGGCGGCGAAGGCGCGGCATGGAGCGTGCTGCTGGATACGAGCCTCGCTCCGGTGCAGCACCCCGTGCGCGCCGGCACGAGCTGCGCCCTTCAGGGAAGGGCCCTGGTGCTGCTCTCTAGACCCAGCGTGTAAGGCCGAGCTCGAAGGGGTGTGTCAGCAGCTCGTGGCGCGGGACCACGCGGATGCGGTAGTCGAGCCGGCCCGACAGGCCGGGCTTGAGCTCGAGCACGTACTTCTCTTCGCCGGACTCCATGCGGCCCGCCGGCGCAAGCTCGTGGCTGTGCCGCAGCGCCGGAGATTCGCGCAGCCCGCGCCAGAGCAGCAGCTCCACGCACACGTCGGAGGGCGAGAGCCCGTTCAGCTTCACCGCGACCTCCACCGGGACGCTCTCCCCGAACTGGATGCGCACGCGCGGCGCGTCGAGCCGCCGCGCGCTCACGCCCGGCCAGGCGGCATGCACCTTCGCCTTCCAGGCGGCGAGCGCGCGCGCCGCCTCGAAGCCGTTCGCGGCGTAGCGGTGGCCCTGGCGCGCGGCGGGAAGGTAGAAACGTGACACGTACTCTCCGAGCATGCGCGAGGCGTCGTAGCGCGGCAGGAGCGAGGCCATCGCGCGCTTCGCCATGCGGATCCAGCGCGCCGAGTAGCCGCCCTCGGCGCCGTTGTAGTAAAGCGGAATGACGCTGTCCTGCAGGAGCTCGTAGAGCGTCCTCGCCTCCTCGCGGTCGCGCCGGTGCGGGTCGAAATGCGGGCTCGCCGGCTTGATCGCCCAGCCGTTCTCGCCGTCGTAGCCCTCGTCCCACCAGCCATCCAGGATCGAAAGGTTCACCACGCCGTTTATCCCCGCCTTCATCCCCGAGGTCCCCGAGGCCTCGAGCGGGTGCACCGGGTTGTTGAGCCACACATCGACGCCCGAGACGAGCCGCCTCGCGATGTGCAGGTCGTAGCCCTCGATGAAGACGAGCTTCCCCATGAACTCGTCCTGGCCCGCCATGTGCACGAGCGTGCGGATGAGCTCCTGCCCGGGCTCGTCGGCGGGGTGCGCCTTGCCGGCGAAGAGGAAGAGCACCGGGCGCTCCTTGTCCGAGAGGATGCGCCGCAGGACGTCGAGGTCGTTGAAGAGCAGCGTCGCGCGCTTGTAGGTGGCGAAGCGCCGGCCGAAGCCGATCGTCAGGACGTTGGGCTTCCCCGGATCGGCGTAGCGCAGCATGCGCTCGAGATGCGACTCGCTGCCGTGGTTGCGCAGGTGCTGCTGCGCCACGCGGTAGCGCAGCATGTGGAACAGGCGCGCCTTGATGTCCTGGCGCACGCTCCAGAAGATGTGGTCGGGGATGTCGCGGATCTTCTCCCAGATGCCGGGATAGCCCAGCCGGTGCATCCAGCCCACGCCGAGGAAGCGGTCGAGCACCTCGCCCCACTCGGGGGCGAGGAAGGTGGCGACGTGCACCCCGTTGGTGACGTAGGAGACCGGGTTCTCCGCGGCCGACACCTCCGGCCAATAGTCCTTGAGCATCCTCGCCGACACGCCGCCATGGATGCGCGATACGCCGTTCTGGAAGCGCGAGCCGCGCAGCGCGAGCGCCGTCATGTTGAAGTCCCCGCCCGCGGGCGGGCGCGCGAGCGCGGCGAGCTTTTCCGCGCTCGCGCCGAGCTCGCCGAAGCAGCTGCTGAGGTAGGGCATCACCACGCCCTCGGCGAACTGGTCGTGCCCGGCGGGCACCGGCGTGTGCGTGGTGAAGACCGTGCTCGCGGCGACCGCCTCGACCGCCGCCTCGAGCGCGAGCCCGGAGGCGACCAGCGCGCGCACGCGCTCGAGGATCATGAACGCCGCGTGCCCCTCGTTGATGTGCCACACCGTGGGGGCGAGCTCGAGCACCTCGAGCGCGCGCACCCCGCCCACGCCGAGCACGAGCTCCTGCTCGACGCGCGTAGTGCGGTCCCCGCCGTAGAGCCGGTGCGCGATCGCCCGGTCGCGCTCGTTGTTCTGCGCGATGTCCGTATCGAGGAAGAACAGGCGCACGTGCCCGACGCGCGCCTGCCACACCTTCACGTGCAGCGCGCGCCCCGGGAAGGCGAGGGCGAAGACGAGCTCGGCGCCGTCCTTGCGCGTCACCGGCTCGATCGGCAGGTCGTCGAAGTCCGAGTCGTGGTATTCGGCGCGCTGCTTGCCCTCGGCGCCGATCGTCTGCACGAAGTAGCCCTGCCGGTAGAGCAGCCCCACGCCGACGAACGGCAGCTGGAAATCGCTCGCCGCCTTGCAGTGGTCGCCGGCGAGGATCCCGAGGCCCCCGGAGTAGAGCGGCAGGCTCTCGTGCACGCCGAACTCGGCGCAGAAGTAGGCCACCAGGTCCTCGGGCCGGAAGCCGCCCGAGTTCTGCTTGAACGGCGGCTCAGCGTGGTAGGCGTCGAAGGCCGCGAGCACGCGCGTGAGGCTGTCGAGGAACGCGGGGTCGGCGGCGGCGTCGATCAGGCGCTGCTCGTCGATCCGCTTGAGCATCGCTTTCGGACAGTGACCGACGGCGTCCCAGAGCGCGGGGTTCATCCTCGCAAAGAGCGACCGCGTGGGGCGGTTCCAGCTGTACCAGAGATTGTTCGCGAGCTCCTCGAGCCGCTCGAGGCGCTTTGGGACACGAGGATTGACCTCAAGCGAATAGCTGGTGGGAGGCTGCACGGAGCCGCGTAGTCTACCGAATCAATGCTCCGCCGGTGCGCTGGCGGAGCGCGCTAGATTCACATTTTTTGTCCACCAGAGCTCGGCTTCGCGTTGCGTCCAGCGGTGCTCGAGCGCGAGCGCATCGAGGGCCTCGACCAGGTCGGCGATGCGCTGCGGCCGGTCCTCGCGCCGCTTCTC
>DASRKB010000211.1:0-26772 GCA_035649175.1 Burkholderiales bacterium | reverse complement strand
GGTTGAAGGAAAGCACGGTGGCCAGCCCGCCCGCGAAGCAGAACGCCGCCGCGACGACGGCGGCGCGCGGCCGCGGCCAGCGCAAGCGCCGCACCGCGTAGGCCACCGCGAGCTCGAGCATCGAGATCGCCGAGGCGAGCGCGGCGACGAAGAGCAGCACGAAGAACGCCCCGCCCGCCAGCTCTCCCCCCGGCATGCGCGCGAAGGCGATGGGCAGCGTGACGAACACGAGCCCCGGGCCGCTCGCCGGGTCGAGGCCGTTCGCGAACACGAGCGGGAACACCGCGAGGCCGGCGAGGAGCGAGATCGCCGTGTCGGCGAGCACGGTGACGATCGCCGCGCGTCGCAGGTCCATGCCGGGCGCGGCGTACGCCGCGTACGTGACCATGAGCCCGAAGCCCACGCCGATCGAGAAGAAGCCCAGGCCGAGCGCCTCGAGCGCCGTGCGCGCGCTCACGCTGCCCGGCTCGACGCGGAAGAGGAAGCGCAGCGTCGCGCCGAGGTCGCCGATGCATGCGCCGTAGAGCGCGAGGCCGAGCATGAGGATCGCGAGCAGCGGCATGAGCACGCGCGAAGCCGCCTCGATGCCGCGGCCGACGCCGCGTCCCACCACGAGCGCCGCCGCCGCGATGAACAGCGCATGCCAGAGCGCCATGCGCCCGGGCGAGGCGAGCAGCGCGTCGTAGCGCGCCTGCACGGCCGCCGCATCGGCGCCCGGCAGCCCCGCGCGCATCGTCTCCACCGCGTAGGCGAGCGTCCAGCCGCCGATCACCGAGTAGAAAGTGAGGATGAGCGCACCGCCCGCAATGCCGAGCACGCCCACCCAGCCCCACGCGCGCGGCGCGCCGTGGGCGAGCGCGAGATTCTCGATGCTGCCCGCGGCGTCGGCCGCGCCGCGCCGGCCGATCGCGAACTCCGCGAAGAGCAGCGGCACGACCGCGAGCGCCAGGCCGGCGACGTAGAAGAGCACGAACGCCGCGCCGCCGTTCGCGCCCACCTCGTAGGGAAACTTCCAGATGCTGCCCAGCCCCACCGCCGAGCCGATGGCGGCGAGGACGAAGCCCGCGGCGCCGGACCAGGCGTCCTTCAGGGCTGCCGGCGCGCGAGCTCGCGCACGAGGTCGGCTCGCGTGACGATGCCGAGGAGCTTCCCGTTCTCGAGAACGGGCACGCGCTTGATGCGCCGCGCCTCCATCAGCTTCGCGATCTCGGCGAGCGATGCCGAGGCGCGCACGCTGAACACCGGCCGAGTCATCACGTCGCGCACCGCGATCGCGTGCGTCTTGCGGTAGTCGCGCGCCGCGCCATCGGCGAGCGCGACCAGCCACCACGCGCCCGAGGTCTCGGTGCCGAGCTCGGTGCGGCGCACGAGGTCGCCCTCGCTCAGGATGCCGACCACGCGCTCCTCCTCGATTACCGGCAGCCCGCTCACGCCCCGCTCGACCATGAGGCGCGCGGCTTCGCGCACCGTAGCGTCGGGACCGATCGTCGCGACGTCCTTGGTCATCATGTCCTTGGCTTGCATAACCGTTCTCCGAGATAACCGACGACCTGGTCGAGGGTGGCGAGGCGCGCGTAGTCGGACTCGGGGATCTCGACCTTGAGTCGCTCGTGCAGCGCGACGAGGAAATTCAGCCAGTCCATCGAGTCGAGGTCGACCTGCTCGCGCAGCAGCCGCTCGGGCTTGAGCTCGCCCTCCTCGACCTCCGGGGCGATGCGCTTCAGCTCCTGAAGCACGACCTTCCTGATCTCCGTCTTGTCCATCAGAGCTTCTCCGGTTCCTGGAGTCGGCGGGCGAGCTCGGCGAGGAAGAGCGCGCCGCGGCGGCCGTCGCTTGCGCGGTGGTCCGCGCCGAGGCTAACCACCAGTCTGCCTTCCTTCACCGCGCCGAAGCCCACGATCGCCACCTGAGGAGGATAGATGATGGGAAACACCGTATCGACGCCGGTGTCGCCTAGGTTCGTGACGGTGATCGTCGGGTCGGACATCTCGGAAGAGCGCAACGACCCGGCGCGCGCACGGCGCACGAGGTCGGCGAGCGCTTTCATGAGCTCGTCGAGCGAAAGCTCGGCGACGTCGTGGATCGCCGGCGCCACCAGCCCGCCCTGGCGCAGCGAGATCGCCACCCCGGCGTGCACCGCGGGCGCGCGCTGGTAGGTCCCATCGCGATAGAAGCCGTTCAGGTCAGGGAAGTCCCCGAGCGCGAGCGCCACCGCCTTGAGCTGCAGCACGCCCATCAGGAGCCGTCCGGTGATCGGGCGCTTCGCGTTCTCCGCGCCGAGCCATTCCGCCGCGCGCTGCATCGGGATGGCCTGCGAGAGGTAGTAGTGCGGGATCTCGCGCTTGGAGCGGCTCATCGCCGCGGCGATCGCCTTGCGAATTTCCAGCGCCTTCTCCGGCTTTTCGATCTTCTCAAGCTTCTCGGGAACGGCTTCAGGCTTTCCGGGGAGGCGTGCGGCTTTCTCGACATCCTCCACCGTCACCGCGCCGTGCGGCCCGGTCCCGGCGACCTTCTCGACATCGACGTCGAGCTCGCGCGCACGCTTTCTTGCCGCGGGCGACGCTGGCTTTCTCATGACGAGCTGTTCTTTTGGTCGTTCTTCGGGTTTCGCCGCCCCATCCAGCCGCGCCATCACGGTGCCGACCGCAATCGTCTCGCCGGGCTTGGTGAGGAGCTCAGACACCACGCCGTCCGACCAGATCTCGACCTCCACCGCCGCCTTCGAGGTATCGACGACCGCGATCACCTGCCCGCGCTTCACCTGGTCGCCGGGCTTGACCTTCCACTCGAGGAGCTTGCCCTCGTCCATGTCGGCGCCGAGCGATGGGAGCTTGAACTCGATCATCCGAAGAGCCCCTTCGCCGCGGCGACGATCTTCTCCGGCTGCGGCAGCGCGGCTTCCTCGAGGTGCTTGGGATAGGGGATCGGCACCTCCTCGCGGCACACGCGCGCAAGCGGCGCGTCGAGGTCGTAAAACGCATCCTCGGCGATGCGCGCCATCACCTCGGCGGCGAGGCTGCCGCTCTTCCAGCCTTCGTCGACCACGACGCAGCGGCGCGTTCTGCGAATCGATTCCATCACTGGCACCATGTCCAGCGGGCGCAACACTCGCAGGTCGATCACCTCGCCGTCCACTTCCTCGGCGGCCTTCAGCGTCTTGGGCAGGCAGGCGCCGTAGGTCACGAGGGTGACTTTGCTGCCCTGCCTTCGCAGCGCGGCAGAAGAAAGATCGACCGTCTTTCCGGAAAGCTCGGCTTTCGTCTCGAAGAGCGCCGGGTATTCGAAGATCACCACCGGGTTGGGGTCCTCAAGAGCGGCGAGCAGCATGCCATGCGCATCGTCGATCGTTGCGGCGGCGACCACCTTGAGCCCCGGCACGTGGGCGTACCAGGCCTCGAGCGTGTTCGAGTGCTGCGCGGCGAGCTGGCGCCCGGCGCCGGTCGAGGTGCGGATCACCACCGGCGCCGAGACCTGGCCGCCCGACATGTGGTGCAGCATCGCCGCGGTGTTCACGATCGGGTCGAGCGCGAGCAGGCTGAAGTTGACCGTCATCACCTCGACGATCGGCCGCATGCCGCCGAGCGCCGCGCCGACGCCCGCGCCCACGAAGGCGAGCTCCGAGAGCGGCGTGTCGCGCACCCGCTCGGGGCCGTACTTCTCCAGCATGCCCTTGCTCACCGCGTAGGTCCCGCCGTACTTGCCGACGTCCTCGCCCATGAGGAAGACGCGCTCGTCCCTGTCGAACGCGTCGTAGAGCCCCTGGCGCAGCGCTTCGCGGTACGTGATCGTCATAGCGCGTAGACATCCTTCGCCAGGTCCTCCACTGGCTCCCAGGTCCCGGCTTCCGCGAAGGCGACGGCCTCGTCGACCTCGCGCATCGCCGCCGCATCGATCTCGAGGAACTGCGGCTCGGTGAGCTCGCCCTGCGCCTTGAGACGCGCGCTGAAGGTGTGGATCGGTCCGCGGGTCTTCCAGGCCTCGACTTCGCTCTTCTCACGGTACAGCTCGGGGTCGAACATGGAGTGGGCGCGGAAGCGATAGGTCTGGAACTCGATGAAGATCGGACCCTTGCCTGCGCGCACGTGCGCGCAGGCCTGCTTCGCCGCCTCGTGCGTCGCGACCACGTCCATGCCGTCGACCCTGAGCGTGGCCATGCCGAAGGCCGCGGCCTTCACGCACAGGTCGATCTGCGACTCGGAGCGCGCGAGCGCCGTGCCCATGGCATAGAGGTTGTTCTCGCAGAAGAACGCCACCGGCAGCCGCCAGAGCTGCGCGAGGTTCATCGACTCGTGGAAGGCGCCTTCGGCCACCGCGCCTTCCCCGAAGAAGCAGGCGGTAACTCGCTTTTCCTTCTTCAGGAACGATGCAAGGGCAAGCCCGGCTGCGAGCGGCAGCCCCCCGCCGACGATCGCGTTGCCACCGTAGAAGCGCGTAGCGCTGTCGAAGAGATGCATCGAGCCGCCACGGCCCCGCGAGCAGCCTTCGCGCTTGCCGTACATCTCGGCCATGATCGCCTTCATCGGCACCCCGCGCAGCAGCGCATGACCATGCTCGCGGTAGGTCGCCACGACGTCGTCTTCGGGCGCGAGCGCAGGCAGCGCGCCCGCCGCCACCGCCTCCTCGCCGATGTAGAGGTGCAGGAAGCCGCGAATCTTGCCTGAGCCGTAGAGCTCGGCGCACTTCTCCTCCATGCGGCGGATGCGCACCATGTCGGTGAGAAGCCTGAGGGACAGCTGGCGAGGGAAAGGAACCGGCCCGCTGGGCGGCGGAGAGAGCGGGGTCTGACCCCGAACTTCGGCGCTCATGCGCCGCCCTCGAGGGTCGAGGTGTCGCCTTCGGGCAAGCCGAGCTCGCGCGCCTTGAGGAGCCGGCGCATGATCTTGCCGCTGCGGGTGCGCGGCAGCGTCGCGCTGAACGCGATCTCCTTGGGCGCCACCGCCGCGCCGAGCCGCTTGCGGGCGTGCGCAAGGAGCTGCATTTTCAGGTCTTCGGAAGGCGAAAAGTCCTTCTTCAAGGAAACGAAAGCCTTCACCACCTCGCCCACGAGGGGATCAGGCTTGCCGATCACGCCGGCCTCGGCGACGGCCGGGTGCTCCATGAGCGCGCTCTCGACCTCGAAGGGGCCGATGAGGTGCCCGGCGGACTTGATTACGTCGTCCGCGCGGCCGACGAACCAGTAGTAGCCGTCGGCGTCGCGCTTCGCGAGATCGCCGGTCAGATACCAGCCGCCGGAGAAGCACTTGCGGTAGCGCTCCTCCTGGTCGAGATAGCCGCGGAACATGGACGGCCATCCCTCCCGCAGCGCCAGCTCGCCTTCCGAATCGGGCTCGGAAACGAAGTCGATCTCCCCGGAATTCTTCTTCTTGACCAGGCCCGCCTCCACACCCGGCAAAGGCTTGCCCATCGAGCCGGGCTTGATGTCCATCGACACGGTGTTGGCGATCATGATCCCGCCGGTCTCGGTCTGCCACCAGTTGTCGTGGATCGGAAGCCCGAAGGCGTCCATGCCCCACCACACCGCCTCGGGGTTGAGCGGCTCGCCCACGCTCGCGATGAATCTCAGGCTGTCGAACGGCTGCTTTCGCGGAAGATCGAGGCCGGCCTTCATCAGCATGCGGATTGCGGTCGGCGCGGTGTACCAGACGCTCACCTTCTCGTCGCGCAGGATGCGGTACCAGCGCTCGGCGTCGAACTCGGCCTCGTCGACGATGCTCGTCACGCCGTGCACGAGCGGCGCGACGATGCCGTAGGAGGTGCCGGTGACCCAGCCCGGATCGGCGGTGCACCAGAAGATGTCGTCCGGATGCAGGTCGAGCGCCACCACGCCGGTGGCGTAGTGCATCACCACGGCGCCGTGCACGTGCTGCGCGCCCTTCGGCGTGCCGGTGGTACCGCTCGTGAAGTGCAGGAACGACGGGTCGTCGGCCGAGGTCCGCTCGACCACGAAGTCGTGGTCCACCTGGGAGAGCGTCTTCTGGAAATGCTCCGTGTCGACCTGCAGCACGTGCTCGAGCGTGGGCATCTCGCCTGCCACCTTTTTCACCTTGCGCTCGTAGAGCGCCTCGGTGGTCACCAGCACTTTGCCGCGGCCGAGGTTGATGCGCGTCCTGAGCGGCTCGGGCCCGAAGGCGGAGAAGAGCGGCGACACCACGGCGCCCACCTTGAGCCCGCCGAGCACCGCGGCGTAAAGCTCGGGAATGCGCCCGCACAGAACGAACACCGCATCGCCCCGGGACACTCCCAGCGCGCGCAGCAGGTTCGCGAAGCGGTTGGAGAGGGCGGCGAGCTCGCGGTAGCTGATGTCGCGCCGGCCCTGCGAAGCGCGCAGCCAGCGGATGGCGGTTTTCGTAGCGAGCGGGCCGCGCGCGTGGCGGTCCACCGCCTCATAGGCGATGTTCAGACCGCCGCCGGGCAGGCCCTCGAGCGCGCGGCGCGCCTCTTCCCAGCCGATCGGGGCGTTCGGCGCGACGCGCAACCGGGCTGCGTCCTTGCGGATAACGGAGGGTCGCATCTCGCGGCAGCATGGCAAGGGCGCCGCGCCCCGTCTTGACCTGCGTCAACACCGGCGCACCGCCCACCCGGTTCAATGGCCACCGGCATGAGGATCGGCGTACCGAGAGAGATCAAGACCCACGAGTACCGCGTCGGGCTCGCCCCGGACAGCGTGCGCGAGCTGCGAGCGCGCGGGCACCAGGTGATGGTGGAGGCGGGCGCAGGGGCCGGGATCGGCGCCGACGACTCGCAGTACGCCGCGGCCGGCGCCGAGATCGTGCGCGATGCCGCCGCGGTCTACGCGCGCGCCGAGCTCCTCGTCAAGGTGAAGGAGCCGCTCGCGGCCGAGCGAGCGCGCCTGCGCCCTGGCCAGGCGCTCTTCACCTACCTGCACCTCGCGCCGGATCCGCAGCAGGCGCGCGACCTGATCGCAAGCGGCGTCACCGCCATCGGCTACGAAACGGTGACCGCGCCCGGCGGCGGGCTGCCGCTGCTCGCACCGATGTCGGAGGTGGCGGGACGCATGTCGGTCCAGGTAGCCGCGCATTTCCTCGAGCGCCCGCAGGGCGGCCGCGGCGTCCTGCTGAGCGGCGCGGGCGGCGTGCCGCCCGGCCACGTCGTCGTGCTCGGCGCCGGCGTAGTCGGCTCGAACGCGGCTCGCCTCGCGGCCGCACTGGGTGCGCGAGTCACGGTGCTCAGCCGCTCCGCCGGCCCGCTGCAGTCGCTCGCCGGATGGGCGGCCACCGCGCTCGCCTCTCCGGCCGCCATCGCCGACGCGGTCCGCGAAGCCGACGCGGTGATCGGCGCCGCGCTGGTCGCAGGCGACACGGCGCCAAAGCTCGTGACGCGCGCGATGCTCGGCTCGATCCGGCCCGGCGCGGTGCTGGTCGACGTCTCGATCGACCAGGGAGGCTGCTTCGAGACCTCGCGGCCGACCACGCACGCCGAGCCGGTATTCGAAGTCGCGGGCGTCCTGCACTACTGCGTGCCCAACATGCCGGGCGCGGTGCCGCGCACCTCCACCTACGCGCTGAACCGCGCCACGCTGCCGCTCGTGATGGAGCTGGCCGAGCGCGGCATCGAGGCCGCGCTGGCCGCCAACCCGCACCTGCGCGCCGGCCTCCAGGTGCACCGTGGCGAGGTGGTGCACGGCGGCGTCGCCGCGGCGCTGAAAACCCGGCGATGATGAGTATTCCGGAGCGGGATCCGATGCTCTCGCTGGCAGATTCGCACTTGATGCAGATCAAATCGCCGGCGGGTTCGATGCTTAGGCTGCGGCAGGAGCGAATGATGCAGCGAGGACAAGGCCCGGTACGCGAACGCTTTGTCTCATGTCGGCGATTCGCGCTCGCCCTGGCCGCAGCCGCGGCGCTCGCGGCCTGTGCGGGCAACCCGCCGCCCCAGAAGCCGGGCGCGCAGGGCGGCGATCCGCGCGAGCGGCGTGTGACGGCGGCGAGCGTCGACGCGGCGCGCCTGCAGAGCCAGCTCCTCGCGCTCGCCGACACGGCGCTGGCGCGCGTCACGGCAGAGACCGCGCCCGGTGCGACGGACCCGGACCCCGAGGTCCGGCGATTCAGCCTCACCACGCGGCTGACGCTCGGGAGCGCGCTGGTCGGGATCGTGACGGGACCCGACCCGGTCGACGCGCTGCTCGACATGCTGACCCACACGACCCTGGTTGCCGATGGCTCACGCCACGAAGCCAGGGACAAGCCCGCCGACAGCCCGCAGGCGCGCGTCCTCAAGGCGGTGGAATTGAACGAGACGGACGCGTGGAACCTCGCCGAGCGCTGGGTGGACGCGCCAACGCGCTCCGCGCTGCGCGAGCTCATTCTGAGCTGGCCGGGCGAGCGAAAGACGGCGGCCGAGGTGGCCTATGTCCGGCTTTCGGACCTCCCGCGCGCAGGCTCGATTTCCGCTGAGGCGGGCGAGGGGGCCATCAGCTCCATGCGCGCCGCGGTGCAGCAGGCCGAGCAGGCGCGGCTCTTCGGCGAGCGTGCGCTGTTCCTTGCGCAGCGCACGCCCTACACGCTGCGCTGGCAAGCCGAGCTCTTGACGCACCAAACGCTGACGACGGTCGAAAGCCAGCGCCTGCTCGAAAGCGTGGGCGGGCTCACGGCAGCCGCCGGATCCGCCGTGCGCGAAGTCGGCACCATGCCGGAAAAACTGGCGCAGGAGCGCTCGGCCGCGCTTCAAGACCTGTTTGCGCGTATCGAGCGCGAGCGCCAGAGCACCCTCGAGCAGATGGCGTCGGTTATCCAGAAGGAACGCGCAGCCATCCTGACCGAGGCGGCCGGGGCGATTACCGTGCAGCGCAAGGCGATCTTCCTGGAGGTAGCGGAGATGGCGAGCCGCGCGGAGGCGCGAGGCATGGAGTGGGCGAGGACGCTGCTAGTGGTCGTCGCCGTGCTGATCGGCGCGCTCCTCCTCGCGCTGTTCGGCCTGCTGCTTCTATACCGGCGCCTCCTCCAGCGGATGGAGCGCCGTCCGCCGCGTTAGCCGGATCGCGCCATGGCCAGCGTCAAAGCCGGGCCACCGTTCGCCGGCGGAGGTCAAAGGAGGAAAGCGACAAGAGAAGGGCGGCAAGCAGCCCGCCCCCGACGGCGAGCATCCAGTCATCTGCATGAAGCGGCTTGAGATGCAGTAGACGCGCGACAAAGGGCGTCTGGACCAGCAGCACGGCGAGCGCCAGCGTGGCCGCCACGGCGACCCGTGCCATTGCGCCGCGCAATCCTGTCAGCCAGGCGGTGATGCCGGCGCTCGATGCGGCAAGCGCGACGAGCGCCATGGCGCGCGCATGGTCGACTTCGTAGCCGACGCCCAGGCTGCGCACGTAACTTGTCATGACGACCAGCGTGACGGCGGCTCCTGCGGCGCCGATGGCAAGCCATTGCCAGCGGTCGAAGAAGCGCGGGCGTGCCGGCTTGTGCGCCGGGGCGAGCACGGAAGCCTCCGCGGGTCCTTCGAATACCAGCAGCGCGGTCGGATGGATCACGAGCTCGATCAGCACGATGTGCACCGGCAGGTAGAGCAGCGGATAGCCGGCGAGCGGCACGAGCGCGGCGGTCGCGACGAGCGGCAGGTGGATCGTGAGCAGGTACTGAAAGCTGCGCTGCAGGTTCGCGAAGAGCTGCCGGCCTTCCGCGATCGCGCGCACGATGCTGCGGAAGTTGTCGTCGAGCAGCACGATCGCGGCCACTTCCCGGGCGCTGCGTGCGCCGCGCTGCCCCATGGCGATGCCGATGTCGGCCGCCTGCAGCGCCGGCACGTCGTTCACCCCGTCTCCGGTGACCGCGACGATCTCCCCGCTCGCCTGCAGACTGCGCACCAGCTCGACCTTCTGCGCCGGCACCGCGCGCGCGATCACGTCCGCATCGTCCAGACCGATCTCGCGCGCCACCGCGCGCGCCGTAGCGGGATGGTCGCCGGTCACCATGATCACCCGGATGCCGGCATTCCGGCATTCGCGCACCGCGTCGGCGACCCCTTCGCGCACCGGATCTTCCAGCCCCAATACGCCGGCGAGCCGGAAACCGCGGTCAGGCTCGCCCCCGGGCCAGTCGTCGAGCTCGCGCCACGCGCACGCGATCACCTTGTGCCCGGCTCCGGCGCGCTCGTCGACGCGCGCCAGCCAGTACGCGCGCTCTTCGGGCCGGAGGATGCACTGCGCGAGCACCACTTCGGGCGCGCCCTTCACTGCCGCGATGAGGGTGCCCTTCTCGCGCACCACGCCGGTTTCGCGCTTGCGATCCTCGGTGAACGGAAAGACCGCGACGCGCTCCCATGGCGGGTCGCCCGCGGCATCAAGGATGGCGCAGTCCATCGGGTCGCCCGTCTCGCGGCGCGAGGCGGCGGCCGCAAGTTGCACCAGCCGGCCCGGGTCGAGCATCGGCGCAGGCCAGCGGTGCGCGAGCTGCAGGCGTCCCTCGGTGAGCGTGCCTGTCTTGTCGCAGCAAATGCAGGTGACGCGGCCGATGTTTTCCACCACCACCCCGCGTCGCACCAGGGCCTGGCGCCGTGCGAGCCGGTACGCGCCAACGCCGAGGAAGAACGTGAGGACCACGGGAAACTCTTCCGGAAGGGCGGCGACCGCCAGGGTGACGGCGCTGAGGAGCGCGTCGAGCACGCCATGGCCCTGCTGGATCCGCACCCACCCGAGCACCAGGCACATCAAAGTGGCTACCACCAGAAGGACCGCGACGAGGTTGGACACCGCGGCCTGCAGCGGCGTGCGGCCACGCGCGCCGCTCGCCGCCGAGCGCACGATCTCGCCATAGAGCGTCTCGCCGCCGGTGAACACGACGCGCAGCAGAGCCTCGCCGGTGAGGAGCCGCGTGCCGGCCATGCCCCAATGGCAGGCGTCCACCCGCGAGGAATCTCCGCCGGGCGCGGGCAGGAGCGGCTCCTTGCGCACCGGAAACGCTTCCCCGGTCAACGTCGACTCGTCCACCTGCAGATCCGTGCCGCTTACCAGAACACCGTCTGCGGGAAACGGTTCGCCCGCTGCGACCACCGCAAGGTCGCCGGGCACCACGTCGACGGAAGCAACGGTCCGCCGCGCCCCTGCGCGTTCCACCGTGGCACGCGTCGCGAGGCGGCCCGACAGCCCCTCTATCGAGGCGGTGGTGCGGCGGTGAAGGTACAGGTCCATGCCGATAAACGGCACGAGAGCGGCAAGCAGGATGGCGGCCTCCGTCCAGTCGCCTACGATCGCGAACAGCGCGCTCGCACCGAGCAGGAACCACAGCATGGGGTCCCTGGCGGTCTCGGCGAGCAGCCGGATCCAGCCGCCTGGCGTTGCCTCCACGATGCGGTTCTTGCCAAACCGCGCGGTGCGGGCAAGCGCCTCGGCATCTGTCAGCCCCGCAAGGCGCGATAGTCCTTCCAGGCGCTCGGGGGGAACAGCCCGATCCATCACTTGACGACGGTGACGGGAACCTCGGCGAGATGGATGACCTTGCCGGCCACCGAGCCGAGCGCCAGGCCCGCGACGGCGCCGAGCCCGCGCGTCCCCATGATGATCAGTCCACAGCCAAGTTCTCGCGCGGTCGAGGCGATGACCGGTGCTGCATCGCCGGACAGGACGTGCAGCCTGCTCGTGATACCGGCGGACGCCATCGCGTCGAGCGCGTCCCTTGCGGCACGGCGGCCACGTGCGGCAATTAGCTCGTCGACGCGGGCCCGGGTCTCAGCGAACAGCAGATCTGCATACGCCACGGGCGGCTGGACATTGACGAGCTCGACCTGCGCTTCCCGTCCGACGAGGAGCTGGACGACGAATCGGGCCGCGCGCGCCGCGCATTCGGAGCCGTCCACCGCGAGAAGAACCTTCATTCTCGTCCGCCTTTCGATCGCGCAAGGGAGTTGGCAGCCAATATCGCAAGGCTGCCCGCCAGGGATTTGACCTGCGTCAACGCTGACGCGTCGCCGGGCCGCAGACTGCGCCCATGGCATGCGTCCGCAGCGTTGTCGCTCGGCGGCTGCCTCATCGGCGGGCGATAAGATCTATTAAGGGCATGAACGGCTACGAAAAGACTCGGGTCGCTACCCATCGTCGGCGCCTCGCCCTGCCGCGGTAGCCATGGTCGGCTCCCTCGCCGGGCTCGAGCGCCAACACACGCTGGCCGACGGCCGCCGGGTGACGATCCGCCCCATTTGCCCGGAGGACGCCCCGGCCGAGCGCGCGTTCCTCGAGCGGTTGTGCGCCGACTCGCGCCGCATGCGCTTCATGAAGTTCGTGGGGGCGATCCGCGAGCCGCTGGTGGAGCAGTTTACGCACGTCGACTATGCACGCACCATGGCATTCGTGTGCGAGGCGGAGGGCGCGCTCGTCGGCGAAGCACGCTACGCGGCGATCGAGCCCCTCAACAGCTGCGACTTCGGCATCGTCATCGATGACGCCTGGCACAAGAGCGGAGTTGCCGGTCTGCTCATGCTCGCTCTCCTCGACTTCGCGAGATCGCAGGGATTCGCGACCATGGAAGGCCTTGTGCTTCGCGAGAACCGCACCATGCTGCGCTTCGTGCGGGCGCTCGGGTTCGAGGTCAGGCCCACCACCGAGCCGACGGTGATGCAGGTGGTGAAGAAGCTGAATCCGTAGAGACACTGAAGAAGGTGGTGTGTATCGTCGCCCCCGCGAAGGCGGGGGCCCCGTTTGCTTTCCAGAAAACAACGTGAGTCCCCGCCTTCGCGGGGACGACTTCGATTTGTTCGCGGGGACGACTTCGATTTGTTCGCCGAGACGACCTCAACTTGTTCGCGGGGTAACTGTGTTTGTTTTTCCTATTTCCTGCCGGACCAGTTATAGGCGCGCACCACGCCGCGCGAGCAAAAGAACGGTGGCTCCAGGAACGGTCCGGAGCATGCTTATCTCCTTGTCTTGTCCAGCCCCCGCTCGCGCTTGACCTGGGCTTCGGCCTCGAGCCACAGGTCGAGCTCGCGTCCCGGGCCGATCTGGCGCTCCTGCGCGAGGCGGCACGCCCGCTCCGCGATGAGCAGCGTCAGCTCCGACTCTTTCTGCCCCGGTTGGGGCCGCTCCACCATGAGTGCAGTAGACGCCGAAGCTCAGCGAGCGTGTTGATCTATCTCAACCCGCGTCGCGGTCGACTTGCGCCGCGAGTGAGCGCAGCGCGGGCGAGATCTCCGCGCGATAGGCAGGCGCCGGCAGGCACGCGAGCTGGGCCAGGCAATGCTGGCGCGCCGCGACGAGCGTCGGCTGCGGCAGGCGCCGGCCGCCGCGCATGACCGGCACGAGGAGCGGCTCCCCCGGCTGCGCGTCGCCCTCCAGCGTGACCACGTCGCCCGCGAAGCGCCCGTCGGCGCCGTCGCGGCGGTAGACCTGCTTGCGGCCCGGCCAGGTCGCCTTGCCGGTGGAGCGCTTGCGCCGCGGCCGCCCGGCGTACTCCTGCAGCTTGTAGACCGCATCGAGGTACGGCGCGTCGGCCGAGGTCGTTAGCGCCGTGCCCACGCCGAAGCTGTCGATCGGCGCGCCGGCGCGCACCAGTGCCCCGACGCGTTCCTCGTCGAGGTTGCCGCTGGCGAAGATGATGGCGTCTCGCCTTCCCGACGCATCGAGAATCCTTCTTGTCTCCCGGGAAAGCGAATCGAGGTCTCCGCTGTCGAGACGCACGCCCTTGAGCCGGCCGGGGACCCGGACCGCCTTGCGCACCCCCTCCACCGTGTCGTAGGTGTCGACGAGCAGCACCGCGTTGTCGGGAAACGCGACGGCAAAGTGCTCGAAGGACTGCGACTCGCTCTCGTGCGCCTGCACGAAGGAGTGCGCCATGGTGCCGAACACCGGGATGCCGAAGCGCGGCGCGGCGAGCGCTGTCGCGGTGCCGTCGAAGCCGGCGAGCCAGGAGGCGCGCGCGGCGTAGAGGCCGGCTTCCGCGCCGTGCGCGCGGCGCAGGCCGAAGTCGATGAGCCCCTTGCCCGGCGCAGCGAGCCGCACGCGCGCCGCCTTGGAGGCGATCACGGTCTGGAAGTGGATGAGGTTGAGAATCCGCGTCTCGAGAAGCTGTGCCTCGGGCATCGGCGCCGCTACGCGCAGGATCGGCTCGTCGGGATAGAAGACGGTGCCTTCGGGCATCGCATCGATGTCGCCGGTGAAGCGCAGGCCCGCGAGCCGCTCGGCGAAGGCCGGCTTGAAGATGCCGCTCTCGCGGATCCAATCGAGGTCCGCCTCACGGAAGGCGAGGCCCTCGGCGTACTCGAGCGCCTGCTCGAGTCCCGCCGCGACGAGAAAGTCCCGCCCCGGCGGGAGCTTGCGCACGAAGAGCTCGAACACCGCGGTATCGGTCATGCCGCGCTCGTAGTAGGCCTGCAGCATGGTGAGCTGGTACAGGTCGGTCAGCAGCGGGCTCATAGCGGGACGTTACGCATGCGGGGCGGTCCGGATTTGACTCAGGTCAAGCGCCGCCGGTTGCCGCGCGGCAGACTGCGCCGCATGGAAGCCCTTCTCCCCGCCCAACTGCGCCGGCGCTGCGACCCCGCGCGCCTCGCCTTTTCCACCACCGACGAGCTGCAGGGCGCCGACGGGGCGCCCGGACAGCAGCGCGCCACCCGGGCGCTCGAGTTCGGCGTCGGTATCCGGCGCGAGGGCTACAACCTTCAACTTCCGCTCGCCGCACCGGCCGCGCGCGCTGAGCCTGCCTGCGGGCGAGGCGAGCGCCTTCAAGGCGGCGATGGCGCGGCTGGTCGAGGACCTCTCGGCGGCGATCGCGGCGGCCTTCGAGACCGACGAGTACCGCAACCGGCACCAGGAGATCCACGGCGAGCTCGAGGAGCGCCACGAGCGCGCGATCAACGAGATCGGCGAGAAGGCGCGCGCGCAGGGCATCGCGCTCGTGCGCACGCCGAGCGGCTTCGGCTTCGGCCCGTTCAACGACAAGCGCGACGCAGTAATAGAGCCCGAGGAGTTCGCCAAGCTCTCCGCCGAGGCACAGAAGCGCACCGGGGAGCTCATCTCGCAGCTCCAGAAGGAGCTCGCCGAGGTGCTGCGCCAGATGCCGAAGTGGCGCCGCGAGGCGCTCGAGCGCATGAGGAGCCTCGACCGCGAGGTGGCGCGCACGGCGATCGTCAGCCTGATCGAGGAGCTGAAAGGCGCGTACGAGGCGCTGCCCCACGTGCTCGAGTACCTCGACCAGGTGAAGGAGGACACGCTCGAGCACGCCGCGGCGCTGCGCAGCCGCAAGGAAGGCGAGCCGCCGACGCTCTTCGGCATCCCGATCCCGAAGCCCGAGGGCATCGAGGCGCCGATGCGCCGCTACGCCGTGAACGTACTGATCGAGCACTCATCCGCGCGCGGCGCGCCAGTCGTCTACGAGGACCACCCGAGCCACGCGGCGCTCGTCCGGAGCTCGACGAGGAGACGCTGCGTGAGCTCCTCGCCGGCATCCGGCCGGTGCTCGTGCTGCCGTAGGAAAAAGGAGGCCCTAGAGGAGGTAGCGCCTGAACCAGGCGCAGGCGGCCTCGGCAACCGGCCGCTCACCCATCGGCGCGACGACGAGCTCCTTCTCGCATCGAAGCGCGTCGAACACGTGCCGGTAGGGCCATTCGTCCCGCTCGACGAGCAGCAGCGTCGGCGCGAGCACCCTGCCGATCCACGAGGGGCAGCAGTCCGGCCGGCCGTCGCGGCACACGACCGCCCCGACCTCCCGGGGCCGCTGCGCGGCGGCGTGCAGTACCACGCTCGCGCCGATGTCCCCGGCGAGCAGGCCGAGCCGCAGGCCGTTGGACCAGTGCTGCTCGCGCAGCCAGTCGATGATCCGGATCAGGCGCGAGGACTGCAGGTCGACGTCGATGGCGTTGTGGCGCTCGTGCGCCTCGATGCGGTCGAGCAGTTCCGGCTGCACCGTGGCGAAGCCGCCGGCACGCATCATCGCCGCGAGCCGCCTGGTGCCGGGAGCCTTGCGGTCCAGGCCGGTGTCGTGCAGGACCATGACGGCCGCGTGCGCCGCGCGCGTGCGGTGCACGAGCGCGGGCAGGCGCTCGCCGTCCACGGGGATCGCAAGCTCTTTCATGGCAGCCTCCTCGATTGGCAAGAATGACCCTGCGAGGAGCTCGTTGTCTTGATCCAGCGCAAACTCGCGGGCGCTCGCTGGAGTAAAAGACGCCGATGGAGATCGTCAGCTTGAGCTGGGACGGCGCGGCCAGCATCGCGGCCGCGCGCGAGGCCATGCGGCTCGGCCGCCGCGTCCACATCGAGCTGCCGCTCGAGACGCATCATGCCCTCTTCCGCCATGTCCACCCGGACGCCCCGCGCGGTCCCGACGACGAGATCGACGCCTCGGGTGGCGCCGAGCTACTCGAGCGCATCGCCACCGTGGCGGGGCTCGAGGAGCTCGCCGCGCTCGCGCCCGCGCTCGAGGCCGCGCGCTACCGCGTCGCGCTCACCGGGCCCGACCCGCGGCTCAGCCTGCTGCCGCCCGCGGCGCGCGCGAAAGGATCCGCCGCAGCGCGGCAAGCGGCCGGGCGTTCAGGACGTCGGCCTTCTCGAGCCAGCCGCGGCGCGCCTGCCCGACGCCGTAGCGCAGCACCTCGAAGCCGTCGACGTCGTGCGCGTCGGAGCTGATGGCGACGAGCGCGCCCTCCTCCTTCGCCATGCGGCAGTGCACGTCGTCGAGATCGAGCCGGTCGGGGTGCGCGTTCAGCTCCAGCGCGATGCCGCGCTTGGCCGCCTTGCGCGCCACGGCGAGCAGATCGATATCGTAGCCCTCGCGCGCCTCGATCAGCCGGCCGCTCGGGTGCGCGAAGATCGTGAAGCAAGGATTGTCCATCGCCGCGAGCACGCGCGCGGTCTGGCGCGCGCGCGGCAGGTTGAATTTGCTGTGCACGGCGGCCACCACGAGGTCCAGGCGCGAGAGAACCGAGTCGGGCAGATCGTCGTCGCGCAGCTCGAGCAGGTCGGCGATCTCTTCGAAGCAGCGGGCAATGTCGGCGTTATGCACCGCCATCGCCAGACGATGCCGCGCGCCGAACGTCTTCCCTTTGATCCTCGTCAACTTGCGTCTCGGCCGACATGAGACGCTTTCCGGGTGAAAGGAGACTGATATGAAACGCAGGATGATGGTCGCGGCCATGGCGGCCGCGCTGGCGATTCCCCTGACCGCCTCTACGCAGCCCTACGGCTACGGCATGGGTCCGGGCATGATGGGCGGTGGCTACGGGCCGGGCTACGGCATGGGCCCTGACATGATGGGCGGTGGCTACGGGCGGGGCTACGGCATGGGCCCTGGCATGATGGGCGGCGGCTACGGGCCCGGCTACGGCATGGGCCCCGACATGATGGGCGGTTGCGGCGCCTTCGAGGCCGCCGGCCTCGATCTCACCCCCGAGCAGCGGCAGAAGCTCACGGACATCCAGCGCGACATGTTCGACAAGCGCTGGCAGCTCATGGGCAAGATGCACGCGGCCGACGGTCCCATGTCGAAGGCCTGGGCAGGCGGCGAGGTCGACGAAAAGGCCGCGCGCCAGGCGTACGACGAGATGGCAAAAGCTCACAAGGAGATGTTCGAGGCGCAGATGGAGGCGCGCAAGCGCGTGCAGGCGGTCCTCACTCCCGAGCAGCGCAAGCAGCTCGAGCAGGGCTACGCCGGCCGCTGGTCGCGGCGGTAGTTATCTACGGACAGGAGCGCGCGGCGCGGCGCGGCTTGGGCTCGAAGTCGAGGCGGTACTCGAGAGGCCAGCGGCGCGCGAGCTGCTTGAGCACCGGGCGCTCGAAGTTCGGCGAGTAGTAGGTCCAGTTCGGCTGCTGCGTGTTGAACTTCGACAGGCGCTCGAAGCGCACGTTGAGCTCGCCGGCGGCGAGCTCGCCCTCCGCGTAGGCCTCCAGCTCCGCCGCGGCGCGCGGATCGTCGCGGTAGAAGAGCCACTCCCGGGCGAATACCTCCTGCATGGCCGCGAGCTCGTGGCGGCGCGCCTCGTCGAGCGACCAGCCGCCGTGCAGGTCGGGCTGGTCGACCGCCTCGTAGCGCGTCTCGCGCTTCGTAAAGAGGTCCTCGAGCAGGAAGTAGCACGCGGCAACGCTCGTGTCGGGCCGCGGGCCGGTGAACCAGCCCCAGGCATCGCGCTCGTTCTCCAGGTACGCCACCGCGCAGCGCAGCCCGGCGCCGCGCGGCGCGTAGGCGATGAAGACATGCGGCGTCTGCATGACTATCCCTCCTTCGGTTTGGTCCGCGTCATGCCGCCATTTCGCCATGCGGGGCCGGCGCGGTATTGACCAGAATCAAAAGCCCGGCACACTGACCGGCAGATGATGCTGAGCGTTTTCCAGCAGTTCGCGCTGCTGCTGCTGATCGCCGCCGCGCTCGGGCTGGTCGCGAGCTGGCTCAGGCAGCCGCTGATCCTCGCCTATATCGTGATGGGCGTCGCCGCAGGCCCTGCGCTGGTCGGCTGGGCGGCGCCCTCGGAGGCCCTCGGGCTGCTCTCGCAGTTCGGCGTCACGCTGCTGCTCTTCGCGGTAGGCCTGAAGCTCGATCCGATGCTCGTGCGCCACCTCGGGGCGGTGGCGGTGGCCACCGGGCTCGGCCAGCTCGCCTTCACCATCGTCATCGGCTACGGCCTCTGCCTGGTGCTCGGCTACGAGCCGGTGGGAGCGCTCTACATCGCGGTCGCGCTCACCTTCTCCAGCACCATCATCATCGTCAAGCTGCTCTCGGACAAGCGCGAGATCGACTCCCTGCACGGGCGCATCGCCATGGGGTTTCTCATCGTGCAGGACGTCGCGGTGGTGATCGCGCTGATGCTGCTCGGCAGCCTGCGCGAGGCGCCGGGGCTGCCGGTGCTCCAGATCGCCGCGCTCACGCTCGGTAAGCTCGCCGCAGCGGCGCTTTTCGTCTTCCTGGCGCTGCGCTACCTCGTGCCGCACGTTGCGCGACGCGCCGCGGCGAGCGGGGAGCTGCTGCTGCTCGCCTCGATCGCCTGGGGGGTGATGCTCGCCGCGCTCGGCGAGCTCGCCGGCTTCAGCAGGGAGGTCGGCGCGTTCCTCGCCGGATTCACCCTCGCCGCCACGCCGTTTCGCGACGCCGTGGCGGGCCGGCTCTCGGGGCTGCGCGACTTCCTGCTGCTTTTCTTCTTCATCGACCTCGGCCTGCACCTGGAAGTGGGCGCGCTCGGCGGGGAGATCTTCCCCGCGGCAGTGCTCGCGGCCTTCGTGCTGATCGGGAACCCGCTCATCGTGATGGCGATCATGGGATACATGGGATTCCGCGCGCGCACGGGGCTGCTCGCCGGGCTGACGGTGGCCCAGATCAGCGAGTTCTCGATCGTGTTCGTGGCCATGGGCGTGACGCTGGGCCACGTCGGCAGTCCGGCGCTCGCGGTCACCACCACCGTGGGCATGGTCACCATCGCGGCCTCGACTTACATGATCCTGTACTCCGAGCGGCTCTACGAGCTGCTCGCGCCCTGGCTCGGAATCTTCGAGCGGCGCGTGCCCTTCCGCGAGGCGCGCGGCGTGCTGGCGCCGCACGAGCTCGAGGCGCCCGACGTGCTCGTGGTCGGCATGGGCCGCTACGGCCGCCGCCTGGCGGAGCAGCTGCACCGCGCCGGGCAGCGCGTGCTCGGCCTCGATTTCGACCCGGAGCTCGCCCGGCGCGCCGCGCTCGGACCGGTGCCGGTGCACTTCGGCGACGCGGCCGACGCCGGGCTGCTCGATTCGCTGCCGCTGCAGGGAACGCGCTGGGTCGCGATCACGCTTCCCGACGCGGACGACGCGCTCGCGCTGGTCGAAGCGCTCCGCCATCATCGCTTCGGCGGCCGCATCGCGCTCGCGGCGCGCAGCGAAAGCGACCTGCGCCGGCTCGGGCGCGCGCACCCCGAGCTGCTGCTCAAGCCGTTCGAGGACGCGGCCGACCAGGCGGCGCGCCTGCTCTCGGCCGAGCCGACCTGAGGCCATGGTTTCGCGGCGCCGCTTTCTCGCAGCGCTTGGCGCCGCGGCGCTCGCCGGCTGCGGGCGGCCGGCGAGCGAGCGCGGCGCGAAGACGCTCGTCTTCAAGCACGGCAAGCTCTTCGGCGACCCGCGCGCGCTGCGCGCGCTGATCGACGAGTTCGAGAGCGCGCATCCCGGCGTGGCGGTGCACGAGGAGACGCTGCCCGCCTCGAGCGACGAGCAGCACCAGTTCTACGCCATCAACCTGCAAGCGCGCTCCCGGGCGTTCGACGTGCTCGCGCTCGACATCATCTGGGTCGCCGGCTTCGCTCGCGCCGGCTGGCTGAGCGAGCTGGGCGCGCTCGAGCCGGGCACCTTCTTCGACGGCCCCGCCGAGGCAGTGACCTGGCAGGGTAAGGCGTACGCCCTGCCGTGGTTCGTCGACGCGGGACTCCTCTACTACCGACGAGACCTCCTCGAGAAGCGCGGGCTCGCGCCACCGGAGACCTGGCAGGATCTCGTGCGCATCGCGCGCGAGGTCGCCCCGCGCGCGCCGGGGACGCACGGCTTCGTCTGGCAGGGCAAGCAGTACGAAGGCCTGGTGTGCAACGCCCTGGAGTACCTTCACAGCAACGGCGGCGCGGTGCTCGCGGAGGGCCGCGTCGTGCTCGACAGCCCGCAGAACCGGGAGGCGCTCGGGCTGATGGCGGACCTCGTGCACCGCTACGGCGTCACGCCCGCGTCGGTCACCACCGCCACCGAGGAGCCGAGCCGCCATGTCTTCGGCCAGGGCCGCGCGCTCTTCCTGCGCAACTGGCCCTATGCCTGGCGGCTCTTTCAGGACCCTTCCTCGCGCGTGCACGGAAGCGTGGGCATCGCTGCGCTGCCGCGCTTTCCGGGCGGACGCTCGGCGCCCACGCTCGGCGGCTGGCAGCTTGCCGTGAACGCCGCCTCCTCCCACCAGGAGGAGGCCGCAGCGCTGGTCAGGTTCCTGACCGGCGAGAAAGCGCAGCGGCAGCTTGCCCTCGCCTACGGCTTCCAGCCGGCGCGCACCGCGCTCTATCGCGATGCGGAGCTGCTCGCCACGCAGCCCTTCGTCGGCCAGCTTGCGCGTGTCTTCGCCGCGGCGCGGCCCCGGCCGGTGACGCCGCAGTACGTGCGCGTCTCGCAGGTGCTGCAAAGCGGCTTCAGCGCCGCGCTCTCGGGCCGGCGCACGCCGCAGGCGGCGCTCGCCCACGCGCACGAGCGGATCGAGGAGATCCTCGATGCGGCTTGAGCGCGAGCAGCCGTGGCGCTACCTCGCGCCCGCCGGGCTGCTGCTCGCCCTCGTCACCGTCTACCCGCTCGCGCACGTGCTCTGGCTCTCCCTCGAGCGGCGCTCGCTGCTCGACCCGGCGCCGCCCGCCTTCGCGGGCCTCGAGAACTACGCGCGCCTCGCGGCCGACGAGCGCTTCTGGAACGCGCTCGGCAACACCGCCTATTTCGTCGGCGTCTCGGTGTCGCTCGAGCTCATGCTCGGGCTTGCGTTCGCGCTCGCGCTGCAGCGGGCGTTCCGCGGCCGTGCAGCGCTCTACGGCATCATCCTGCTGCCCTGGGCCGTGCCAACCGCGGTATCGGCGCGCATGTGGGAATGGATGTTCGAGCCCGACATCGGCGTGCTCAACTACCTTCTCGGCGCGCAGGTGAACTGGCTCGGCAGCCCGGCCTGGGCGCTCAACGCCGCGGTGCTCATGGACGTGTGGAAGTCGACGCCGTTCGTCGCGCTGCTTCTCATCGCCGGGCTGCAGTCGATCCCGCAGGACCTCTACCGCGCGGCCGCGGTCGACGGCGCCTCGCGCTGGACGGTGCTCACGCGCATTACGCTGCCGCTGCTTGCGCCCATGATCCTGGTCGCGCTCCTCTTCCGCACCATCGATGCCTTCCGCGTCTTCGACGCGATCTACGTCCTCACCGGCGGCGGCCCCGCCGACAGCACCGAGACGCTGTCGATCTACGCCTATCGGGTGCTCTTCCAGTCGCTCGAGTTCGGCTACGGCTCAGCGCTCGCGGTGAGCGTGTTCGCGCTGGTTGCCGTTTTCGCTCTTGTTTACAGGATGCTCTTGAGGAAAGTCCTGCCATGAGGATCGTCGCGCTCGTGCTGCTCGCCGCCTATTGCCTGGCGCCCTTCCTCTGGCAGGTGGTGACCTCGCTCAAGCCCGCGGCCGAGCTCGTCTCGCTGCCGCCGCTCCTGCCCTCGCGCCCGAGCGCCGAGCACTACGTGGCCATCTTCGCCGGTCATCCGCTCGTGCGCATCATCGCCAACAGCGCCATCGTCGCCGCGTGCACCACCGCGCTCGCGCTCGCGCTCGGCGCGCTCGCCGCCTATGCGCTCTCCATGCTGCGCGTGCGCGGCCGCGCGGCGGTGCTGGGCGTCGTGCTGGCGATCTCGATGTTCCCGCCGATCGCCACGGTGAGCCCGCTCTTCCTGCTCCTGAGCGCGCTCGGCCTGCGCGACACGCTGGCGGCGCTCGTGCTCACCTACAGCACCTTCTCGCTGCCGCTCGCGGTGTGGCTGCTCGCGAGCTTCTTCGACGCGCTGCCGCGCGAGCTCTATGTCGCGGCGCGGGTGGACGGCTGCAGCGCCTTCGGCGCGCTCTGGCGCGTGGTGCTGCCGCTCGCCGCCCCGGGCCTCGCCGCCGCGGCGCTGCTCGTCTTCATCTTCGCCTGGAACGAGTTCCTGTTCGCGCTCGCCTTCACCGCCACCGAGGCCTCGCGCACGCTGCCGGTGGGCATTGCGCTCTTCCCAGGGCTGCACGAGGTGCCCTATGGAGAGATCGCCGCCGCCTCGGTGGTCGCCACGGTCCCGGTGGTGGCGCTCGCCTTCGCCTTCCAGCGGCGCATCGTCGAGGGGCTCACCGCGGGCGCGGTGAAGGGCTGATGGCGCGCATCCGCTTCGATCGGCTCGCCAAGCGCTTCGATGCGCAGGCGGTGCTCGCGCCGCTCGAGCTCGAGATCGCCGACGGCGAGTTCTTCACCTTCGTCGGCCCGAGCGGCTGCGGCAAGTCGACGCTGCTCAACCTCGTCGCCGGGGTGGAGGCGCCGAGCTCGGGCGCGCTCTACTTCGACGAGGAGCGCGTCGACGCCCTCGCTCCGGGCGCGCGCGACATCGCCATGGTGTTCCAGAGCTACGCGCTCTACCCGCACCTCTCGGTGCGCGAGAACATCGCCTTCCCGCTGCGCGTGCGCGGCGCGCCGCGCGAGGAGATCGAGCGCGAGGTGAAGCGCGTGGCGGAGGTCCTCGGCCTCGGCGAGCTCCTGCCGAGGAAGCCGCGCCAGCTCTCCGGAGGACAGCGCCAGCGCGTCGCGCTCGGCCGCGCGCTGGTGCGCCGGCCGCGCGTCTTCCTCATGGACGAGCCGCTTTCCAACCTCGACGCACGCCTGCGCCTGGAGATGCGCGAGGAGCTGAAGCGTCTGCACGAGGCGCACGGCATCACCACCATCTACGTGACGCACGACCAGGAGGAGGCGATGGCGCTCTCGCAGCGCGTGGCGGTGCTCAACGCCGGGCGCATCGAGCAGTGCGGCACGCCGCACGAGGTCTACGCCGACCCAGCGAACCTCTTCGTCGCGCAGTTCCTCGGCAGCCCGCCGCTGAACGTGCTCTGCGGGGACTCGGGCGGTGTGCTGCTCGGCATGCGCCCGGCCGACGTCCTCGTGCACGCCGTATCTCGCGAGGGCGCGACAGCGGCGCGCGTGACGCTGCTCGAGCCTACGGGCAGCGACCTCTGGGTCACCGTGGAATGGCGCGGCCAGCGCCTCAAGGGCCGCGCCGCGCCCGGCACCTCGCCCGCGCGCGGCGACACCGTGCACGTCGAGGTACCGCCCGAGCGCGTCTACGCCTTCGACCGCGCGACCCAGGCGCGTCGTCGGTAGGCCTCCTTTCGCTTACTCCTCCTTGGGCCAGTCTTCGAGCGGGTCCTCGACCGAGGCGTCGTCCTCGCGCGGGCGGTAGGGCCGGCGCTCCTCATCCGGCCCAAGCTGGGCCCGGCTCGCATCCTTGAGCTCCGGCCGCGGCCGCGGCTCGGCCTTCGTCTTCTTCTTCCGCTTCTTCGCCATCAATGCCCTCCAGTCCGCTGTCAGGAAAACCACATGGCGTAGAGCGTCAGCGCGATCTCGAAAGCGATCAGGCCGACGATGTACCACTCCACGCGCAGCGCGTGGCGCGTGCTGATCAGGTCGGCGAGCGTTCGCTCGGTGCGCGCGGCGAGCTCGAGCTTGCGGTCGAGCGCCGCGAGGCGCTCGCGGATCTCGAACTCGTCCTCGAGCAGCGCATTCAGGCCTTCCAGGCGCGGGTGGTCCCAGAGCAGCTCCGGCTTGTCGCCGATCTCGGCGCGCCCGACCATGCGGCTTTCCATGACGAGCAGCGCGCCGATGCGCCGCATGTGCTGGCGCGTGCCGCCGCCGATGCGCCCCGCGCGCGAGAGCTCGAGCGCGAGCGGCTCGATGCGCTCGAAGTCGGCCGCGAGCCGCGCCTCGTAGTGGCCGAGCACCACGCTCTTGGAGAGCGCCTCGGCGACGAGCAGCAGCCGCTCCAGGCTCGCCGACTGCAGCGAGAGCGCCCCGTCCTGCAGGCCCTCCGGGCGCCCCTCTTCGATGCGCACGTCCAGCTCCTCGCTCTCCGTGCCCGCATAGCTTGCCTCGGTGCGCGCGGCGAGCCGCTCGAGAAGGCCGCGCTCGCCGGCCGCGTCGCCGTCGAAGAGCACCGCGACGCCGTAGCGGAAGATCACCGCCACGCCGCCGCCTTCGAGCCGTGTCGCGAGCGGAGCGCGCGAGAGCGTCTCGGCCTCCGGCCAGTTGCGCAGATCGAGGCGCGCTCCCAGCAGCAGCGCGCGGGCCCGGAAGCGCTTGACCGGGATCAATACCCGCGGCTCGTGCGCGGCTCTAATGGAGACGCCCATGCCGTGGAATGCCCTGTATTACCCCGCCTCAATGAAGAACCTCCCGCCGCGCGTGCGAGCGAAGGCGATCGAGATCGCCAACGCGCTGCTCGAGGACGGCCGGCCCGAGGGCCAGGCGATCCGCATCGGCATCGCAAGAGCGAAGCAGTGGGCCGGCATCACGCCGCCGGGCCGGGCAGCGGAGAAAGGCGGGTAAGCATGACGAACTGCATGGCACCTCCTCGGACGCTGGTGAAACTCTCGATCAGCCCGCGCCGCGCACCAGGAGCACCGGAACGCGCGAAGTCCGGACGACTTGCTCCGCGTCGCTGCCCACCACCAGGCGGCGCACGCCGCGGCGGCCGTGCGTGCCGAGCACGATGAGGTCGGCGCGCTGCTTTCCCGCCTCGCGCAGGATCACGTCGGCCACCGGGCCGGCGCCGACCTCGCGCAGCACCGTCTTCGTCCTCACGCCCCCCTTTGCCGCCTGCGCCGCGAGGCGCGCGAGCAGGCGCTGCCCATCCTTGCGCAGCGAGGCGGAGACGTCGGCGTCGAGCCCGGCGCCCTCGAGGCTCGCGTAAGCGTAGAAGTCGTTCACGACGTGCAGCAGCGTGAGCTGCGCACCCTCGGATTTCGCGAGACGGATCGCCTCGCGCAGGCCGCGGGCGGAAGCGTCGCTGCCGTCCACTGCAGCGAGAATGCGTCGGTAGGCCGTCATAGCGCCATTTCGCCACGGGGCGCGCGGGCCGATATTGATCGAGGTCAAGCGGCGCCATGCCTGCCGCGCTGTAATGGCCCGATGACCCCGCTCGAGCGCTACGTCGAGCTAGCAGATCTCCAGAACCGCGACCCCGCGCGGTTCTACCGCCGGCTCGTCGACCGGCTCGAGGAGCTGCTGCCGGTGGTCTACACGCCCACGGTCGGCGAGGCCTGCCTCGCGTGGAGCCGCCTGACCGTGCGCCCGCGGGGCCTGCGCATTTCCTTCCGGCAGAAGGGAAGGATCGCCGAGGCCTTGCGCGCCTGGCCGCAGAAGCAGGTCGGCGTCATCGTCGTCACCGACGGAGGACGCATCCTCGGCCTGGGCGATCTCGGCGCGAACGGCATGGGCATTCCCGTGGGCAAGCTCGCGCTCTACACCGCGTGCGGGGGCGTGCCGCCGCAGGCCTGCGTCCCGATCATGCTCGACGTCGGCACGGACAACGCGGCGGTGCGCGAGGAGCCCGGCTATGTCGGCGAGCGCACGCCGCGCCTCGTGGGCGAGGCATGGGACTTGCTGATCGAGGAGTTCGTCGCCGCGGTGCAGTCCGTGTTTCCCCACGCGATCCTGCAGTTCGAGGACTTCAACAACGCCTGCGCCTTTGCGCTGCTCGAGCGCTATCGCGATTGCCTGTGCTGCTTCAACGACGACATCCAAGGCACCGGGGCGATGGGGCTCGCGGGCCTTGTTGCCGCCGCCCGCGCGACGGGGAGAAGGCTTTCGGCGCAGCGCGTGCTCTTCGTCGGCGCGGGCGAGGCGAACCTCGGCATCGGCGCGACGGTGATCGCCGCGATGCGCGAGGAAGGGCTGAGCGATGCGGAGGCGAAGGTGCGCTGCCTTTTCATGGACTCGCGCGGCGCGGTGGTCGCGGCGCGCACGGACCTCGAGTCGCACAAGCGACCCTTTGCGCAGCAGCGTCCGCTCCTTCGCGATCTCGCCGCCGCGATCGACGCCTTCCAGCCCACCGCGCTCCTCGGCGCGTGCGCGCAGCCGGGCCTCTTCGAGGAGCGCACGCTCCGGGCGATGGCGCGCCTGAACGAGCGGCCGATCGTGTTCGCGCTTTCCAATCCCACATCGAAGGCCGAGTGCACCGCCGAGCAGGCGTACGCGTGGACCGGCGGGCGGGTGCTCTTCGCGAGCGGCAGCCCTTTCCCGCCGGTGACGCTCGGGAATCGCATGCTGGTCGCGGGCCAGGGCAACAACGCCTGGATCTTTCCCGGGGTCGGCCTGGGGCTGAT
>DASRKB010000210.1:0-15882 GCA_035649175.1 Burkholderiales bacterium | reverse complement strand
GGGAGCGGGCTTGGGCGTTGCCGAAGGCGAAGCGGCGGGCTTCTCGGGTGCTTTCGCCGCCGGTTTCTCGACAGCCGTCGCCGCCGCCGGCGGAGCGACCTGCGCGCCCGCCTTCTTCTCCAGCTCGGCGAGCTGCTGGTTCTTCAGCTCGAGAAGCTTCTGGAGGTCGGCCACGTTCTTCTCGAGATCCGCGACGCGCGATTGCGCCTCGCGGAGCTCGCGCTCGCGGGCTATCCGATCATCCTCGCTTGCCGCCCGGGCTACGGCGCCTGCGGGTTTCTTCGGATCGTCCTTGGAAAGCTTGACCTCGTCCTTGGGCTGCGCCGGCGCGGTCGCGGGCTCCGGCTTGGGCTCGATGCGGCCCGCGGCGTCGCGCTGGCCCACGGCGGCCTCGGCCGGCGCGGGAACGGCGGCGAGCCGGCTGCGGTATTCATTGAATTGCGCGTGGTGCTCGCGTACGAGGCGGCTTGCCTCTTCCGGGTCGACGGTGCCGACCGCGTCAATATCCGGGATATCGAGAATCCTTCCGGCGCGCACGAGGTTGACGTTGCCCCGGATGAACGCGTCCTCGTTCGCCCGATAGATCGCGACCAGCATCTGGCTGAGGGACACGCCCGGCGGCAGATTCCGCTTCGCGATCGCGCCGAGCGTCTCGCCCTTCTGCACCTCGTGGGTGGCCGCACCCATCGGGGCATCGGCGGCGACCTCGGCGGCGGGCTTCTCGGAGACAGCGGCGGGCTCAGGCTTCTCGGAACCAGCCGCGGGCTCAGGCTTCTCGGGAGCCGCAGCGACCGCGGGCGCAGAGGGCGCTTCGGGCGCAAGCGGCTTCGCCTCGACCGGCGCCGTTGGCTTCGTCACGCTGGGTGCAACGGGCGCCGGCTTGGGCACGGGCTGCGGAGCGGGTTTCGGGGCCGCCGAGGGCGCCACGGCGATGGGCTGCCGGCCCTTGAACTCGGGCGGGTCGAGCAGCACGGTGTACTCGCGCACCAACCGACCCGTGTTCCACTGAAGGTCTACGAGCAGATCGAGGAACGGCTCCTTGACCGGCTGCAGCGTCGTCACGCGTATGAACTGCCTGGCGCCGCGCCGCTCGATGGTGAAGCGCGCGGTGATCAGTGCCGGGCTCATCTCGACACCCGCCTCGGTGAACGCCTCTGGAGGCGCCAGCCTGGCGACAATGTCTTGTTCGCCGGGCTGGGCGACCAGCTCGATTTCGGCGTTCAGCGGGCTGCCGAGCGGCGAAAGCACCGTGAGCCGGCCCAGGCCCGCGGGATACGCAACGAGCGGGGCCGCAAGCCATAGCGCGGCCGCGACGACGGCGAAGCCTATCGATCTACCGCCCACAATCCCCAATCCCCCGCGTAGTTTCTAGCCGGACCAAGTAAATTAACATCATGGTCTTACGGCTGCAAGTTGAGATATTTTCTGGGTTCTTACCGCTTCACCCCGACGTCTAAAAGGATCCTCACCATGCGCCTGAGGGGCTCAGCGGCTCCCCAAAGCAGCTGGTCGCCTACGGTGAAGGCGGCAAGGTAGTCCTCACCCATGGGAAGCTTCCTCAACCGGCCGACCGGTACGGAGAGCTTGCCCGTAACGGCGGCGGGGGTCAGTTCCGCAAGGCTCGCACTACGTTGGTTCGGCACCACCTTCACCCAGTCATGAGCGTCCGCGAGCATGCCCTCGATTTCGTCGAGGGGCAGGGGCCGGCGCAGCTTCACCGTCAGAGCCTGGCTGTGGCAGCGCATCGCACCTATGCGCACGCAGATGCCATCCATGGGAATCGCATTGCCGTTGCGCCCGAGTATTTTGTTCGCTTCGGCCTGGGCCTTCCATTCCTCGCGGCTCTGGCCATTGCCGAGATCCTTGTCGATCCACGGCAGCAGGCTCCCCGCCAGCGGGTGCTCGGTATTCGACTTCGGCAGGCTCGGCGATCGCAGCGCATCGATGACAGCGCGGTCGATGTCGAGGATCGCCGAGGCGGGATCTTCCAGCAGGCCGGAAGCGCTCTCGCCCACCTGCGCCATCTGCGCCACCAGGTCCCGCATCGCCGCTGCGCCGGCACCCGAGGCAGCCTGGTAGGTCATGCTCGTCATCCACTCGATCTCGTCGCGCTGGAAGAGGCCGGCCATGCCCATCAGCATCAGGCTCACCGTGCAATTTCCGCCGATGAAGTTCTTTACTCCTCTTGAAACAGCATCCTTTATCCGCGGCATGTTGACCGGGTCAAGGATGATCGCCGCGTCGTCCTTCATGCGCAGCGCGCTCGCGGCATCGATCCAGTAGCCCCTCCATCCCGCCTCGCGCAGCTTCGGGTAAACCTCGCTCGTGTAGTCCCCGCCCTGGCACGAGATGATCACCGGCAGCGGCCGCAGCGCGTCGATGTTGTGCGCGTCCTTGACCGGCTCAACCTCTCTCCCGACGCGCGGTCCCCTGCCGCCCGCCTGCGAGGTGGAGAAAAACACCGGCTCGACATGGTCGAAGTCTCGCTCCTCGCACATGCGCTGCACGAGCACCGATCCCACCATCCCGCGCCATCCGACGATGCCCACTGTGAGCATGGCGCTAGTTTATAGGGCGGCGACGACGGCGTCGCCCATTTCTTCCGTGCCGACTCTGCGCGTGCCTTCTGCGTGAATGTCGGCGGTACGCATCCCGGCGCGAAGTGCCGCGGCAACCGCGGCCTCGACGCGCGCGGCGGCTTCCGACCGGTGCAGCGAGTAGCGCAACATCATCGCCGCGGACAGAATCGTCGCAAGCGGGTTCGCCACGCCGCGGCCCGCGATATCGGGTGCAGAGCCATGGATCGGCTCGTAGAGGCCCTTGCCGCGCTCGTCGAGCGATGCCGAGGGCAGCATGCCGATCGAACCGGTCAGCATCGACGCCTCATCGGACAGGATGTCGCCGAACATGTTGCCGGTGACGATGACGTCGAACTGCTTCGGACTTCGCACGAGCTGCATGGCGCAGTTGTCGACGTACATGTGAGTCAGCTCGACGTCCTGATAGCCATTCCATTCCGCGGAGACGACTTCCCGCCAGAGCTGCGAGGTTTCCAGGACGTTCGCCTTGTCGACGGAGCACACCTTGCGCGAGCGCTTGCGCGCGGCCTCGAAGGCGACGCGGGCGATGCGGCGCACCTCGCCTTCGCTGTAGAGCATGGTGTCAAAGCCTTCGCGCTCCTCGCCCTTCTTGCGGATGCCCTTCGGCTGCCCGAAGTAGATATCGCCGGTCAGCTCCCGCACGATCAGGATGTCCATTCCGGCAACCAGCTGCGGGCGCAGGGACGAGGCGGCCGCGAGCTCGGGAAAGACCTGCGCCGGACGCAGGTTGGCGAAAAGCCCCAGCGCCTTGCGCAGTCCGAGAAGGGCCTGCTCCGGGCGCTTGGCGCGCTCCAGGTTGTCGTACCGCGGGTCGCCAACGGCGCCGAAGAGGATGGCATCGGCCTCCTTCGCGAGCGAGAGGGTTCCGGGCGGAAGCGGATGCCCGCATGCCTCGTAGCCTGCGCCGCCCACGGGCGCCTCCTGGAACTCGATGCCGAGCTCGAGCTTGCGCAGGACCTTGCAGGCCTGGGCGACGATCTCCGGCCCGATACCGTCGCCGGGGAGCACCGCGACGCGCATCAGAAAGCCCAGGGATGCCGGGCTTTGCGGCTCGCCTCGAAAGCGCGGATCTTGTCGGCGTGGCGCAGCGAGAGGCCGATCTCGTCCAGGCCGTTCAGCAGGCAGTACTTCCGGAACGGATCGATGTCGAAGTGCATCTTCTTCGCGCCGTCGGCCGTCGCGACCGTCTGGCCGTCGAGGTCGATGACGAGCTTGAAGCCCGGGAAGGAAGCCGCGTCGTAGAAGAGCCCGTCGACCTCCTGCTCGGTCAGCGCCACCGGCAGGAATCCGTTCTTGAGGGAGTTGGTGAAGAAGATGTCGCCAAAAGACGGTGCGATCACCGCGCGGAAGCCGAAGTCCCTAAGCGCCCAGGGCGCGTGCTCACGCGAGGACCCGCAACCGAAATTGCGCCGCGCGAGCAGGATGCTCGCGCCCCGGTAGCGCGGCTGGTTCAGCACGAAGTCGGGATTGCCGCGCCAGGCCGCGAAGCAGCCCTCGGCGAAGCCAGTCCGCTTGATGGACGCGAGGTACTCCTTGGGGATGATCTGGTCGGTGTCAACGTTGGCGCGGTCCAGAGGTGCGACGAGACCGGTATGGACGGTGAATTTCTGCATAGGGGGCACGGGGAAGGTCATCTCCCGTTCTCTACCTCCACTCCCTCACGTCGACGAAATGCCCGGCGATCGCCGCGGCCGCCGCCATGACGGGGCTGACGAGGTGGGTCCGGCTACCGGCGCCCTGCCGGCCCTCGAAGTTGCGGTTCGAGGTGGAGGCGCAGCGCTCGCCGGCCTGCAGCCTGTCGTCGTTCATGCCCAGGCACATGGAGCACCCCGGCTCGCGCCACTGGAACCCGGCGTCACGGAAGATGCGGTCGAGCCCTTCGCTCTCGGCTTGCGCCTTCACCAGCCCGGAGCCCGGCACGACCATGGCGCGCCGGATGTTCGACGCCACCCGACGGCCCTTCACGACCGCCGCGGCAGCGCGCAGGTCCTCGATGCGCGAGTTGGTGCACGAGCCGATGAAGACTTGGTCCAGCTTGATGTCGGTGATGCGCGTGCGCGGCTGCAGCCCCATGTATTTCAGCGCCCGCTCCATGCCCTCGCGGCGCAGGGCGTCCTTCTCCTTGTCCGGGTCCGGCACCGCATCGTCGACGCTGACCACCATCTCGGGAGACGTGCCCCAGGTCACGTGCGGCTTGATCTCGCGCGCGTCGAGGCGGACCTCACGGTCGAACTTCGCGTCCGGGTCGCTCTTCAGCGTGCGCCAGTACGCGACGGCCTGGTCCCACTCGGCACCCTTGGGCGCGAACGGGCGGCCTTTCACGTACTCGAGCGTCACCTCGTCCACCGCCACCATGCCGGCGCGCGCGCCGGCCTCGATGGCCATGTTGCAGACCGTCATCCGGCCTTCCATGGAGAGGCCGCGGATGGCGCTGCCGGCGAATTCGATCGCATACCCGGTGCCGCCGGCGGTGCCGATGCGGCCGATGATGGCGAGGATCACGTCCTTCGCCGTCACGCCGCGGCCGAGCGGGCCGTCGACGGTAACGCGCATGTTTTTCATCTTGCGCGTCACCAGGCACTGGGTGGCGAGCACGTGCTCGACCTCGGAGGTCCCGATGCCGTGCGCGAGGCAGGCGAAGGCGCCGTGCGTGCTGGTGTGAGAGTCGCCGCAGACCACCGTCATGCCCGGCAGGGTGGCGCCCTGCTCCGGCCCGATCACGTGCACGATGCCCTGGCGCTTGTCGAGGAAGGGGAAGTACACCTTTGCGCCGAACTCGCGCATGTTGGCGTCCAGCGTCTCGATCTGCAGCTTGGCGAAGCGGTCGCGCACACCGGCCATGCCCTCCTCCCAGTGCTGCGTGGGCGTGTTGTGGTCCGCGGTAGCGACGACCGAGTCGACACGCCAGGGCTTGCGGCCGGCGAGCTTCAGGCCTTCATAGGCTTGCGGGCTCGTGACCTCATGAATGAGGTGTCGGTCGATGTAAAGGAGCGCCGTGTCGTCTTCCTCGACATGCACGACGTGGCTGTCCCAAAGCTTGTCGTAGAGCGTCTGTCCCATGTTCCCGCGTGCGCCGGAAACGTGGGATTATGTCACACGGAATCAGCGCTTTGCCTTCTGATAGAGCGGCATCACCTTGCGGGAATACTCGCGTAGGTCCGAAATGCGGGTCTCGTGCGACGGATGCGTCGAGAGAAACTCGGGCGGCCCCCCGCCGCCCGCCTTGGCCATCTTCTCCCAGAGCGAGATCGCAGCGCGCGGGTCGTAGCCGGCGCGCGCGGCGAGCTCCACGCCGATGCGGTCCGCCTCGGTTTCGTGGGTGCGGGAATTGGGCAGGTTCAGCGTCACGTCGAGCACCATCTGCGAGAGGTCCATGGCGCTGCCCGACATGCCCGCCGCCGCGCCGAGCACCGAAAGGAGCAGTCCCTGCCCCATGGCGCGCGAGGCGCGCTCGCGCCCGTGCTCGCGCAGCGCGTGGGCGATCTCGTGGCCCATCACCGCCGCGAGCTCGTCCTCGGTCGCGTCGAGCCGCTCGATCAGCCCGGTGTACACGGCCATCTTGCCGCCGGGCATGGCCCAGGCGTTCACGTCCTTGGAGCTGATCACGTTGGCTTCCCAGTTCCATTTCTCCGCATCGTCGCGGAAGGTGCCGATCTGAACGATGAGGCGCTTCGCGATCCCGCGCACGCGCTCGACCTGCGCGGGACTGCGGTTCAGGGCCCCCTTCGCCTTCGCCTCGGCCATCATCTGGGCGTAGGCCTTTTCGGCGCCCTCGTGCATCTGCTCCGCAGAGACCATCATGCGCTGATCCCGGTCGACGCCGACGACGCCCGCCTTGGTGGTGTCCACGGTCTGGCAGCCCGCACCGCCCACGGCAAGGGCGGCGACGATGGGGAAGATGGCTCGCTGCATAACGGCCTGCACCTCTCAGAAACCCGCTCGTCTCACCCCCAAAGCAAGAAAGAGGCCTAGCGCGGCGGCCGCGGCGCCGAGCGAGAAAGCGAGCGCCGCCCCCGCAGTCTCCCAGCCCCAGCCGGCGAGAAGCGCCCCAAAAGCACCGCCGGCCGCGTACGAGGCGCTCGAGAAGAGCGCCTGCCCGCGGCCCCGGGCGTGCGCCGGGAATACGCGATGAACCGCGGCCACCGCGGCGGCATGGAACGACCCGAACGTTGCGGCATGCAGCACCTGGGCCAACGCAAGCAGCCACACGATCTCGGCGGCCCACCCGAGGGCGAGGAAGCGCAGCACGCCGAGCGCGCAACTCGCCGCGAGGATCGTCGAAAGAGCGAAGCGGTGGAAGAGCCGCGGCAGCGCCAGGAACACGACGATCTCGGCGAGCACCCCCAGCGTCCAGGCGAAACCGATGAACGTCTCGGCGTAGCCGAGTTCCCGCAGATGCAGCGTAAGGAAGACGTAGAGCGCGCCATGGGCGCTTGCCATGCAGAACCCGCTTAGCAGCAGCGAAATGGCGCCGGGCGGCAAGGCGAAGCGCTCGGGGCCCGGCGCGCGCGCGGCGCCGGCCGTCGGCAGCAGGAGCGCAGCCGCGAGCGACGCGAGGGCGCAGCCGAGCAGCAGCGCGGCGAGCGTGCCGGGGGCGCGCCCTTCCAGCCAGACGCCGCCGCCCAGCACCGTCGCGATGAACCCGAGCGAGCCCCATAGCCGGATGGGCCCGTATCCCCCTTGCCGCGCCCCGAGGTGCGCAAGGGTGCTCGCCTCCACCAGCGGCAGCGCCCCCGCGGCGAGCAGGCTCGCTGCCGCCATGACGAGCGCGATCGCGGCAAAGCCCTCGACAAAGGGAAGCAGCGCGAAGCCGGCGGCGTTCGCCGCGCAGGCGAACACCACGACGCCGCGGTGCGCGCCGGCGCGGTCGGCGAGCCAGCCCCACGCGGTAGGCGCCACGATGCGCACGAGCGGGGGCAGCGCGAGCACCCAGGCGATCTCGGCAGCGCCGAGCCCGCGCGCGGCGAGGTACACCGGGAACCATGCGACGTAGACGCCCGAGTACGCGAAGAACGCGAGATAGAACGCGCTGTAGCGGAATGACACCGGCACGCGGCTAACTTAGCATCCGCCCGGCATGTCGCGCGGCGCGTTCTACGCCCTGTTTACCGCATCCGGTTTTGCGGGACTCATCTACGAGTCGATCTGGACTCACTACCTCAAGCTCTTCCTCGGGCATGCGGCGTACGCGCAATCGCTGGTGCTCGCCGTGTTCATGGGCGGCATGGCTGCGGGCGCCGCCTACTGCGCCCGGCGCTCCGCGCGGCTCGCCAACCCTCTGGCGGGGTACGCGCTGGTCGAGGCGGTGGTCGGCCTCGCCGCGTTTGCCTTCCACCCGCTGTTCGTCGCGCTCACCGACTGGTCGCACGATGCTCTCCTGCCGGCGCTCGGGACGCCGTGGCTCGCGTTCGGCGCGAAGCTCGCGCTCTCGTGCCTCCTCATCCTGCCTCAGTCGGTGCTTCTTGGCATGACCTTCCCGCTCATGAGCGCCGGCCTCGCGCGCGCGCATCCCGCATCCGCGGGAGAGTCGGTGGCCATGCTGTACTTCACGAACAGCCTGGGCGCGGCCGCCGGCGTGCTGACGAGCGGCTTCGTGCTGATCGGCTGGGTCGGGCTCCCTGGAACCCTGCACACTGCGGGCGCGCTCAACCTGCTCATTGCCGCGGTAGTGTGGGCCCTCGCCCGACCGCTGCACCATGGCGCAATGAAGGAGCACAACCCCGACAGAACCGCGAACCGGTTTCTGCTCGCCGTGGCGTTCTTCACCGGGCTCGCGTCATTCGTCTACGAGATCAGCTGGATCCGCATGCTGTCGCTGGTGCTGGGCGCCTCGACGCATTCATTCGAGCTGATGCTCTCGACGTTCATCCTGGGGCTTGCGCTGGGCGGCCTCGTGGTGCGCCGGCGCGTCGATGCGCGCGCCGATCCCGTGAGGCTGCTTGCGTGGGTGCAGCTCGCCATGGCGACGGCGGCGCTCGCCACGCTGCCGCTCTACGACCTGAGCTTCTCGCTCATGGAAGCGCTGATGACCGGACTCGCACGCACCGACGCGGGCTACGCGCTCTTCAACGTGGCCGGCGCCGGGATCGCCGCGCTGGTGATGTTTCCAGCCACGGTCTTCGCCGGAATGACGCTTCCGCTGCTCACCGGCGCACTGATGCGCCGCGGCGCAGGCGAGGCGGCGGTGGGCCGCGTGTACGCCGCCAACACTCTGGGCGCGATCGCCGGCGTGATGCTCGCCGTGCACATCGGCCTGCCGGCGCTCGGCCTCAAGGGCACGCTGCTCTTCGGCAGCTTGGTCGACGCCGCGCTCGGCATCGCCTTGCTGGTAATCCTTTTTCAACGAAGAACCGCCTGGATGGCGGCGGCAGGCTGCACAACGACCCTGATCGTGGCCGCTCTCGCTTTCGACCTCGACCCGAACAAGATGACCGCGGGCGTCTTCCGGCATGGCGAGCTCGCCGGATCGCGCGAGGCGCAGATCCTCTTCCAAAAGGACGGCAAGACAGCGACCGTGCACCTGGTGAAGTATCCGGGGGCGACCAGCCTGCGCACCAACGGCAAGTCGGACGGCTCGATCAACATGGAGCCGGAAGGCGAGCGGGGAAGCGACGAGATCACCATGGTGCTCACCGGGGCGCTGCCGCTCGCGCTCGCGCCGGGCACGAAGACCGCTGCGGTGATCGGCATCGGCACCGGCCTCACCACGCACACGCTGCTCCAGAGCCTCGCCATCGAGCGGGTGGAGACCATCGAGATCGAGGCCGCGATGGCCCAGGCCGCACGCGGCTTCATGCCGCGCAACAGCGGCGCGTTCGCCGACCCGCGAGGCGAGATCCTCATCGACGACGCGAAGACTTTCTTCTCGACACGCGGCCGGCGCTATGACCTGATCATCTCGGAACCCTCCAACCCCTGGGTGAGCGGCGTGGCGGGCCTGTTCACGCGCGAGTTCTACGGCCGCATCCGCGCCCACCTCAACCCCGGCGGGCTGCTGGTGCAGTGGTTCCAGCTCTACGAGATCGACGCCTCGCTCGTCGCCTCGGTGATGCGCGCGCTCGGCGAATTTTTCCCGCATTACGCCGTGTTCGCCCCGAGCGACCATGACCTCCTCATCGTCGCGGCCGACGCGCCGATTCCGCTGCCCGCTCGAGCCGAGGTATTCGAGCACCCGGGCCTCGCGAAAGAGCTCTGGACGGTGGACGTGCTGAATGCGGGGGACTTCGACGCGCGCTACCTTGGCAGCCGCCGGCTGCTCGAGCCGCTTTTCGCGAGCTACGGCATGCCGGCGAACTCCGACTACGCGCCGGTGCTCGACCTCAACGCGGTGCGCCATCGCTTCATGGATCGCTCGGCGGCGGACATCGTCGGGCTGCTCAACGCCGGCGTGCCGCTGCTCGAGGTGCTCGACGCCTCGCGCAGCCGGCGCCCGCCCAACCCGCTCTTCCGCGGCGCGCAGTCGTTCGAGCGCGTCGAGAACACGCGGCTTGCGTGGTACGGGCGCAACTTCCTCGCTGGCGGGCATGTTCCGGCTCCGGAGAACATCCCCACGCAGCTGCAGAAGGACCTCGAGCTCCTGAAGCTGCGCATCCTCGAGTGTCGCGAGCCGAACGAGCTCGACGTGTGGCTGCACAGCGCGATGCGCGTCGCGCAGGCGTTGAACCCCTATCTCGCGCCCGACGATCTCGCGCCAGTCTGGGGCCGAATCGCGTCGGGCTGGTGCTTCCGCACGCTGCGCGATTTCCAGCGCCGCTGGCTGGAGCTCTTCGCGGCGGTCGGGAGGCGCGACGCGGGGCGCATGGCCTCGCTCGGCGAGGAGCTGCTGCACACCCAGACGGAGATCGGCACGCAAGCACGCGAGTATCTACTGACGGCCGCGATGACCGGGCGCGTCGCGAGCGGGCAAGGCGACGCCGCCCTCGCGCTCTGGCGCGCCCATCACGAACGCGTCCGCGCGCCGGCGAGCCCGGCGTTTCGCCTTCTCCGCTGCCACGCAGCGTCGGAAGGCTGCGTGGCGGATTTCACGGCGCACGCGATGCATTAGAGAGCTATTGCGAGGCGTCTCCTACGCCGGGCGCGGAGCGGCCGCGAAGCGAACTGCCCCGATGACCTGGCGCACGAAGTCGTCGCGGGCGCGGGCCTCGGGGAAGTGCCCGTCGAGGAGGAGCTGCGCGAGCCCGTGGACGAGCGACCACGCGGCGGCCGCGGCGAGCGCTGGATCGGCGATGTCGCGCTGCGCGCGGAAGGCAACCACGAGCGTCTCGTAGGTCGCGCCAGCTGCTTCGCGCAGCTCGGGGTGCGCGGCCATCGCGAGGACTCCCCCGAACATGAGGCGGAAGCGGTTGGGGTGCCCGAGCGCGAAGCGCACATAGGCTTCGCCCATCTCCCTTCCTGCTCGGCCCTTCAGCGCCTCCCCGAGCTGACGGTAACCCTCGCTCGCGAGCGAGGCCAGAAGCGCATCGCGGTCCGGAAAGTGGCGGTACGGGGCGTTGTGGGACACCCCGGCCCGCCGTGCCGCCTCGCGCAGGCTGAGCGCCGCAAGACCCTGTTTCTCAAGGAGATCCCCCGCTGCCTGGAGAAGCGCCGCCCGCAGGCCGCCGTGATGATATGTTGACATTGTCTACTTTAGTTCCTATGCTGATGTTGTCATTGTCAACTTGCCATCGGAAAAGGTCAAGCCATGCTCTTCTTCGCCCTGCTCGCTCTCCTGACCGTAGTTGTCGCTTTCGTGCACCGCGGCTCGGATTGGCCGCAGCGCATGCGTGTGGCGATGGCGATCGCGCTCGTCGCCATCGGCACCGACCACTGGATAAGTCCCCAGCGCTATCTGCCGATGATGCCTCCCTGGGTCCCGCTGCACCTCGAGGTGGTGCTGTTCACCGGCGCGGCCTAGATCGCCGGCGCCGTAGGCCTCCTGTGGCAGAGAACCCGGGCGCTCGCCGGCTTCATGCTGGCCGTCTACTTCATTGCGGTGTTCCCTGCCAACATTCACAACGCGGTGAACGGCGTTTCCGTCGAGGGTCTGCCGCAGGTCGCCTGGTACTACTGGGCACGGCTCCCCTTTCAGCCGCTCGCAATCTGGTGGGCGCTCTTTAGCGCCGGGCTCATCCGCTGGCCGCTGCGCTTGCGGGAGGCCATGTGATCGCCCTCCATATCGTGGCAGCTGTGCTGGCGCTCATCGTCGGCGCCGCCATGCTCGCGCGCACGAAGGGCACGGCTTCCCACCGCCTGCTCGGGCGCCTGTGGGTCGCGCTCATGCTCGCGGTGACGCTCTCTTCCTTCTGGATCGTCGAGCTGCGCGACGGGGCCCGCCTTTCCGTGGTCCACCTGCTCTCGGCGTGGACGCTGATCGCGCTGGCGCTAGCCGTTTACTTCATCTACCGCGGCAACGTGCGCGCGCACCGGGGGTTCATGATCGGTTGCTACTTCGGGCTGGTCGGCGCCGGGCTCGGCGCGCTCGCCCCCGGCCGCACGCTTCACCTCTTCTTTTTCGCGTAAGGGTTGCGGCCAGTGCGCAGCTCGATGCGCAGCGGCGTACCCACGAGCGAGAACCGGTCGCGGAAGAACCCCTCGAGGTAGCGCTTGTATGACTCGGGCACCCGGTCGAGCGCGTTGCCGTGGATCACGATGCGCGGCGGATTGATGCCGCCCTGGTGCGCATAGCGCAGCTTCGGCCGGATGATGCCCCGCTTGGGTGGCGCCTGGCGCTCGACCGCGGCGAGCATCGCGCGCGTGAGCTTCGGCGTCGACAGGCGCGCCATGGCCGCGGCGTAGGCGGCATCCACCGAACGCATGAGCGGCCCGAGACGCTTGCCCTCCTTCGCCGAGATGGCGTGCGCCTCGGCGAAGCCGAGGAAGCCGAGCTTCCAGCCGAGCTCGGATTTGACGCGCGCGCGCGCCTCCTTCCCCGCGGCGTCCCATTTGTTGAGCGCGACCACCATAGCGCGGCCGCGCTCCAGGATGTAGCCCGCCACGTGGGCATCCTGCTCGGTCACCCCATCCGCCGCGTCAAGGAGCAGAATCGCCACGTTGGCCGCCTCGATCGACTGTAGGGCCTTGACGATGGAGAAATACTCGACCGGCGTCCCGGTGCGACCGCGCCGGCGCACGCCCGCCGTGTCGATGAGCGTGTAGCGGTGCCCATCGCGCTCGAAGGGAACCTCGATCGGGTCGCGCGTCGTGCCCGGCTGATCGAAGGCGATGACGCGCTCCTCGCCCACCAGCGCGTTTACGAGCGTCGACTTGCCCACGTTGGGGCGCCCGACGATGGCGACCCGCGGATGGCCGTTCTCCGTTTCCTCGCCGGCCGCCGTCTGCGCGGGAAACCGCTGCAGCACCCGGTCCATCAGTTCCGCGATCCCTTCGCCGTGGGCGGCGGAGACAGCCGCCGGCCTGCCGAGCCCGAGCTCGTGGAATTCCGCGACTGCGGTCTCGGGCAGCATGCCCTCGCTCTTGTTGACGGCGACCGTCACCGCGGCCCCCGACTCGCGCAGGCGCTGGGCGATGGCGCGGTCGGCGGGCGTGAGGCCGGCGCGCACGTCAACGACGAAGATCACCGCGTCGGACTCCGCGATGGCCTGCGCGGCTTGGCGCGCCATCTCGATGAAAACGCCCTCAGGCGCGGTCGGCTCGAGCCCGCCGGTGTCGATTGCGATGAACGTCTTCGCGCCCGCGCGCCCTTCGCCGTAGTGCCGGTCGCGCGTGACCCCCGGCACGTCGTGCACGATGGCGTCGCGGCTGCGTGTCAGGCGGTTGAAGAGCGTCGATTTGCCGACGTTCGGCCGCCCGACGAGCGCGACGACCGGCTTCACGGCGCGAGCGCGTGCAGCGCACCTTCGCTCGTCTGTACCAGCAGCCCCTTCGGCAGCAGGACCGGCGCGGCGCGCACGGCGCCGCCGCCGCTCCGGTGCCGGGCGATGAATTCCCCCGAGTCGCGCGCGAGGAAGTGCACGTAGCCCTCGAAATCGCCGGAGGCAATGGCGCTGCCCGCGGGCACGGGTAGCGTAAGCCCGCGGTGCGCGAGCCGCTCTTGCCTCCAGACCGAGCGGCCGGTGGTGCGATCGAGCGCGTGGATCGCGCCGCGCTCGTCCGCCGCATACGCATAGCGCGCGTCCGCGCTCACGCCGGTGAGCGACGAAAGCTCCCGCCCCCACGTCTGGCGGCCGCTCACGGCTTCATAGCAGGCGACGCGTCCCTGGTAGGCGGCGGCGCACACCTCGCGTCCCTCGAGCACCGGGTCGCCCACGACGTCAGTGACCCGCTCGAGCTCGGTGGCGCCCTTGGGCAGCGCCACGGTCGCCTCCCAGCGCAGGCCGCCGTTCGTCAAGGCAATCGCCGCGAGCTTCCCGCCCCGGAACCCCGCGTACACGGTGTCGGCATCGACCACCGCGCCCGCCGGCGTGCGCAGGATGAGCGACTGCGGCGCGCGCTGGTAGACCCACCGGCGCTTCCCGTCCACCTCGTCGAAGGCGAAGATGCGGTTGTCGATGCTGCGCACGAGCACGAGACCCGGGGCCAGCACCGGCGGCGCGAGCACCTCGCTCGAGACGCGCGCCCGCCACCGCAGCTTGCCCGTCTCGGCCTCGAACACCGTCACGACGCCCTCCTCGTCCGCGACCGCCACGCTCGAAGCGCTTGCGCCGACTCCCGCAGAGAGCCGGCTCTCCGCTTGCGCGCTCCAGCGGCGCTTGCCGCTCGCGGCGTCCAAGCGTACGACGTTACCGTCGCGCGATGCGGCGTAGACGGCATCGCCGACCACCGCGGGCGCGAAGAAGAACGCGCCCGCGTCGCCGACCTGTGCCCGCCACAGCACCTGCACCGCCTTCGTGCCGGCGAGCTCCGGCAGCGGCGCCGGCTTGGGCCCGGTCGGGGCGCTCGAGCAGCCCGCGAACGCCGCAGCCGCGAGCGCCGCGCACGCGGCCGCGCGCCTCATCCCCCGAGCGCCTCGAGGCGCATGCGCACGCTGTCGCGGAAGGGACCGTCCCGCTGCGCCGACTTCTCTAGCGCGAGCTGGTACGCCGCTCGCGCCTCGGCGGGCTGATTCTTCGCCACCAACACGTCGCCCCTGAGCGCAGCGTAGTGGGCGTCGTAGGCCGCCGCATGCGGCGCGTCGAGGAGCTTCAGCGCCTCGTCGTACGCCTTTTCGTCCAGGAGGACCTCGGCGAGCCGCAGACGCGCGAGGTCGCGCAAGTCCTCCGAGGGCGACTGCTCGATCACCCACTGCAGCTGGGCCCCCGCGCTCTTCAGATCGCCGCGCTCGAAATGAAAGCGCGCCGCGGTCAGCGCTCCCATGGGCGCGTACAGCGTGCCGGGGTAGCTCTCGATGAGCGAGCCGCTCGCGTCGCGCACCGCCTTCGCGTCGCCGGCCTGCGCTCCCTTGGCGAGCGCGTCGAAAAGCGCGCCGGCCTCGGCTGTCCGGCTCGCCTGGACCCAGCGCCAGCCCTGCCAGCCCGCGAACGCCAGCGCCAGCGCCAGCACCACCATCACGATGAACCCTCCATGCTGCTTCCACCAGGACTTCAGCTCGGCGAGCTGCTCCTGCTCTTCGAGATCAAGCGCCATTCAGCGTTTCCTTTATCGCGGCGACGAGCCCTTCCAGCGGATGCTCGCGCGCCGTCTTGGTTGAGAGGTCCTTCACCTGCGCCACGTTCCTCGCGAACTCGTCCTCGCCGGCGATCACCGCGACGTGGAAGCCCTTGCGGTCGGCGTAGGCGAGCTGGTTCTTCAGCTTCGCCGGCTCGAGGTACACCTCGGTGTTCACCCCCGCCTCGCGCAGGCCACGGCCGATCTCGATGTAGCGATCGAGGAAGCGGCCGTCCATGGTGACGACCAGCGCCTGCGCCGGCGTGCGCGCCGGCGGCTTGAGCAGCCCGGCCTCGCGCAGCTTCGAGAACAGGCGCGTCAGGCCAATCGAGATGCCGACGCCTGGCAGCCGCGTGTCCGAAAAATGGCTCGCCAGGTCGTCGTAGCGGCCGCCGGAGCAGATGCTGCCGAGCTCGGGGTACTGCAATAGCGTGGTCTCGTAGATCGTTCCGGTGTAGTAGTCCAGGCCCCGCACCACGCCCAGGTCGACCGCGAAGGCGGCATCCGGCACGCCAAACTTGCGGATGGCGTCCGCCACCGCTCGCAGCTCCTCGACGGCCCCGCTCTCGAGAGAAAGGCTGTCGAGCATGCGCAGCGCATCGGCCGTGTCGCGTTTCTCCGAAACCACTTCGTAAAGGGCGGCGGCGCGCGACACGCCCTCGCGCTCGAGGTCTTCCTGGATCTTTGCGCGGGGTTCCTT
>DASRKB010000209.1:0-3082 GCA_035649175.1 Burkholderiales bacterium | reverse complement strand
GAGCTCAAGAGCTTCCTCGCCGGCAAGTGGGTCGCCGGCATGGGCACGCCCCAGACCCTTCTCAATCCCGCCACCGAAGAGCCCCTCGCCACGGCGTCGAGCGACGGGCTCGACCTTCGTGCGGCGCTCGAGCATGCGCGCGCCAAAGGCGGACCGGCGCTGCGCTCGCTCAGCTTCGCCCAGCGGGGCGCGCTTCTCAAGGCGATGGCAGATGCGATGCAGGCCGAGCGCGACCGGCTCCTCGAGCTCGGAATCACGAACGGCGGCAATACCCGCTCGGACGCCAAGTTCGACGTCGATGGCGCGATCGCGACGCTTCTGGAGTATTCGCACATTGGTAGCGGCCTCGGGGAGAGGAAATTTCTCGTCGACGGCGAAGGCATCCAGCTTGGCCGCTCCGCCCGCTTCCACGGCCAGCACATCTGCGTGCCGCGCCAGGGCGTAGCCGTCCACATCAACGCGTTCAACTTCCCCGCCTGGGGTTTCGCCGAAAAGGCGGCGGTGGCGCTGCTCGCGGGGATGCCCGTGCTCTCGAAGCCGGCGACGAGCTCCGCCATGCTGGCGCACCGCGTGATGGAGGTCATCGTCGAGAAGGGAATCCTGCCGGAAGGGGCGCTCTCGCTGCTCGTCGGCGGCGCGGGCGAGCTGGTCTCGCTGCTCGGAGCGCAGGACGTCCTCGCCTTCACCGGCTCGGGCGACACCGGCGCGCGCATCCGCGGATCGAAGAACATCATCGAGCATTCGGTGCGCGTGAACGTGGAGGCCGACAGCTTGAACGCCGCGGTGCTCGGCCCCGAGGTCGAGCCACGCAGCGACATGTACGAGCTTTTCCTCAAGGACCTGGTGCGCGACATGACCCAGAAGGCCGGTCAGAAATGCACTGCGATCCGGAGGGTTCTGGTTTCGAATGAACTCCTGTCCGATGTCGAGCAAGACTTGATAGAGCTGCTTTCTTCCGTCAAGGTCGGAAATCCCGCGGAAGAGGACGTGCGCATGGGCCCGCTCGCCAGCGCATCCCAGCTCGACGACGCGTTGCAGGGATTGGCGCGCCTCGGCGGACGGCTGGCATTTGGAAAAGGCGACAAACACCCGGGCAAGGGCTTCTTCCTCTCTCCGGTCCTGATCGAGTCGCCGGGCGATGCGGTGCATGAGCACGAGGTGTTCGGCCCGGTTGCCTCTCTCTTGTCGTATACAGACAATGCTTCGTCGCTTGTAGTGCGGGGCAACGGTGGCCTCGTTTCCTCGATCTATTCCGAAGACCAGGCCTTCATCGAGGAAACGGTGGCGGCAATTGCACCGCACCATGGCCGCATCTTCCTAGGGCATCCGAAGATTGAGCTCTCGCCGGGTCCGGGTACCGTGCTGCCGCAGCTCGTGCACGGGGGTCCGGGACGCGCCGGCGGCGGCGAGGAGCTCGGCGGACCCCGTGGGCTTTCGTTCTACATGCAGCGCGTCGCGCTCGAAGGCGCGCGCCCGGTGATCCAGAAGTTCCTCGGTTAGAATCCGCGCACACCCTCTAGGAGGAGGACTGCAATGAAGAGACTCACGACCCTTGCGGCCGCCGCCGCGCTTGGAGCGGGCCTCGCCGCACCCGCGTCGCAGGCGCAGGAGCTGCGCCTGTCGACCTTCGTGCCGCCCGGGCACATCATCTACCGCGAGATCATCATCCCCTTCGGCCAGGACCTCGAGAAGGCGACGAACGGGCAGGTCAAGCTGACCGGCTACCCCTCGATGCAGCTCGGCGGCAAGCCCCCAGAGCTCTTCCGCCAGGCGGTCGACGGCGTGGCGGACCTGGTCTTCACGCTGCCGGGCTATACCTCGCCCGCGTTCCCGCGCGTCGGCATCATCGAGCTCCCCGGCCTGAAGGAGGACGGGTTCAAGGCCACCGACATGATGTGGGACCTTCTCGACCCCTACCTGCTGCCCGAGTTCAAGGGCACGAAAGTCATCGCGCTGTGGGGCGCGGAGGACGCCGGACTCATGTCGCGCGCCAAGGCGTACCGCACGATGGAGGACCTGAAAGGGCTGCGCATCCGCGCCCCCTCCGCCGCGCAGGCGAAGCAGATCGAGTACATGGGCGGCGTGCCGATCGCCGCACCGATCACCCAGGTCTACCCCGGACTCGAGCGCGGCACGATGGACGGCGCGATGGTGCCTTTCACCACCATCCTCGACTTCAAGCTCGGCGAGGTCGCCAAGGGCTACACCATCGCGGGCCCGATCTTCGGCCGCTCGGTGTTCCTCATCGCCATGAACCAGAAGAAGTACGACAGCCTCTCGCCCAGCGCGCGCGCGGCGATCGACAAGCTCTCGGGACGCGAGCTTTCGCGCAAGGCGACCGGCGTGTACATCAAGCGCGCCGAGGAGTCGGTGGCGAGCGTGCGCGGCAAGGCGGACGTCTACGAGCTGCCCAAGTCGGAGCAGGAGCGCATCTCCAAGCAGCTGCGCCCGATCATCGACGAGTGGATCAAGGAGATGGAAGGCAAGGGTGTGCCGGCGCGCGATATGCTGCGCCGGGCCGGCTTCAAGGGCGCCTGACCGCTCCAGACGCCGCCTAGATGTTCGACCGCGCGCTCCGCGTCCTCGCCATCGGCGGGGGCGTGGTGCTCCTCGGCCTCATGGCGCTCATCGCGTTCGACGTGGTGATGCGCTACGTGCTGCGGCTGCCCTTCCTCGGCGCCTACGAGATGACCGAGCTCGCCATGGCGCTGATCGTTTTCCTCGCCCTGCCGTATTGCGCGGCGAGCGGCGGGCACGTCGCCGTCGACGTGCTCGGCCCGCTGCTCGACCGCCCGGCGATGCGCTGGCTGAACGCGCTCCTACATCTCGCGGGCGCGGGCGTGACGGGGTTGATGGCCTGGCAGTCGGTGGTCTACGCCTTCGAGTCGAAGAGCCGCGGCGAAGCCACCAACATGCTGAAGATCGACCTTTTCCCCTTCCAGGTGCTCACCGGGGTCAGCATGGCGCTCTTCACGGTGGTGCTCCTCGCCCTGGCCTGGCGGACCATCCGCCGATGAGCCCGACGGCGGTCGGTCTCATCGGCATGATCGCGCTGCTCGTGCTGCTCTTCGCGCGCATGCCG